>NZ_KE124774.1:2999355-3301855 GCF_000188155.2 Methylocystis sp. ATCC 49242
GTGATTCGCGGCCCCGGCGAGAACGCCGGCGTGATTGACATCGGCGACGGAGACGCCTGCGTCTTCAAGATGGAAAGCCATAATCACCCATCCTTCATCGAGCCCTATCAGGGCGCGGCGACGGGCGTCGGCGGCATTCTGCGCGACGTCTTCACCATGGGCGCGCGGCCGATCGCCTGCCTCAATCTGTTGCGTTTCGGGCGCCCCGCGCATCCGAAGACGCGGCATCTCGTTTCCGGCGTGGTCGCCGGCGTGGGCGGCTATGGCAACAGTTTCGGCGTGCCGACGGTTGGCGGCTCGACGGAATTCGACGCCTCCTATGACGGCAATATTCTCGTCAACGCCATGGCCGTAGGGCTCGCGCGCGCGGATTCGATCTTCTATTCCGCCGCCGCGGGCGTCGGGAATCCGATCGTCTATCTCGGCTCCAAGACCGGCCGCGACGGCATCCATGGCGCGACCATGGCTTCCGCCTCCTTCGAGGCGGACGCCGAGGAGAAGCGCCCCACCGTGCAGGTCGGCGATCCCTTCTCGGAGAAGCTTCTGCTCGAGGCTTGCCTCGAACTCATGGCGTCGGGCGCCGTCATCGCCATTCAGGACATGGGCGCCGCTGGATTGACCTCGTCCGCCGTCGAAATGGGCGCCAAGGGCAATCTCGGCGTCGAACTCGATCTGGACACGGTGCCCTGTCGCGAGGAGGGCATGACGGCCTATGAAATGATGCTCTCCGAGAGCCAGGAGCGCATGCTCATGGTGCTCAAGCCGGAGCTCGAGGAACAGGCGGAAGGGATCTTCCGCAAATGGGGGCTGGATTTCGCCATCGTCGGCAAGACGACCGACACGCTGCGCTTCGTCGTGAAACACAGGGGCGAGGTGAAGGCCGATCTGCCGATCAAGGAGCTGGGCGACGAGGCGCCGGTCTACGACCGGCCCTGGGTCCCGACGCCGAAGCCGCCCGTGATCGACCCGGCGTCGGTCGCGCCGCCCGCGTCGAACCGCGACGCGCTACTCAAACTGCTGGCGACGCCCAATCTCTGCTCCAAGCGCTGGGTGTGGGAGCAATACGACCACCTCATCCTCGGCAACAGCGTGCGCCAGCCGGGCGGCGACGCAGCCGTCATCCGCGTGAAGGACGGGCCGAAGGGCCTCGCGCTGACGACTGACGTGACGGCGCGTTACTGCGCGGCGGACCCGGTCGAGGGCGGCAGGCAGGCGGTGGCGGAAGCCTGGCGCAACATCACCGTGCGCGGCGCGACGCCGCTGGCGCTCACCGACAATCTGAATTTCGGCAATCCCGAGCGGCCCGAATATATGGGTCAGTTCGTCGGCTGCCTGCAGGGCGTCGGCGAAGCGGCGGCCGCGCTCGATTTCCCGATCGTTTCCGGCAATGTCTCGCTCTACAACGAGACGCAGGGGGCGGGCATCCTTCCGACCCCCGCGATCGGCGGCGTCGGCGTGATCGCGGATGTCGCGAAATCGGCCCCGACCGGTTTCGTCCGCGAAGGGGACGCGATCCTCCTCATCGGGGAGACCAAGGGCTGGCTCGGCCAGTCCGCCTATCTGCACGATCTCTGCGCCCGCAAGGATGGGGCGCCGCCGCCGGTCGATCTCGCCGCCGAGCGCCGCAACGGCGAATTCGTGCGCGAGCTCGTTCTCGCGGGCCGCGCCGGCGCCGCGCATGATCTTTCCGACGGGGGTCTCGCGGTCGCGCTCGCCGAGATGGCGCTCGCGGGCGGTCTCGGCGCGACGGTCGAACGCTTGCCCGAAGGGCTTGCCCATGCCGCGCTCTTCGGCGAGGACCAGGCGCGCTATCTGGTCGCCGTCCCGGCGTCGCACGCGGCGGCTGTCGCAACGGCGGCTGCGGGGAAGGGGGTTCCCGTCCTCGCCATTGGCGTGACCGGGGGCGACGCATTGAAACTGCCGGGAGAGGCGCCGATATTGCTGTCCGAGCTGCGCGAGGCGCATGAAGCGCCGCTTCCCGCCTATATGTCGGGAGACGACGGTGCGTTTTCCGACAATTGATGTCGACTGAGAGGACTGTGTAACGATGCCCATGCCCGCCGCCGAGATCGAACGGCTGATCAAGCAGGCCCTGCCTGACGCCACCGTCGAACTGACCGCGCTCGCCGACGACAACGACCATTGGGCGGCGACCGTCGTCTCGGAATCCTTTCGCGGCCTCTCCCGCGTGAAACAGCACCAGCTCGTCAACGCCGCCTTCGGCGCGCGGCTCGGCACGGAATTGCATGCGCTCGCGCTGACGACGCGCACGCCTTGAAAATCTTGCAACGGCGGCGCCTTGAACGCCGCATGAAAAGGGTAGCCAAATGTCCGACGACGTAAACAGCCGCATCAAGAGCGAGATCGAATCCTCCGACGTGGTGCTGTTCATGAAAGGCACGCCACAGGCGCCGCAATGCGGCTTCTCCATGCAGGTGGTCCAGATTCTCAATCACCTCGGCGTGCCCTACAAGGCCATCAATGTGCTGGCCGACGGCGCGATCCGCGAAGGGATCAAGGCCTATTCCAACTGGCCGACCATTCCGCAGCTCTATGTGAAAAACGAATTCATCGGCGGCTGCGACATCACCCGCGAGATGTTCCAGTCCGGCGAACTCGTCGCGCTCCTCGACAAGGAAGGCGTGCCGCACGCGCAGGCCGCCAAGGCGTAAGAACTGAAAAGGCGCGAACGGCGGTTCCGCTTCGCTCGACATAGAAAAGAGACGTCATGCGCGTCGCCCCCGGGCGGCGCGCATTTGCTTTCTGGAGGGCCCCTCGAGACGCGCATCGCCGCCTCGCGCGCCTATGCTGCGCCTGCACACACCCGTTGAGAGGGGGGGAGGACAATACACTTTTTTATGACAGTCATATGAACCACAATCTGTTTCACGGGCGCCGGGACGAACGGCCTTGCCGAGGCCGGGGAGCCCCGCAGAGCGGACGCCGCGCAGATGGAGAAAGCGATGTCATTGAAACTCGTATTCACCGCCGCAACCCTGGGCCTCGTTCTGTCGGCGGGATCGGCCTTCGCCTATGATCGTTACTATGACTCCAGGCAGGTTTGGGGCGACGCCGTGCAGGAGCACCATTACAATGACGCGATCAGCGCCTCGCCGAGCGACGTGATGCGCCAGCGTCCGCGACATGTTTACCGCCCGGCGATGTCCCCGCACGATCCGAGGGGCATCATCGTGCTCGAGGGCGCCCAATAGCGCCGCTCCCGCGTCATCTCCTGTCGCGCGCTCGAAGAAACCGCGCGTGATTTCCCGAGCGCGCTCCAGTAAGCGTTTCGGGTCAGAGGCCCCGACGCCGGAGTCGGGGCCTTTTTGTATCCACTCGTGCATGGAAAGGGTCGCTCGCTACAACCAGTTGGCAAACAGGCGAAAAAATTTTTCTTGTGCAGCGCAATAGAAAATCGGGATTTGCGCCACCGAGCTATCCCCTGCCTGTCGCAGATGATGGATCGTCCTGGAAATGAGAATGAGCCGACAAATCCGATTCGCGGTTCTCGCCGTGCTCGCTCTGGGCATGTCGGCCGAGGCGAGGGGCGCGGATTGGGGCCCCGACCGCAGCGCACTTCAGGGGAGCGTCGCGGCGCGCCGAGCGCCGGTTCGCCGGCCGCATTACAGCGCACGCCGCCCGATAATCCGGGAGAAGCCGCCCGAAGAGCGGGCTTTCACCATCGAAAATCTCCTTTTCCCGAATTCCCCGATCCGCGGCGTCGTGCGCGAGGGCGCGATGTAGGGCCGCGCCCGGCGCAATGTTTGATTTCATCGCCGCCATGAGCCAGTGTCGCGCCATGACGACGATTTTTCGCCATGGCTTGCGCAGGGGGGTTCTCGGGGCGCTGAGCCTTTTGCTCGTCGCGCCGGCCCATGCGCAGGACGCGCCGAAAGTCTCCATCATCCGCGACGCCGAGATCGAGCAATTGCTGCGCGAATACACCGCGCCGATCTTCAAGGCGGCGGGCATTCATTCCGGCGCGGCCAAGATCATCATCGTCGGCGACAAGAGCTTCAACGCCTTCGTCGCCGACGGGCAGAAGATCTTCATCAACACCGGCGCCCTCGTGGAAGCGAAGACGCCGAACGAGATCATCGGCGTTCTTGCGCATGAGGCCGGCCATATCGCCGGCGGCCATCTCGTGCGCGGACGGCAGGAGCTCGCGCGCGCCACCATTCTTTCCATCGCCGGCATGCTCGCCTCCGCCGGCGCCCTTTACGCCGCCACGACGAGCGGCGCCGCGGGCCGGCGGCAGGGCAATCTCGGCGTCGATTCCGCCGGCATGGCCGGCATCATGCTCGGGCCGCAGGAGGCGGTGAAGCGCTCGCTTCTCTCCTACCAGCGCAGCGAGGAGCAGGCCGCCGACCGCGCGGCCGTGAAATTCCTCACCGCCACGCATCAATCGGCGAAAGGCATGCTCACCGTCTTCGAACGCTTCGCCAATGAGGCGATGTTCAAGTCGCAAACGATCGATCCCTATCTCTTGTCGCATCCCTTGCCGACCGAGCGCATCTCGAATCTCGAGGCGGCGGCGAAGGACTCGCCCTATTTCGACGCGGTGGATTCTCCCGCGCTGCAGGCCCGCCACGATCTCATGCGCGCCAAGCTCGTCGGCTTCATGGGCGACGCCGGCGACGCCGCGCGGCGCTACATGTCGGACAATTCCATCGCCGGCCATTACGCGCGCGCCATCGCCGACAACAAGGCCGGGCGGCTGGAGCAGGCGCTCGCCGGGGCGGACGCGCTCATCAAGGCGCAGCCGAAAAATCCTTATTTCTGGGAGCTGAAGGGACAGTTTCTGCTCGAGGCCGCGCGCGCCGAAGAGGCCATCGCGCCACTGCGAAAGGCTGCGGCGCTCGCGCCCGCCGCCGCGCCGATCAAGGCGCTGCTCGGACATGCGCTCGTCGCGACGGAGAATCCCGCCTATACGGACGAAGCGATCCGCGTCCTCTACAACGCGACGCAGCGCGACGAGGATTCGCCGGAAGCGTGGGAATATCTGTCCATGGCCTATTATCGCAAGGGCGACGAGGCGAAAGCGCAGCTCGCGGCCGCCGAAGGCCTCTTCGTCGCCGGCAAATATGTCGAGGCGCGCACCCAGGCCACGCGCGCGAAGGCCAAATTCAGGGAAGGCTCGCAGGGCTGGCTGCGCGCCGACGACATTCTCAACTATCGCCCGCCGGGCTCGACCGACGAATGACGATGACGAAGCTTCCGCTCGCGCTCACGCAGGGCGATCCTTCCGGCGTCGGGCCGGAGCTGGCGCTCAAGGCTTACGCGTCGCGTCACGCGCGCAATCTGCCGCCCTTCTTCCTGATCGCCGATCCGGCTCATATTGCGCGCATCGCGCATGAACTGTCGCTCGACGTCGCGATCGAGGAGACGGGGCCGTCAGAGGCATGCAAGATATTTTCTCGCGCGCTTCCCGTCGCGCCGATCGGCTGCAATGTGCGCGGCGTCGCCGGCGCGCCCGATCCACAGGACGCGCGCGCGACGATTCTTTCCATCGAACGCGCGGTGGAATATGTCGTCGAAGGCGAAGCGCGCGCCGTCGTCACCAATCCGATTGCAAAGTCGGTGCTCTACGCCGCAGGTTTTTCGCATCCCGGTCATACGGAATTTCTGGGCGAACTCGCGCGGCGTCATTACGGCGGCGATTACCGCGCGGTCATGATGCTCTGGGCGGAAGAACTCGCCGTCGTGCCGATCACGATTCACATTCCGCTTGCAGAGGCGCCGAAGCGGCTGACGCGCGCGCTCATCGTCGAAACGGGCGAGATCGTCGCGCGCGACATGCGCGCGCGATTCGACATTGCAAATCCGCGTCTCGCCTTCGCGGGGATCAATCCGCATGCGGGTGAAGATGGCGCGCTCGGCCGCGAGGAGATCGATACGATCGCGCCCGCGATCGCGGAACTGCGCGCGAAGGGAATCGACGCGACGGGCCCCTATCCCGCCGACACGATGTTTCACGCGAGCGCGCGGAAAAAATACGACGTCGCGCTTTGCCCGACGCATGATCAGGCGCTGATCCCGATCAAGACGCTCGCCTTCGATCGCGGCGTAAACGTCACGCTGGGCCTTCCCTTCGTGCGCACGTCGCCCGATCACGGAACGGCCTTCGATATTGCCGGAAAGGGCGTGGCGGACGCGACGAGTCTCATCGAGGCAATCAGGCTTGCCGGGCGGATGGCGTCGTGAGCGACGCGCTTCCTCCGCTGCGCGACGTCGTCGCTCGCCACGGACTCGACGCGAAGAAGACACTCGGCCAGAATTTCCTCTTCGATCTCAATCTCACCGCGCGCATCGCCCGCGCCGCCGGGCCTTTCACGCATGCTGCCGAAAAGTCGTCAGACTTTTCGGACAAGAGCATGCATGACGAAACGGCGACGACAGTCGTTGAAATCGGCCCCGGCCCCGGCGGCCTGACGCGCGCATTGCTGGCGCAGGGCGCGCGCGTCATCGCTGTCGAGCGCGACGCGCGCTGCCTGCCGGCGCTCGCGGAAATCGCCGCCCATTATCCCGGCCGACTCACGGTCGTCGAGGGCGACGCGCTCGAAATCGACGCGGCCGAACTCGTGCGCGCGCATGGCGCAGGCGGGCCGGCGCGAATCTGCGCCAATCTTCCCTACAATGTCGCGACCGCCCTGCTCACCCGCTGGATCGAGGCCGAGCCATGGCCCTCGGTCTTCGACCGTTATGTGCTGATGTTCCAGAAGGAGGTCGCGCTGCGCATCGTCGCGACGCCGGCTCAGCGCGCCGATTACGGGCGCCTCGCCGTGCTCTGCGGCTGGCGCACGAAGGCGCGCATACTTTTCGACGTGTCGCCCGCCGCCTTCACGCCGCCGCCGAAGGTCACGTCGTCCGTCGTGGAGCTCGTCCCCAATCCGTCGCCGCTCGCCTGTGACCCGCGCGCCCTGTTTCGCGTCACGCAGGCGGCTTTCGGGCAGCGCCGCAAGATGCTGCGCCAAAGCCTCAGAACGCTCGGCGTCGACGCGAGCGCCCTGCTGGCGGCGGCGGGGATCGAGGAGACCAAGCGGGCGGAAGAGATCGACGTCCCCGGTTTCGTGGCGCTGGCCAATGCGCTCGCGTCTCACTGACGCTCGCGCAGAAACTCCCGCAGCGCCTGCGCATTGTTCATCGCCTCGTCGCGGGCGGCGTAGAGGAGGGTGATGCGTATCTTGCCGACGAGCGCCTCCAGCGCCTCGAGCTGCTCCCGAGCTTCCGGCGACATCAGCTCTTCGCGAAAACGGGACCGGAATTCAGCCCAGCGGTCGGGGCGATGGCCGAACCATCGCCGCAGCTCATGACTTGGCGCGAGATGTCGCGCCCAAAGATCGATCGCGGCGTCTTCCTTCTTCAGCCCGCGCGGCCACAGGCGATCGACGAGCACGCGGGCGCCGTCCTCCGGCTCGGGAGGCTCATAGACGCGCTTGATGAAAAAACCCGGCATGAAACCGAGATAGCGCGGCCGCGCGGAGCGGGAAGCCTCTCTATTCGCTCAGCAATTTTTCGACGAATTCCTCAATGCCGCGCTCGCGCCGCGGCCGCCTCTGGCGCTCGGCGCGCAGGATCGCGATCAGATCGTCGAAGGAGCGCTGGAGGTCGTCGTTGACGATGACATAGTCGTAATCCTTCCAGCGCGCGATCTCCTTGCGGGCGTTCTCGAGCCTGCGTTCGATCACCTCGCGGGAGTCTTCCGCCCGCCGCTCCAGCCGCGCGCGCAGCTCCTTCATCGACGGCGGCAGGATGAAGACGGTGACCGTATCCGCGCCCATCTTCTCGCGCACCTGGCGCGTGCCCTGATAGTCGATGTCGAAAAGGCAGTCGCGCCCCTGCGCGAGGATCGCCTCCACCGGCGCGCGCGGCGTCCCGTAGAAATTGCCATGCACCTCGGCCCATTCCAGCAATTCGCCGGCGTCGCGCATGGCGACGAACTGGCGCTCGCCGATGAAGCGATAATGGATGCCGTCCACCTCGCTCGTGCGGCGCGAGCGCGTCGTCACCGAGATCGACAGCGTGAGGTCTAGGTCGCGGTCCTGCAGCAGCATCCGCGTCAGCGTGGTCTTGCCGGCGCCCGAAGGAGAGGAAAGGATGAGAACGACGCCGCGGCGCAGCGGGAGATTGGTGTCCATATCGACGATTGTCACGAGGGAAGGTTCCCGGCAATAGGCAATCGGCGGCCGCCTGACAACCGCTGCGCGCCGTTACTCGATGTTTTGCACTTGCTCGCGCAACTGCTCCACCTCGATCTTCATTTCGAGGCCGATCGTCGTCAGTGACGAATCATTGGACTTGGCGCACAGCGTATTCGATTCGCGGCCGAGCTCCTGCGACAGGAAGTCGAGCCGCCGGCCGATGGGGCCGCCCTCGGCGATGAGGCGGCGGGCGCTTTCGACATGGGCCTTTAGCCGGTCGAGCTCCTCGCGAATATCGGCCTTCACGGCGATGAGCACCGCCTCCTGATGCAGCCGGGCGGGATCGAGCCCCTCGGCGCTCTCCATCAGCCGCGCGACCTGCTGGGCGAGCCTTTCGCGGATCGCCTCGGGCTGGCGGGCGGGCAGGGCGTCGGCTTCCGCGGAGAGCGTCCCGATCCGCGCCAGACGATCGCCGAGCGTCTTCGCGAGCGCCGCGCCCTCCATGTGTCGCGAGGCGACCAGCGCGTCCAGCGCGCCTTCGAGGGAGGCGAGAATGGCGGCGTCGAGCGCCGCGCGCTGGGCCTCGTCGTCCTGCGGCTCCACGACCTCAATGACGCCGCGGACGTTGAGCAGTCCGTCGAGCGAGGCGGGGCCGAGATTGGGGTGGAGGGGCACGTCGTCGAGCGCGGCGAGCAGACGGTCGAGCGCGGCGCGATTGACGCGCACAGCGGCTTCCTCATCTGCGCGTTTGGCGGTGAGACTGGCGAAGATGGAGCCGCGCGCGAGGCGGGCGGAGATGGCGGCGCGGGCCTTGATTTCAACGGCGTCGAAAGTCGGCGGAACCCGCAGCCGCAGGTCGAGCCCCTTGGAATTGACGCTTTTCAGCTCCCACGCATAGGACCAGGGCCCGAGGCTTCCCTGCGCGCGGGCGAATCCGGTCATGCTGGCGACTGTCATCGGGACTCCGGGGCGGCGGGCGACGCTCTTTCGCTTATCGGAAACTGGCGCTCGCGGGAACGGTCTTGGCGGAGGTCAGATCCCAGCTCTTGTCGCGCAGCGGATCGAGCGCGGTGCCTTCTGAAGCGTCGAATGCGCGCGGCCGCGCCCGCTGCGGGGCAGGGGCGAGAGCGATGGGCGCCTCGGCGGTCTGAGTCGCGGGGGCGGCGTCTTCCGGCGAAACCTTCTCGCCCAGCGCCTCGCGGGGCAGTTCGTCCGAGCCGGCCGAGAGGCCGAGTCTCGCGGCGCGGGCCTTCTGCTCGGCGCGGCGCGCGGGCGAGACCGGATAGGCGGCGATGTCGTCATCGGGCAGCGCGCGGCCATCGGCGCTTTCGCGCGCCATCATGTCGGGACCGAGCGGCCCGCCGTCTTCGCCCTCGGCTCCGGGAGCGGCGCCGGAGGCGAGCAGATCGGGATTGAAGCCGCCCGCCTGCGGCGTCTTCAGTTGCGCCGCTTCTTCCGTGAAGAAGGGGCGCGCCGGCCTCAGGGCCGCGAACTGGGCGCTCGCCGTTTCCGTGGGATCCTCGAGGCCACCGAGGAAGAAGAAGGCTCCTGCGGGGCCGTATTTTCCGAGGCGGTGCGTGGCTCCGTCGTCCGGGGCCATCGCCCTGCCGGGCGTGTAGTCGTCGTGGGCGCCCGCGACATCGACCAGACGCCCGATCGGCGCCTCGGTCCGCTTGTCGCTTTTCGGCGTTGCGGGAGGAACGGCGGCAGGAGCCGCCTTGTCGGCGTCGAGGCCGTTCTTCTCCTTTTGATCCTTCTCGATCTTTCGCCAGCTCTGGACGTTGCGCGAATGCTGGTCGAGAGATTCGGCGAAGACGTGGCCGCCCGTGCCGTCGGCGACGAAATAAAGGTCGCGGGTGTTGGCCGGATTGGCGGTCGCTTCCAGCGCGGCCTTGCCCGGATTGGCGATCGGGCCGGGCGGCAGGCCGTCAATGGCGTAGGTGTTGTAGGGCGTCCATTTCTCGATTTCGGAGCGCAGAATGCCGCGACCCAGGCTCGCCTTGCCGCCGACGAGGCCATAGACGATCGTCGGGTCGGACTGCAAACGCATGCCCTTGCGCAGCCGGTTCATGAAGACGGCGGCGACGCGCGGTCGCTCCTCGGTCTTGCCGGTCTCCTTCTCGACGATGGAGGCGAGGGTCACGAGTTCGAACGGCGTGCGCAGCGGCAGGTCCTTCGCGCGTTTCGCCCAAATGTGTTCGAGAAGCTTGCGCTGGTCCTCCTGCATCTTGGAGATCAGACGCGCGCGCGGAAAGCCGCGGGGGAACTTGTAGGTCTCCGGAAGCAGCGCGCCTTCCTTCGGCGTCTCGATGATGTCGCCCGCCAGCAGGTCCGACTCCCGCAGCCGCTGGGCGATCTGCTCGCTCGTCAGGCCCTCGGGGATGGTCAGGCTGTGCATCAGCACGCGACCGGCGACGAGTTCGTCGATGACCTCGCGAAGGCTGACCTTTTTCTTGAAGAGATATTCGCCCTGTTTCAGCTTCCCGCGCGCGCCCTCCACCATGGTCGCGAAATTCATCAGGCTCGGGCTGTCGATGACGCCTTCGCGTTCGAGCTGGGCGATCATCTCGATCACGTCGCTGCGCGGCGGAATATAGACGATCTTGTCCGCGGCGAGCGGGCCGGGCTCCTTCAGCTTGTGCATCACGGCGATGAAGCCGAAGGCGCCGGCGACCAGCGCGACGAGAAGGAAACTCAGGAAGCCGCTCGTCGCCGACAGCATGCCGTCGCGGCGCTTCTTTTTCTTTGGCGGCGGGGGCGGCGGCGGAGCCTGCGGCTGCAGGGTCTGGGCGCCGCTCTGCAGCGTGGCGCGGCGGCGGAAAAAGGAAGAGCCCTCGTCGGGCTTCGTTTCGGGCCTGGCGTCCACAACGATCGGCGGCGCTGCGGGCTTTGGCTCCGCCGCGGGTTTGGGCTCCGCCGCCTTGATCGGCTCCGGCGTTCTCGGCTCGGTCCGGGGCGCTTCGGCTTTGGCCGGTTCGTCTCCGGAGGCGTCAGCTTTGGGCGCTTCGGCCTTCGCCGCGGCTGCGGGCGTCGCGTCGGGGGCCTTCGCCTCCGGGGCCTTTGCGGCCGGCTGCGCGGCGGATTCGCTCGCCGGCTTTGGCGCGGCGGCGGCGTCTTTCGCCTCGGCCTGCGGTTCAGCCTTCGCCTTGTCGCCCGTATCGTCGGTGTCGATCATCATGTCACGCCAATCCAACTCACCGCGCCGGGCGGAGAAATCTCGCGCAAGCGCTTGTCGCCGAATGACTTACACTATCGGTCATTGTGGCGAATTCAGGAAAGCGGGAACATGGTTAACAGGCTAAAGCGCGAAGCGATACAATTTCGCTCGCGCTATCCCCATTTTGCTCGAAAGGTCGCGCCTTATTGCGGGCGCCGGAAAACGAGCGAGGCGTTGGTGCCGCCGAATCCGAAGGAGTTCGACAGCGCCAGATTGATCTCGCGCGGCCGCGCCTTGTGCGGAACGAGGTCGATCGCCGTTTCCACCGACGGATTGTCGAGATTGCGGGTCGGCGGCGCGATCTGATGGGCCATCGCCAGGATCGTATAGACCGCCTCCACCGCGCCGGCGGCGCCGAGAAGATGGCCGATCGCCGATTTCGTCGACGACATGGAGAGTTTCGGCTCGACATTGCCGATCAGCCGCTCGACCGCCCGCAGCTCGATCTCGTCGCCGAGCGGCGTCGAGGTGCCATGCGCGTTGACGTAATCGATGTCGGTCACCGAGATGTCGGCCCGTTTCAGCGCCGCCTTCATGCAGCGATAGGCGCCGTCGCCGTCGGGAGCCGGGGCGGTGATGTGATGGGCGTCTCCCGACATGCCATAGCCGATCAGCTCGGCGTAGATTTTCGCGCCGCGAGCCCTGGCGTGCTCATATTCCTCCAGCACCACACAGCCGGCGCCTTCTCCGAGCACGAAGCCGTCGCGATCCCTGTCGTAAGGCCGGGAGGCCGCTTCGGGCCGATCGTTGAAGCCGGTGGTGAGCGCGCGGCAGGCGGCGAATCCCGCGACGCCAATGCGGTTGACGGGGGATTCCGCGCCGCCGGCGACCATCACGTCGGCGTCGCCCATGGCGATGATCCGGGCGGCGTCGCCGATGGCGTGGGTGCCCGTCGCGCAGGCCGTCACGACCGCGTGATTCGGACCCTTGAGGCCGTGCATGATCGAGACGTAGCCGGCGACGAGATTGATGATGCGGCCCGAGACGAAGAAGGGCGACACGCGGCGCGGGCCCTTTTCCTTCAGGGTGATCGAGGTTTCGTAAATGCCGCCCAGGCCGCCGATGCCGGAGCCGATGAGGACGCCGGTGGTTTCCTGCTCCTCGGGCGTCTGCGGCTTCCAGCCGGCGTCTTTCAGCGCCTGCGTGGCGGCGCTGACGCCATAGACGATGAAATCATCGACCTTGCGCTGTTCCTTGGGGTCGAACCATTCGTCCGGGTTGAAGGACCCGTTGGATCCGTCGCCGCGCGGAATGACCGCCGCCACCTGGCATGCGAGATCATCGACCTCGAATGTGTCTATGCGGCGGAAGCCGTGTTCGCCGGCGACCAGACGCCGCCAGTTTGTTTCAACGCCGCATCCCAAAGGCGACACGACGCCAAGACCGGTGACGACCACCCTGCGCATGGCTTGCACTCGACTTCCTCAAAAACTGTCGGACGGCTTCCGACCTTCGAACGACGCCAAAGGCCGGCAGCGGTAAAGAAAAGCGCGCAGCGATGGACGCTCCGCGCTTCCTGGACTTTCGATCGTCAGGCGGCCTTCGCCTTTTCGAGGAACTTCACGGCGTCGCCGACGGTGAGAATGGTCTCCGCCGCGTCGTCCGGAATCTCGACGCCGAACTCTTCCTCGAAAGCCATGACCAGCTCGACGGTGTCGAGCGAATCAGCTCCCAGATCGTCGATGAAATTCGCCTTGTCGACGACCTTTTCGGGCTCGACGCCGAGGTGTTCGACAACGATCTTCTTCACGCGCTCGGCGACATCGCTCATCTCATTAAGTCCCTGTTGCTGTGGTGCTCGCACCAATACCGGCGCTGGCAAGCTCATCAAGCAGCTTGCGACCGCCGTTTCCTCCAAATTATCGAGCGCCAACCGGATTCCAAAAGCGGCGCCGACTGTCAAGCAGCGGCCTGGCCTTCAATCGGGATATACGGCGACGCCGCCCCTCACGCGGCGACGTTCAGGTAACATACTTCGATTGGGTTGGCGAGAGGGCGCGAACTCGTCGCGCCGCCCCTGTCCCGTCTTCGCCGCGTCGTTCCCGGGGGACGACCGCCGCTAGATCATGGCCATGCCGCCGTTGACGTGCAGCGTCTGTCCGGTGACGTAGCCGGCCTCGACGCTGGCGAGATAGACGACGGCCGCGCCGATGTCGGCGCCGGTTCCCAGCCGGCCGGCCGGAACCGCGCCGAGAATTCTCTCTTTCTGGGCGTCCGTGAGCGCGTCGGTCATCGGGCTCTCGATGAAGCCCGGCGCGACGCAATTGACCGTCACGCCGCGCGACGCGACTTCGCCGGCGAGCGACTTCGACATGCCGATCATGCCGGCCTTCGCGGCCGCGTAATTGCCCTGGCCCGGATTGCCGGTGACGCCGACGACCGAGGTGATCCCGATGATTCGGCCGAAGCGCTTTTTCATCATGCCGCGCAGCGCCGCCCGCGACAGGCGGAAGGCGGAGGTGAGATTGATGTTGAGAACGGTGTCCCAATCCTCGTCCTTGAGACGCATGAATAACATGTCACGTGTCACACCGGCGTTGTTGACGAGAATGTCCAGCCCGCCCATGGCGGCCTCGGCCGCGGGAACGAGCTTCTCGGTTTCTTCCTTGTCGGCGAGATTGCACGGCAGCACATGCGCGCGCGCGCCGATTTCGCCCGCCAGCGTTTCGAGCGCCTCGCGGCGGGTCCCCGACAGCGCCACCGTCGCGCCGGCCGCGTGCAGCGCGCGGGCGATATCCTTGCCGATGCCGCCGCTTGCGCCGGTCACCAGCGCCGTCTTGCCAGTCAGGTCGAACATCTTTCCCCTTCCTCCCATTTCCTTAACGCGTCGGGAAAGCCGTCGCGTCAGGCTGTCGAACTCGGTTTAATAGGAAACCGGACAAAAGCGAGTCCCTCGCGAGAACTGTCTCCTGTTCATGACGGATTGAGCCGAATCGATGGCGCCAGCGTCGAAATTCCATCGATTTTACACGCAGCTTTCCAGTCAAGTTCCAGTTTAACGAGCAAGTTCAAGGTAGTGACAGGATTGCAACACCGGGAATCTTTCGCCCGATTCGGGCCCGAATTAACCCTCTGTTTGTTGTTTTCGGCGGCGATTTTGACGACACTGTTCCGGCTTGGAGGTTCGCGTCCGATTTTGTCCTTTCAGTCACGGGATGGATGCGGGTCTAAAACGGAATGTGGCTTGAACATAAGGATTGCGACATGAAGACTGCCATCTCGGCGCTCGCCCTGGCGATCGCCCTTTCGGCCGGCGCCGCTCAGGCGGCCGACCTCCCCTCGCGCAAGGCCCCGCCGGCCTACATCCCGCCGCCGCCGGTCATGACCTGGACCGGCTTCTACGCGGGTCTCAACCTCGGCGGCGGCTGGCTGACCAACGGCAGCAACAACGCTGGCTGGGGCTGGACCGGCAATAACAGCAACTCCGGCGGCGTCGTCGGCGGCGGCCAGATCGGCTACAACTATCAGCTGACCCCGATGTTCGTCGTGGGCGCCGAGGCCGACTTCCAGGGCACCAGCATCGGCAGCGGCGGCAACGCCAACAACACCGCCTGGCTGTTGGGCCTCGGCTGGGGCAACGGCGGCGCTTCGGCCCGCCTCAACTGGTTCGGCACGGTCCGCGGCCGTCTCGGCCTGACCTTCCCGAGCATGCCCACCCTGCTGCTGTACGGCACGGGCGGCTTCGCTTACGGCGAGATCGCCAGCAACGGCGGCTTCTCGAGCTGGAACACGACCGGCACCGGCTGGACCGCCGGCGGCGGCGCCGAGTGGATGTTCTGGCCGAACTGGTCGGCCAAGGTCGAGTACCTCTACACCCAGCTTTCCGGCAACAACGGCAACAACGCCAACTGGGCCGGCTGGGGCTGGAACGGCGGCAACAATTTCCGCACGAACACCCGCTTCCACACAGTTCGCGCGGGCATCAACTATCACTTCAACTTCGGCGCTCCGGCTCCGGTGTTGGCGAGCTACTGATCGGCTTTCCAGTCGAGAAGCAGAAAGCCCGGCCGCAAGGCCGGGCTTTTTTGTTTGGCCGTCCGTCGTCGATCAGACGAAGGCGCGATAGGCGTCCAGATCGGCCGGCGCGCCGACGGAAATGCCCGCCGCCTGCGGCGCGATTCGCTTCAGCAGGCCCGCGAGCACCTTTCCCGAGCCGCATTCGACGAATTTGGTCACGCCCTGCCCGGCGATGAAGGCGACGCATTCACGCCAGCGCACCGCGCCCGTCACCTGCTCGACGAGAAGCTTGCGGATCAATTCCGGATCACTGACCGGCGCCGCCGTGACATTGGCGACGACGGGAACGCAGGGCGCGGCAATCTTCGCGCCCGCGAGCGCCTCGGCCATGGCGTCGGCGGCGGGCTGCATCAGCGCGCAATGGAAGGGCGCGGAAACCGGCAAAAGCACGGCGCGCTTGATTCCCTTTTCCTTCGCGATGTCCATCGCCTTCTCCACGGCGGCCTTCGCGCCGGAAATCACGACCTGCCCGCCGCCATTGTCGTTGGCGACCTGACAGCAGGCGGAGCGCGCCGCCGCCGCGGCCCCGGCGATTTCCCGCGCCTGATCGAGTTCGGCGCCGAGCAGCGCCGCCATGGCGCCCTCGCCCACCGGAACAGCCTTCTGCATGGCGTCGCCGCGGATGCGCAGGAGCTTCGCCGTGTCGGCGATCGTCAGCGCGCCGGCGGCGGCGAGCGCCGAATATTCGCCGAGCGAATGGCCGGCGACGAAGGCGGCGTCGCGCCGAAGATCGAGGCCGCATTCCGCCTCGAGCACGCGAATGGCGGCGAGAGAGACGGCCATCAGCGCCGGCTGGGCGTTGGCGGTGAGCGTCAGCTCCGCCTCGGGGCCTTCGAACATCAGTCCGGAGAGCGGCTGCGACAGCGCGGAATCGACTTCCTCGAACACGCCGCGCGCCGCAGCGAATTGGTCGGCGAGCGCCTTGCCCATGCCGACCGCCTGAGACCCCTGTCCGGGAAAAATGAACGCCTTGGACATTACCCGCCCCCGCTCCTCGCTTTTGATGGCTTTGCGCCGCGATTGGACTGCGGGGGCGGGCGTGTCAAGGTCGAAGGATCATTAGCGGAGGATCTCGACCATGACCTCGTTGCGTCTGTTGAAGGGCAGCGTCCATGGCGGATCGTAGAAGGCGTAGAGCGGTCCGCTTTGCGCCACGAGGCGATTCTTCTTCAGGAAATCCGCCAGTTTCGCCGCGTTCAGGGCGAGATCGTCGTCACTGACGAGACCGGAGAAGCGAATCGCCGCCATGCGTTTTCCCGGGACCTCGACGAGCCGCACCTCGGGATTGTTGGGGCGGGGCAGGGCCGCCATGTCATATTGCGCCGGCATTGTGAAGCGGATACGCCAGCCGTCTTCGGAGCGCTCCTGTGCGACGGGCGCGGTCATTGAGATTTTCTCGCCTTTTTCCTGCACGACGGGGGCGGTCATGGCGATCCTTCCGCCCGGCTGGTTGTCGCCGAAAATATAGCCGGCGAGGCGGCGGAAGCCTTGTGAAATGGCCGCGTCGCGCTCGCCGGCGACCGTCGTCTCTCAGCGACGATCTGCGGCGCATAGTCGCGGATCTCGATATCGTCCAGCGATGTGACGACCGAATATCGCGCATGTTCCACGTCGGAATCCGCGAGGGAGGGGGCTGTCGCGAAAAGTCCGAGCAGGATGACTATGGAACGCCGCATCTTCTCCTCCTTGACGACAAGGAAAAACCTTGCGTCGCTTTCGAGATAGGCCGCGGGGCGCCAATGGATCGCGATTTTTCGCCAGCGTTCAGCCGGCGTCGCGGCCTCTCACCAGCTCCTCCACCACCCCCGGGTCCGCCAGCGTCGACGTATCCCCGAGCGCCCCGAACTCTCCTTCGGCGATCTTGCGCAGAATCCGCCGCATGATCTTGCCGGAGCGGGTCTTGGGCAGGCCCGGCGCGAACTGGATCACGTCGGGGGTCGCGATGGGGCCGATTTCCTCGCGCACCCATTTCACGAGCTCCTTGCGCAGATGCCCGGTCGGCTGAACCCCGTCGATCAGCGTCACATAGGCGTAGACGCCCTGACCCTTGAGATCGTGCGGATAGCCCACGACGGCGGCCTCCGAGACCTTCTCATGGGCGACGAGGGCGCTCTCGATCTCCGCCGTGCCGAGGCGGTGGCCGGAGACGTTGATGACGTCGTCGACGCGGCCCGTGATCCAGTAATAGCCGTCGGCGTCCCGCCGCGCGCCGTCGCCGGTGAAATATTTGCCGGGATAGGCGGAGAAGTAGGTTTGCGCGAAGCGCTCGTGATCGCCGAAGACCGTGCGCATCTGTCCCGGCCACGAATCGGCGATGACGAGATTTCCCTCGCAGGCCCCTTCCAGCACCGCGCCCGTCGCGTCCACGATCTCCGGCGCGACGCCGAACAGCGGCCGCGTCGCGGAGCCGGGCTTGAGCGCCGTCGCGCCCGGCAGGGGCGCGATGAGTATGCCGCCGGTCTCCGTCTGCCACCAGGTGTCGACGATGGGGCAGCGGCCCTCGCCCACGACGCGGTGATACCATTCCCAGGCTTCCGGATTGATCGGCTCTCCCACGGAGCCGAGCAGCCGCAGCGACTTGCGGCCCGTTTTCTTCACGGGCTCCTCGCCCGCCGCCATCAGCGCGCGAATCGCGGTCGGCGCCGTGTAGAAGATGTTGACGCCATGCTTGTCGACGATCTCCCAGAAGCGCGAGACGGTCGGATAATTCGGCACGCCCTCGAACATCAGCGTCGTCGCGCCATTCGCCAGCGGCCCGTAGAGAATATAGCTGTGGCCCGTCACCCAGCCGACATCGGCCGTGCACCAGTAGACGTCCCCGTCGCGGTAGTCGAAGACCATCTCATGCGTCAACGCGGCGTAGACGAGATAGCCGCCGGTCGTGTGCAACACGCCCTTGGGTTTCCCCGTCGAGCCCGACGTATAGAGAATGAACAGCGGGTCCTCCGCGCCCATCTCCGCATAGGGGCAATCGGCGGGGACGCTCGCGGCTTCTTCCTCATAACGGAAGTCGCGGCCGGGGATCATGTCCACCTCCGCGCCGGTGCGCGTCACCATGATCACGGTTTTCGCCGGCGTCTTTTCGAGTGCGGCGTCCACATTGTTCTTCAGCGGCACCTTGCGCCCGCCGCGCAGCCCCTCGTCGGCGGTGACGATCACGTCGGACGCCGCATCCTCGATGCGCCCCGCAAGCGCCTCCGGCGAGAAGCCGCCGAAGACCACCGAATGAATCGCGCCGATCCGGGCGCAGGCCAGCATGGCGTAGGCCGCCTCGGGAATCATCGGCAGATAGATCGTCACGCGGTCGCCCTTCCTGACGCCGTGCTTCTTCAGCACATTGGCGAAGCGGCAGACATGCTCGTGCAATTCGCCATAGGTGATGTGGCGGGAGACGGAAGGCTCGTCGCCTTCCCAAATGATCGCGGTCTGGCTGGCGCGGTGGGGCAGGTGACGGTCGACGCAATTCATCGCCACATTGGTCGTGCCGTCCTCGAACCATCGGATCGAAACATTATGAGTGTCGAAACTCGTGTGCTTCACATTCGTGAAGGGCCTGATCCAGTCGATGCGCTCCGCCTCCCGCGCCCAGAAGGCGTCCGGGTCGTTCCGCGACAGTTCGTAGAGCGCGCGATATTCAGCCTCATTGACGCGGGCGGAGGTCCTCCAGTCGTCGGGGACGGGGTAGATTTTCTCGGACATTTATTCCTCGCCTCGCATCGGATTTTTCATTCGCGCCGCCGGGCGCGTCACGCCGGTGTTCGACGCCGCCGCCCTGTCACTTCTGCGCATTCTTCGCGCCCGAGAGTCGCGCAATGTCGACATTGTGCTGCATGCGCCGCATCATCAGCCGCATCAGGTAAAAGCCGAATTGCGGATTTTGCGCCGCGAGCTGCAACAGGTCGTCGTAGCGCACGCAAAGCAGCTCGATGTCCGTCGCCGCCACGGCGGTCGCGGTGCGGCGGTTCTCCTCGGTGAAGAGGCCCATTTCGCCGAAGAAGGCGCCGGGCTTGAGCGTGACGCAGGGTTCGAGCAGGGAGACTTCGCCGCGCACCAGCACATAGGCTTCTTCGGCGAGGTCACCCTTGTAATGCAGCGTGAAACCCTGCGGCAGCTTCAGCTGCTTCATGTAGGGCCGCAGCCACTCATAGTCGAAATCGCCCCTCGTCGCGCTCTGCGTAGCCGAGCGGATGTCGGAGACGAGCCGCCGCATCTGCCGCAGCCGGAAGACGTTGATCGGGACCATCAGCGCATTGAGCGCGAAAAGCGGCAGATAGCCCTTCAGGAAAAAATAGGCGGCGAAGAGCGCGTTGGCGAGGATGGCGGCGATGCGCAGCGGGATCATCGTGTTCGACACGAAGACGAATACGTTGGCCGCCGCGGCGAGATAGCCGACCGCCTCGATGAAAATGGGATTCATGCGCTTGTCTTGAGAGGCGCCAGAGTGACCACGGCGGCGATACTAAAGCAAAATCGGCCGCCCGGAATAGGGCGCCCTTTGCGCGCGGGCGCCCGATTTGATAAACGGCGCTGGATTATCCGGGGAGCCGCACCCTCTCTTCCCGCGCGCGGGGAGAGGGGATGACGCCGCCGTAACAAGGCCGAACGATGCAGAAATTCACCACGCTTACCGGCGTCGCGGCGCCGATGCCGATCATGAACGTCGACACGGACATGATCATCCCCAAGCAATATCTGAAGACGATCGCCCGCACGGGGCTGGGCAAGGGCCTTTTCTCTGAAATGCGCTACCGCGAGGACGGCTCCGAGAATCCGGATTTCGTGCTCAATCAGCCAGCCTATCGCAACGCGAGCATCCTCGTCGCCGGCGACAATTTCGGCTGCGGCTCGTCGCGCGAACACGCCCCCTGGGCGCTGCTCGACTTCGGCCTGCGCTGCATCATCTCCACGAGCTTCGCCGACATTTTCTACAATAACTGCTTCAAGAACGGCATTCTGCCGATCAAGGTGACGCAGGCCGAACTCGACAAGCTGATGGACGACGCCAAACGCGGCGCCAACGCCACGATGACGATCGACCTCGAAGCCCAGGAGATTCGCGGACCGGACGGCGGCGTGGTGAAGTTCGACATCGATCCCTTCCGCAGGCATTGCCTGCTGAACGGCCTCGACGACATCGGCCTGACGCTCCAGCGGGCCGACAAGATCGACGCCTATGAAAAAGCGGCGGCGCAGTCGCGTCCCTGGGCCTGACCCTTATGGCTGAAATCGCGTGAATGATTTAGAGCGTCTTGCAATGGCCAAGCTTGGCCGCGGGGCGTACTTGCGGAGGGTAAGGGGCGGGCCGCAAAAATCTTTCCTGTGTTTCTTCCTTCGTGACGGACGCTTCGTTTGAATTATCTGACCGCCCTTTCGACGCGCCTGCGCGCCGCCCTCGAGCCCCTGAGCCGGGCTTTCGGCGTGGCGCAGGCGCGTTTGACGAATTGGCGGTCGCACAAGCTGGACAATCTGGCGGAGGCGGAGGATCTCGGCGCCGAAAATTTAGGCGCCGATGCGCCGCCGGAAGATGCGCCGGCCTGGGCCCGAGCGAAAACCGCGCCCGAGCCCGGCGGCCCTGACGCCGCCTTCTCCCCCGGCTCCTATCTCGAAGGGCCCGGCCATGACGGGCAGGGGCTGCTCTCGGTCCATAATCTCGCAAAGTCCTACAAGGCCCGCCGGGTGGTCGAGGACGTCAGTCTGCACGTCAAGCGGGGCGAGGCGGTCGGTCTGCTGGGTCCCAATGGCGCGGGAAAGACCACTGTTTTTTATATGATCACGGGTCTCGTGAAACCCGACAGGGGCGTCATCTCGCTCGATGGCTATGATGTGACGCCGCTCCCCATGTATCGCCGCGCGCGGCTCGGCATCGGCTATCTGCCGCAGGAGGCCTCTGTCTTCCGCGGCCTCTCGGTCGAGGACAATATCCGCGCCGTCCTGGAGATCACCCAGCCCGACGAGAAAAAGCGCGAGGAAGAGCTGGAGGCGCTGCTCGACGAGTTTCGCCTTACCCGCATGCGGCATACCCCCGCGGTCGCGCTATCGGGCGGCGAGCGGCGCCGTTGTGAAATCGCGCGCGCGCTGGCGGGCCACCCGTCCTTCATGCTGCTCGACGAACCTTTCGCCGGCATCGATCCGATCGCGGTCGGCGGCATTCAGGACCTCGTGCGCCACCTCAAGGCCCGCGGCATCGGCGTGCTCATCACCGACCACAGCGTCCGCGAGACGCTGGGTCTGACGGACCGCGCCTATATCATCTACAACGGCCATGTGCTGACAGAAGGCCCGCCGGAGGAGATCGTCGCCAATCCGGACGTCCGACGCATCTATCTCGGCGAAGATTTCAAGATGTAATTGCGCGAATTGGGGGACGGTTGATTAACCCTTAGGCGTTTCGCCCCCTCCGGCGCCGAATGTTTGGCCCTGCGAAGCTGCGCCCGTCATGCTATAAGCAAGAAATGGGCCGTGCAGCGCGGCGTTGAGCGTGCGAGTGGGCGCAATGGCGATTTCGACCAAGCTGATGATGCGCCAGGGCCAGTCCCTGGTGATGACCCCCCAGCTTCTTCAGGCGATCAAGCTGCTGCAATTCTCCAATCTGGAGCTTTCCGCCTTCCTCCACGACGAACTCGAGCGCAACCCGCTGCTCGAGGCGCAGGAAGGCGATGGCGGACCCGAATCCCGCGAGTCGCAGGACGCGGACTTCGTCGCCGAAGCAACTGATGGCGAACCTCACGAAGGCGATTGGGCGCAGGACTCGCTTGCGATCGATTCGGCCACGCTTTCCGCCGATCTCGGCGCCGACGTCAGCAACGCCTTCGAGCCGGAAGGGCCGGCCGTCTCGCGCGAAGTCCCCCGCGAGGCGATGGAAGGCGCCGGTCTGTCCGCCACATCGTGGAACGGTTCCGCCGGCGGCGGCGGCGAAGACGGCGAGGCGCCCAATCTGGAGGCCTATGTCGCCGCGCGGCCGAGCCTGCACGAACACCTCGCCGAACAGCTCGCGCTGGCGCTCCCCGATCCGCGCCAGCGCATCATCGGCCAGGCGATCATCGACGGAATCGACGAGACCGGCTATCTGCGCGAAAGCCTCGCCGACATCACGGAGCGGCTCGAGGCCGATCCGGCCGAGGCGGAAGCGATCCTCGCAACGATCCAGAGTTTCGAGCCTTCCGGCGTCGGCGCCCGCGATCTCGCGGAATGTCTCGCAATCCAGCTGAAGGAGCGGGACCGTTACGACCCCGCCATGCAGATCTTCGTCGCCAATCTGCCGCTCGTCGCGAGACGCGACTTCGCCCAGCTCGCGAAGCTTTGCGGCGTCGACGCCGAAGACATAGCCGACATGGCGGCGGAGCTGCGCCGGCTCGATCCCAAGCCCGGCCGCGCCTTCGGCGACGCGCCGATCCAGCCCCTCGTCGCCGACGTCATCGTGCGCGCCGCGTCCGACGGCTCCTGGCTCGTTGAGCTGAACTCCGACGCCCTGCCGCGCGTGCTGGTCAATCACAGCTATGCGGCCAAGGTCAGCGCCGGCGCCCGCGACGGCGACAAGACCTTCATCTCCAACTGCCTTCAGAACGCCAACTGGCTGACGAAGAGCCTCGAGCAGCGCAGCCGCACCATTCTGAAGGTCGCCTCCGAAATCGTGCGGCTCCAGGACGCCTTTCTCGACAAGGGCGTCGAGCATCTGCGGCCGCTCAATCTGCGCACCATCGCCGACGCCATCGGCATGCACGAATCAACCGTCTCGCGCGTCACCTCCAACAAATACATGATGACGCCCCGCGGCATCTTCGAGCTCAAATATTTCTTCTCGGCCTCCATCGCGACGACGAGCGGCGGCGAGGCGCATTCGGCTGAATCCGTCCGGTTCCGCATCAAGCAGATGATCGATCGGGAAAGCGCCGACGACGTTCTCTCCGACGACGCCATCGTGGCGCGGCTCAAGGCGATCGACATCGACATCGCGCGGCGCACCGTCGCCAAATATCGCGACAGCCTGCGGATTCCGTCGTCTGTCGACAGGCGGCGGGCGAAAATGGCGCTGGCGCGCGAGCAGGCGGCGCTGCAGGCGCACTGACCTCGCGGCCTTGCGGGGAAATGACGCGGCGCCTGATTATGCTGCAGCGCCCATTGACTTCGGCGCCGGAGGCTTCTAACGCTTCAAAAAATTTCGTGGCGCGGCGCGGCGCCATGAGCGATTCGGGGCCGTGTCGGCGTCACGCGGGCGACCATGATTTCGAGACAGGCGGTCTCACAGGCTTGAAGAACAAAAACCGTAGCGGCGGCGCGCAGGAGCCAGAAAGACGAAAGTCTCTCTCGCTCTTCTCGGCCGTTCGCCGGAAAAGGGCGGAACAAGCATGTCCCTGAGAGTTTCAGGCAAGAACATCAATATCGGCGAAGCGCTGCGCACCCATATTACCCAGCGGCTCGAAACCGCCGCGTCGAAATATTTCGACGGCGCCATCAGTGGCCACGTCACCATCACGCCGGAAGGATCGGGCTACCGCGCCGATTGCAGCCTTCATCTGACCTCCGGCATCGTCCTTCAGGCCGACGGCAGGGCGCAGGAGCCCTACGCCACCTTCGATCAGGCGGCGGACCGCATCGAAAAGCGGCTGCGCCGCTATAAGAGCAGGCTCAAGAGCCATCACGACGGGCATGGCCAGGAGGCCGCGCCCGAGGTCGTGCCCTATCAGGTGATCGAGGCGCCGGATCAGGAGAGCGACGCGCCGGCCGAATTCAGCCCGGCGGTAATCGCGGAATCGACCAGGCGGCTGCCCCGCATGTCGGTTTCCGCGGCGGTGCTCCACCTCGACCTCACCGGCGCGCCCGTGCTCGTGTTTCGTCACGCAAATACAGGCCGCGTCAATATTGTGTATCGGCGCAGCGACGACAATATCGGGTGGATCGACACGCCCGGCGGAGAATAGGCGCGGCTGGCGCTTTCGAAAATCGCCGCCGGTCGGCCATAATAGCGGCTTCCTCGGCATGTAACTTGCGATTTGCTTCTGCCGGCGCGCGGGTCGGCAGAAGGACTGGCTTCACAAACGCTTCAACGGATAGGGCGTCGCATGCGGCTTACGGATATTCTCACGCCGGAAGCGGTCATCGCCAATTTGAAGGCGACGACGAAAAAGCAGCTGCTTCAGGAGTTGAGCGATCGGGCGGCGAAGCTTTCTGGTCTGCCCGCGCGTGAAATCTTCGACGCGCTGCTGCATCGCGAGCGGCTCGGTTCGACCGGAATCGGCGAAGGCATCGCCATTCCGCATGGCAAGCTCGCCAGGGTGAAATCGATTTTCGGGATTTTCGCGCGCCTCGATCGTCCGGTTGATTTCGCGTCGCTCGATGGCGCGCCGGTCGATCTGGTGTTTCTGCTGGTCGCGCCGGAAGCGTCGGGCGCCGATCATCTCAAGGCGCTAGCCTGCGCGGCGCGGATGCTTCGCGACCCTGGACTGGTCGCCACCATCCGCGCCACGCGGGATCATGACGCGCTCTACTCTCTGATTGCGCAGCGCTCGGCGAAGCCTCACGCCGCGTAACAATCGACGTCCGGCTTACTCGGCGGGCGTCGGTGCGCGCTTCTGTCCGCCGCCATGCGAGGCGTGTCCGCCTTTGCGGCCCGCTTCCGACGCCAGCATGTGGTCGCGCGAGAAGCTGCGTTTGGCGGGATTCACGCTCTGGCCGCCCTTGCGTCCGGCGCGCGCAGCGAGATCGGGGTTCTGCGAAAAGCTGCGCTTTTCGTCGGGAACGCTCTTTCCGCCCTTGCGCGCGATGGCGCGTTGCTTTTCGGGGTCCATCGAAGCAAAGCCGCGATTGGATTTCTTTACTACAGGTTGCGTCACTTCAGTCATTTTCGCCTCTCGAAGAATCCCCAGCTCCGATGCTGCAACATTCTCCAAAGGCCAAGTTTCTTTCAATTGCGGATAGTACGTACCTTGGCAGTACGTACTTAAGCGTGTATCGGTAAACATCGTTGAAAGGCGGAGGAAAAGACCCGTTGCGGCGCGCGGGCGGCGGCGCTGAAAAAACCTCAGGAATCCCGTGGCCGCGAGCGCTTGTCGAAAAAGAGCGCCTGGCTGATCACGGCCTTGAGGCTTTCGACGCTGAAGGGTTTGGTGACGAGAAAGGCGGGTTCCGGCGGCGCGCCGGTGAGAAAGCGCTCCGGATAGGCCGTGACGAAGATCACCGGCGTCGAGAGATCGTTGAGAATTTCATTGACCGCGTCGAGTCCCGAGCTTCCGTCGGCAAGCTGTATGTCGGCGAGGATAAGCCCAGGCTTGCCCTCCTGAATGGCGCCAACCGCCTCGCGATGCGTGCGCGCCATGCCCACGACGCGATGCCCCAATTCCTCCACAATGCTGCGGAGGTCATGAGCGATCAGCGGCTCGTCCTCGATGATCAGCACGTCGGTCGCGATCTGATCGGCGATCTCCGAGTTTGCGGCCTCGACCAGCGCCGCGGCCTCGCGTTCCGAAACCCCGAGCGTCTCGCCAACCTGCTCCAGATCGAAACCTTCGAGCGCGTTCAACAGAAAGGCGATGCGCGGGCGCAGCGAAATGGCGTCGAGATTGCGTCTTGCGCCGCCGATGTCTTCGGGCCCGGCGCAGGAGCGGTCGATGTGCGCGTTGATCGGAGCGTCGGCCCAGACATCGAGAAACAGACGATAAAGCGCGACCCGCGTATCGTCATGAGATTGTAATTTCTGGGGTTCAGCGACAAGCGCCTCGAGGGTCGCCAGCGCATAGGCGTCGCCGCCCTCGCGGTTGCCGACCAGCGCGCGAGCGAAACGGCGAAGATAAGGAATATGCGCTGAAACATCGAACGAAAGCGACATCTTATACGACTCCGGCGGCGACCGCGTGCGGGAACAGAAGCGCTGACCGAACCACTGCGGCAAAACATCACGCATTTTTTAAGGAACCAATCCTTTGGCGGGACGTTTTGCCTATCGTCCGTGCACTGCACTATATCGCGCGGCGAAATGAGTGCGCCACAGGAATCATGAAACTCAAATTCGAGGGCTCCATGGGGAAAAACAATCCGGAGAATATGGTTACGCGCGTAAAGGCTGACGAGGACCAATTCCCTGGCGACACGCGCTATTTCCCCGGACCCGGGTCCCGGACGATGGAAGCCTTCCCGAGAGGATTCAACGGGGGCTATGGCGCAGATCGTCTCGCCGCGCCGCGAGAAAAGGCGCTCGAGGCGAAAGGCCCGGCTCTCTGTTCGAACGGCGTCGCGGCCAAGGCCAAGCATGGCGTGGATTTCGGCGACGTCATCGGCAAGGAGCTCCAGAACCTCTATGACGACGTCATCGCCCAGCCGGTGCCGGATCGCTTTTTAAGTCTCTTGAACCAGCTGGAAAAGAATGTGGTATCCTCCGGGCTGTCGAAAAGCGCGCCCGGGGAGAGAGAGTGAACGCCGAGGGTCGTCGTCTCAACGGAGGAGAAAGCCCGAAGGCCGACCTCATTGCGGCTATCCCCAGCCTGCGCGCTTTCGCGGTGTCGATCTGCGGCAACTCCGACCGGGCCGATGATCTCGTCCAGGAGACGCTGGTGAAGGCTTGGGGAAGTCTTTCTTCCTTCTCCGAGGGCACCAATCTCACGGCGTGGCTCTTCACAATCCTTCGCAACATCTACTACAGCGAATATCGCAAGCGGCGACGCGAGGCGCCCGACCCGGACGGCGCGATCGCGGCGCGCCTCGTCGCGCCCGAGTCGCAGCATGCGCATATGGATTTCCTCGATTTCCGCGACGCGCCGCAGAAGCTGCCGCTCGACCAGCGCGAGGCGCTCATTCTCGTCGCGGCCTCCGGCATGTCCTATGAGGAAGCGGCAGAGATTTGCGGTTGCGCGCCCGGCACGATGAAGAGCAGGGTCAATCGCGCGCGCAATCGCCTCGCCGAGCTCATGTCGCCTCCCGCCGGTCCCGCGGGCGAGGCGCGCGAGACGCGACGACAGGAAGCGCTCACCCAAGATTGAAGCGGAATCGGAAATGCCGCATAGGGGGCGCATCATTCATGCCCTTCATGCGAGCGAAACCGATGACTGAAGACCACCGTATTGAACGCGACTCCTTTGGCGACATCGCCGTGCCGTCCTGGGCTTACTGGGGCGCGCAGACGCAGCGCTCGCGCGAGAATTTTCCCATCGGCGGCGACACCATGCCGATCGAAATCATACACGCCCTCGCCCGCATCAAGCTCGCCGCCGCGCAGGTCAATGCGAAGAAGGGCCTGCTGAAGCCGGAAATCGCGGACGCCATCTCCGCCGCCGCGCGCGAAGTGATCGAGGGCAAGCTCGACGAACATTTTCCACTCGTCGTCTGGCAGACCGGCTCCGGCACCCAGACCAATATGAACGTCAATGAGGTCATCGCCAATCGCGCCAACGAAATGCTGGGCGCGGGACGCGGCGCCAAATCGCCCGTGCATCCCAACGATCACGTCAATCTCGGCCAGTCTTCGAACGACAGTTTCCCGACCGCGATTCACATCGCCGGCGCGCTGACGATTTCGGGCCGCCTGCTGCCGGCGGTCGAGCGCCTGCATATCGCGCTGAACGCCAAGGCGCAGAAATTCGCGCATATCATCAAGATCGGCCGAACCCATCTGCAGGACGCGACGCCCGTCACGCTCGGCCAGGAATTTTCCGGCTACGCCGCACAGGCCGAATTCGCGTTGAAGCGCATCCGCTACAGCCTTGGCGATCTTCTCTTCCTCGCGCAGGGCGGCACGGCGGTCGGGACGGGCGTCAACACCTTCAAGGGATTCGGCGAAGAAGTCGCCGCTCATGTCGCACAGCAGACGGGGCTTCCTTTCCAGACCGCGCCCAACAAATTCGAGGCGCTCGCCGCTCACGACGCCATCGTCTTCGCGCATGGCGCGATCAATTCGCTGGCTTCCGGCCTCTACAAGATCGCCTGCGACATTCGCCTGCTCGGCTCCGGTCCGCGCGCGGGCTTTGCGGAGCTGAAATTGCCGGAGAACGAACCGGGCTCCTCCATCATGCCGGGCAAGGTCAACCCGACGCAGGTGGAGTCCCTGACGATGGTCTGCACGCGCGTCTTCGGCAACAATGCGACGATCACCTTCGCGGCGTCGCAAGGCCATCTCGAACTCAATGTGCTGAAGCCTGTCGTCGGTTTCGCGCTGCTCGAATCGACGATTCTTCTGGCGGACGGAATCGACAGCTTCATCACGCGCTGCGTCGACGGCATCGAGGCGGATGAAGCGAACATCAAGCGTTTCCTCGAACGTTCGCTGATGCTCGTCACCGCGCTCGCGCCGAAGATCGGCTATGACGCAGCTTCAAAAATCGCGCGCGCCGCGCATCACAATGGCACGAGCCTGAAGGAAGAGGCGCTTCTCTCCGGCAAGGTGACGGAAGCCGAGTTCGACGAAATCGTGCGGCCGGAGAAAATGCTGGAGCCCAACGATTGATTGGCGATCAGCCTTTCGGGGATTTGCGGGCGAGAAGGTCCGGCCTTCTCGCCCGCGTCAGTTTCAACGCCTCTTCATGGCGCCATTTCGCGATCTTCGCATGATCGCCGGAGAGCAGAATATCCGGTATCGCGCGCCCCTCCACTTCGCGCGGGCGCGTGTATTGCGGATATTCGAGAAGCCCGGTTTCGAAACTCTCCTCGTCGCCGGAAGCCTCCTCGCCCATCACGCCGGGAAGAAGCCGCACGCAGGCGTCGATGATCGTCAAGGCGGCGATTTCTCCACCCGATAAGATGTAGTCGCCGATCGAAACCTCTTCGAGATTTCTCGCGGCGATGATGCGCTCGTCCACGCCCTCGAAACGCGCGCAGAGAATGATCGCGCCCGGCCCTTGCGCAAGTTCGCGCACGCGCGACTGCGTGAGCGGTTTTCCGCGCGGGCTCGTGAGAAGGCGCGGACGCGGATCGCCGGCGGGCGCCGCGGCGTCGATCGCCGCCGCGAGAACGTCGGCGCGCATCACCATGCCGGGGCCGCCGCCCGCAGGCGTGTCGTCCACGGCGCGATGGCGTCCGAGCCCATGCTCGCGAATCTGTCTCGTCTCCAGTTCCCAGACGCCGCGCGTCAGCGCATCGCCGGCAAGCGAGAGGCCGAGCGGGCCGGGAAACATTTCGGGAAAGAGGGTCAGAATTGTCGCGCGCCACATGGGGGCGTTATGGCATGCGGTCGTTAGAGGCTGCTAGTCCGGCGCGTCCTCGTCGCCGATTTCCATCGGCGGCTCGATAATCACCCGCCCCTCGGCGATGCTCACCACCGGCGCGACAGCCCTGGTGAAGGGAAACATCAGCGTCTCGCCGCCGTCCGGCGGAGTCACCTCCAGAATGTCCCCCGCCCCGAAATTGCGCACGGCGACGACGCGGCCGATTTCCACGCCCTCGCGCGTTTGCGCGCGCAGGCCCACCAGATCGGCGAGATAGAATTCGTCTTCGTCGGGCGGCGGAAGTTTTTCGCGCGGCAGATAAAGCTCGACGCCGGTCAGCGCCTCGGCTCCCGTGCGGTCGCTCACCCCCTCGACGCGGGCGACGAGCATGTCCTTGCCCTGCGGGCGGACTGAAGCGAGCTTGAACGATTTCGTTCCGCTCTTGTCGGTCAAGGGACCGTAGGAGGCGATCGCCAGCGGGTCGGCTGTGTAGCTTTGCAGGCGAATTTCGCCGCGCACGCCATGCGGCGCGCCGAAACGGCCGAGCAGGACGAGGTTCTTTTCAGCGGCCATCCGATTTCCTCATCCTGAGGAGCGAGCGAAGCGCGCGTCTCGAAGGAGAAGGAAATCGACGCGCGCATTCGCCCTCGCGCTTCGAGACGCGTCCTTCGGACGCTCCTCGGCATGAGGGCGAACAGGGTGCGCCATTGGCGGCCTTACTCGGCGGCTTCCGCAGCACCGGCGGCGGCGGCCGCGCGCTCCTGGGCCTTCTTCTTAGGCTGCGCCTTTTCGGGATTATTTCGGGCCTCGCGCTTCATGACGCCGGCGGCGTCGAGGATGCGGGCGACGCGGTCGGTCGGCTGGGCGCCCTTCACGAGCCACGCCTTGGCCTTCTCGACGTCGAGCACGACGCGGTCGGCGGCGTCCTTGGCCTTCAGCGGGTCGAAGGTGCCGAGCTTCTCGATATAGCGGCCGTCGCGGGGCGAACGCGAATCGGCGACGACGACGCGATAGAAGGGGCGCTTCTTGGCGCCGCCGCGGGCGAGACGGATCTTGAGAGACATGGGTTTTCCTTCTGTAGTTTAATGGCTTACTTCTTTTTCCCGAACGGATTGAGTCCGCTCAGCATTCCTGAGCCGAGTCCCGGAAGGCCCGGCTTCTGCGACAGGAGATCGGCGGGCGGGGCGGAGGGAATTCCCTTCCCCGCGCCGGGGGCGCCGGCGCCCAGCTTCTCCTGCAATTTCTGCAGCTCCTCCTGCGAGGGCATTTCCATGCCCTTCGGGCCGAGCCCCATCATCTGCGCGGCCTTGCTCATCATTCCGCCGCGCTTGCCGGCGCCGAAGGACTTCATGAGATCGGCCATCTGGCGGTGCTGCTTGAGGAGGCGGTTGACCTCCTCGACCTTCGCGCCGGAACCCGCCGCGATGCGCTTCTTGCGCGAGGCCTTGAGGATGTCGGGGTTGCGCCGCTCCTGCGGCGTCATCGACAGGATGATGGCGCGCTGGCGCTTGATGAGGCCGTCGTCGAGATTGGCCTTGGCGAGCTGGTCCTTCATCTTGGCGACGCCCGGAAGGAGGCCCATGATTCCGCCGAGGCCGCCGATCTTCTCGACCTGCGCGAGCTGGTCGCAGAGGTCCTGAAGGTCGAACTTGCCCTTGGCCATGCGCTCGGCGGCCTTGCGGGCCTGCTCCGCGTCGATGGCCGCCGCCGCCTTCTCGACGAGGGCGACGATGTCGCCCATGCCGAGAATGCGGTTGGCGATGCGCGTCGGCGCGAATTCGTCCAGCGCGTCCATCTTCTCGCCGACGCCGATGAGCTTGATCGGCTTGCCGGTGACGTAACGCATGGAGAGCGCAGCGCCGCCGCGGCCGTCGCCGTCCATACGCGTAAGCACAATACCCGTGAGGCCGACGCGCTCGTCGAAGTTCTTGGCGAGATTGACGGCGTCCTGGCCAGTCAGGGCGTCGGCGACGAGCAGGATTTCATGCGGATTGGCGTAGGACTTGATGTCCGCCATTTCCTGCATGAGGGGCTCGTCGATATGCGTGCGTCCTGCCGTGTCGAGCAGCACCACGTCGTAGCCTTCGAGGCGCGCGGCCTCCATGGCGCGACGGGCGATCTGCAGCGGCGTCTGGCCGGGAACGATGGGGAGCGTGTCCACCTCCACCTGCCGGCCGAGGACGGCGAGCTGCTCCTGGGCGGCGGGGCGCTTCACGTCGAGAGAGGCCATGAGCGAGCGCTTGCCGTGGCGCTCCTTCAGCCGCTTGGCGATCTTCGCCGTCGTCGTGGTTTTGCCGGCGCCCTGGAGGCCGACCATCATGATGGCGATGGGGGGCTTGGCCGCGAGGTCGATCGGCTCGGCGGTTTCGCCCAGCGTCTCGATCAGAACGTCATTGACGATCTTGACGACCATCTGGCCCGGCGAGACCGACTTGATGACGCCCGCGCCGACGGCGCGGTCGCGCACCTTGTCGGCGAAGGAGCGCACCACGTCGAGCGCGACGTCGGCCTCAAGAAGCGCCCGGCGGATTTCGCGCAGGGCCTCGTTGACGTCGGCCTCGGTCAGAGAGCCGCGTCGCGTCAGCCTGTCGAATACGCTGGAGAGCTTGTCGGAAAGGCTCTCGAACATCAGGTTTCTCCCGCGGCGCGCGTCGCTCTCGCAACGGCCCGCTCCAAAGCAAAACGCGCCCGGGGGCGCATCGCGCTGCCGGGCGTTGGCCTGCCGCCTCTCGGGCGGCTCGGCTGGTGAGCAGGTCTCTCTTTCGAGATTTGACGGAGTTTTTATGCGCGCGACGTTCCCAAGTCAATTGCGCGACATGGTAACCGCGTTTTCGCCTTGCTGTAGCGTAGCCGCAAATTCCGGCCTATGCGTCGAACGTCTCGCCCGTCCGCGCTGGAGTCCCGCCTTTGGCAGCGTCGCTTTCAACTGTGGCAATCGCCCGCCGCGCTCTCGCCGGCCCGGCGGTCGCGCTCGGCCTTCGCGGCTCCGGGGCGCTCCTCAATATCGCGACCTTCACGCTCGCGGCCCGGGTCATGGCCCCCGACGAGTTCGGCCGCCTCGCCATGTGGTTTTCCGCGCTGTCCTTCCTCGCCGTCGCGGCGGTCAATGGACAGGACACGTTCATCGCCCGCTCATGGGGCGAATATTGCGGGCGCGGCGATCCGGCGACGGCCATCGCGGCCTGGCGATCCGGATGGCGGATGACGCTCGTCGGCGCGGCTGTCGCGGCCGCGGCGCTTCTCGGTCTCGGCGGCTCCCTGACCGGCCTGCCGGACGGGACGCTGCGCGCCGCCGCGGCCTTCCTCTTCATGCAGACCGCCCTGCATTATTCCTCCGGTTCGAGCCGCGTGATCGCCGGTTTCCTCGTCTCGGAAAGCAACCGCGAGGCGACCTGGCGCGTGATCCTCATCCTCGCCCTGGGGGCCTGCGCCCTCGCCGGCGGCGTGACAGCGGCGGGCTTCTTCTGGCTTGCGGCCGCGGGCATGGCGCCGGCGATTCTCTTGCAGCTGATCGCCGTGCGGCGCGCCCTGCCGGCTGCGTCGTCCAATCGCGCCGTGGCGGAAGAACGGGGTCTCTGGCGCGCCCGCGCGGGCGCCATGTGGGCCTCGGCGGTGATCGAGGCGGCGGGGCAGCACGCCGACGTCATGTTGATCGGCTTCGTCGCCTCGCCCGTTGTCGCGGGCGATTATTTCGTCGCCGCGCGCATTGCGAATATCTTCCTGATGCTCGTGAGCGGGCTCGGCGCCTATGTCGCCGCGCATGGGGCCAATCTCTATTTCTCCGGCCGCGTCGCGGAGCTCCAGAATATGTTCCGCGCCGTCGTGGCGGCGGCCGTCGCGCTGGCGGCGCCGGCTTATCTCATGATCCTTCTGTTCGGCGACGCCATATTGTCGCTCTTCGGCGAAAGATTCGCGGCGATCTACCCCACGCTCGTCGTCCTGGCCTCCGCCGCCTTCGTCGTCGCCATGTGCGGGCTCGCGCCGGGCGTTCTGCTGCTGACCGGCCTCGAGGCGGTTTACTCCCGCATCGTCGCCGCGGCGACGGCGGCGCGAATCGCGCTCTCCGCCATGCTTGCGATTGCTTTCGGGGCGACCGGCGCGGCCTGCGGCTGGGCGTTCGTCGCCGCGCCCGTGGCGGTCGCGCTCGTCGTCCTCTGCCGACGGCGGCGGGGCGTCGATCCGTCCGTCTATTGCCTGATCTCGCCGCCGGGTCCGTTGGCGGGCGAAATGCGCGAATCGTCGCTGTCCCGCGCCAGCGCCAATTAAGGTAAATATCTAAATTCATTGAAAATTATTGAATTGATGCCGTCTTCTGGCTACGACTTGACCTCGACTTCAAGGAGGGCTGGATGGCGGGTTTGGGGGGCTTGCGCGGAGATCTCGGGTGCCGCCAGATCGGGGAGGCCGACCTCGGCCCTGTCATCGCCTGCCTTCGGCGTGGGTTTCCGGGTCGTTCCCGCGCCTATTGGGAGGCCGGAATTGCCCGCCTCTCGCGACGCGAGCCGGTCGAGGGATGCCCGAAATACGGCTATCTGCTCGAGAGCGCCGGACAGACCGTCGGCGTCATTCTGATGATCTTTTCCCGCTACGGCGAGGGCGCCAGCGCTGAAATCCGCTGCAATCTGTCGAGCTGGTGCGTCGATCCCGAATATCGCAGCTATGGCGCCCGGCTCGTTTTCGCGGCCGTGCGCCATCGGGGCGTCACTTTCACCAACGTCTCGCCGATGGAGCCCACCTGGGCCGTCGCCTCGGGCTTCGGGTTCCAGCGCTTCTGCGAGGGGCAGTTCGCCTTTCTGCCCGCGCTCAACCGCCCCGCGAGAGGCGACAGGACGCTTCCCTACTCGCCGGATTTGCCCGAGGCGCGGGCCCTGAGCGAGGAGGAGCGGCGCATATTGGACGAGCACGCCGCCATGGGCTGCCTCTCGCTGATCTGCGTGAGCGGCGGGAAGGTCGCCCCTCTCGTCCTGCAGCGCAAGCTCTTGCTGAAGGGCCTCGCGCCCGCCCGGCAGATCGTCTATTGCCGGGACATCGCCGATCTCCCGCGCATTGCCGGGACGCTGGGGCGGTTTCTTCTGGCGCGCGGCGGCCTTCTCTGCGTCGTGGACGCCAATGGGGGGATCGAGGGGCTTTCCGGCCGTTTCTTCCACAATCGCGGACCGAAATATTTCCGGGGGCCGAGACCGCCGAAGCTCGGCGACCTGTCCTATTCGGAAATCGTTCTTTTCGGCGCCTGACCCCGCGCGTTTTGCGCAATAATGCGACTCGTTTCCCCAGGCCGCGACCCAGTGAGACCAACGCTCGCATCCTTTGTCGATTCGCTCGAAGGCGAGGCGCCGCCGCCGCTGACCGCGCCGTTGCGGGCGCTGTGGCTCGACGCGAAGGGCGACTGGGACGGCGCGCACAAATGCGTCGACGAACTTTCCGACCCCGACGCCATGTGGGTCCACGCCTATCTGCATCGCAAGGAAGGCGACCAATGGAACGCCGGTTACTGGTATCGGCGCGCCGGGCGGCCGCCGCATCGCGGCCCGCTCGATGAAGAGTGGCGGGAGCTCGTGACGGCGCTGGTCGGAAAAGACGCGGGGTGAGCGCGCCGGACCTGTCCGACGCGCGGGATTTGCTGCGCAGCAATTTCGGCTTTTCCGACTTTCTGCCGGGGCAGGCGGAGGTGATCGAGGCGGTGCTGGCGGGCCGCGACGCCCTCGCCGTCATGCCGACGGGCTCGGGGAAATCGCTCCTCTATCAATTGCCCGCCGTGGCGGGTCCCGGCCTCGTCGTCGTCGCCTCGCCGCTCATCGCGCTGATGCGCGACCAGCTCCGGGGGCTTGCCGACAAGGGCGTTCCCGCCGTGGCGCTGCACTCGGCGCAGGACGACCCGGAGGCGATGGCCGCGATTCATGCCGTCTCCAGCGGCCGCGCCCGCCTGCTCTACGCCGCGCCCGAACGGCTGGCGCAGGAGGGAATGCAGGATTTGCTGCGCAAAAAACAGATCAAACTTTTCGCGGTGGACGAGGCGCATTGCGTCTCGCACTGGGGTCACGAGTTCCGCCCCGACTATCGGGCGCTCGGCGACATTGCGCGAAAACTCGGCGCGCCGGTGCTGGCGGTCACCGCCACCGCCGGCCCCCGCACCCGAGCCGACATCTCGCGGATTTTGTTTTCCCGCCCGCCGGACGTTTTCGTCCGCTCCTTCGCGCGGCCCAATCTGTCGCTTGGATTTGCGCGCAAGCGCCCCGGCCTGCGGCAGATCGTCGATTTCGCGGGAGGCGCGCGCGAGAGCGGGATCGTCTATTGCAACTCCCGCCGCATGGCGGACGCGCTGGCGGTCGATCTCGCGCGCCTCGGCCTCGACGCGCTGCCCTATCACGCCGGCCTCGACGCTTTTACGCGCTCCGCCCACCAGGACGCCTTCTTTGGCCGCAAGGGCGTCGTGATGGTGGCGACCATCGCCTTCGGCATGGGCGTCGACAAGCCCGACGTGCGCTTCATCGTCCACGCCGATCTGCCGGCCTCGATCGAGGGCTATTATCAGGAGATTGGCCGCGCGGGGCGCGACGGGGCGCCAGCGCGGGCGCTGGGCCTGTTCACGCCGCGCGAACTCGTCCTGCGCTGGGGCGTCCCGACGGCGGCGCAGGCCGATGAGGCGGCCGCCGGCGATTACGCCCGCCGCAAGGCCATGGCGCGGCTCGCCGTCGCCCATGGCTGCCGCTTCCAGACCCTGCTCGCGGAATTCGGCGAGGAGAGCGCCCCCTGCGGCAGATGCGACCATTGCCGCGGCGGCCCGCTCGCCTGGCCGCGCCGGGCCGGCGCGCTGGCGCTCGGCTGGCGCGTGGCGGCGGAGAGCCGACTGGCGAATTTCGCAGTCGACGCCGCAGAGCCTGCGGGAGCGGACCCGCCTGCTGCGCAGCCCCCGGTCGCGGGGCCGATCCCGGATCGGGAGGCGCCGCTGAGGGTGGCCGATGAGCGGCTGCTGCGCGCGTTGCAGGCCGAGCGGCTCGCGATCGCGCGTCGGCGCGGCCTGCCGCCGCGACAGGTGGCGAGCGATGCGGCGCTCCGTTCGCTTGCGACCCGGCGGCCGCTGCGGATCGACGATCCCGTTTTCAGGGATCTGGAAGAACCGGGCGCCTTCCTTTCCGCCATTGGCCGGTTTGTTGGCGAGGAGTGACGTTTCACCCTGCGCTGCAATGCGGTATTGAGGCGCTCCCATGCCGCCTGAGGTAGAAAGATCATGACCGCCGCCGCCCCGAAAGCCCCTGCCGAATTCAGGCAGGTCATGGTCGGGCTCGGCCTCGCGATGCTGCTGTCGGCGCTGGACCAGACCATCGTCGTCACCGCCATGCCGACGATCGGCGCCGATCTCGGCGACCCGCAGAACCTGCCCTGGATCGTGACCGCCTATCTCGTCGCCGCGACGGTGGTGACGCCGCTTTACGGAAAATTCGCCGACGTCTACGGGCGCCGGATCGTGCTGCTCGTCGGCGTGACGACCTTCATTGTCGGCTCGATCGCCTGCGCGCTGGCGCCGACCATGGCGGCGCTCGCCGTCGCGCGGCTCGTGCAGGGACTCGGCGGCGGCGGCCTCATTTCGCTCGCCCAGACCATCGTCGCCGATCTCGTCAGCCCCCGCGAACGCGGCCGCTACCAGACCTATTTCGCCGCCGTCTTCATCACCTCGAGCGTCGCCGGGCCGGCGCTGGGCGGTGTTTTTGCGCAATATCTGCACTGGTCGCTGATCTTCTGGATCAACCTGCCGCTCGGCCTCGCCGCGCTTCTCATCACCAATGCGCGGCTGAAGCGGCTCCCGGAACGCCGCCACCCGCACAAGGTCGATTATCCGGGCGCCTTGCTGCTGGTGCTGGCTTCGGGCGCGATGGTCCTCGCGCTCGGCTGGGGCGGCTCGCGCTACGCCTGGGCGTCCGCGCCGATCCTCGCGCTGCTTTGCGGCTCGGCGCTGTTCTGGTCGCTTTTCGCCTGGCGCGTTCGGGTCGCCGAGGAGCCGCTCATTCCCCTGCGCATCCTCGGCCTGCGAATCGTGCGCGACGCCATTTTTTCGAGCGCCGCGGGGCTCGGCGCCTTCGTCGGGCTTTCCGTCGTCATGCCGATCTATTTCGAGGTCGTCGCAGGGCTGAGCGCCCGCGATTCCGGCCTCGTGCTGATCCCGCTGATGTGCGCGACGGTCATCGGCGCCACGCTCTCCGGCCGGCTGATGGCGGTGATTCGTCATTACAAGATCGTGCCCCTCCTCGGCCTCGGCGTCGGGACGCTCGCCGCCGCCGTCGCCGCCTGGCGGGTGGACAGCCTTTCCTTTCTCGCGCTCAACACGCTGCTGACGCTCGTCACTTTCGGCGTCGGCGCCATGCTGCCGGTCGCGACAGTCTCCGTGCAGAACGCCGTCCTCGCCCGCGATCTCGGCACGGCGACGGCGACGACCCAGTTCTTCCGCCAGCTCGGATCGGCGGCGGTCGTCGCGCTTTTCGGGGCGCTCGCGCTCGGCGGCGGGCGGGCCGCGCTCATCGAGGAGACGACCGTCTCGCCCGAATCGGTCCACACGCTGATCATGAGCTTCCGGCTGGTGTTTTCGGCGCTTGCGCTTTGCATGGCTCTCTCTTTCATCTTCATGGCGCGAATGGAGGAGCGGCCGCTGACGGGCGAGCGGCGACACTGAGCGGTCCTTTTTTCCTTGCCCATGGCATGGAATTTTCTAGAAGGAATGTCCCGCCCCGCCTGCAAGGACACGTCCATGACCTCTCTCGACAGTTTCAACGCCCGTCAAAAGCTCGTCGTCGGGGATCGGACCTATGACTATTTCTCGCTGAAGGCGGCCGAGGCGAATGGCCTTCCGGGCGTCTCGCGGCTGCCCTACTCGTTGAAAGTCGTTCTCGAGAATTTGCTGCGCAACGAGGACGGCCGCTGGGTGACGAAGGAGACGATCCAGTCCTTCGCAAAATGGCTGACCGAAAAGGGCAAGACCGAGCGCGAAATCGCCTTCAGCCCGGCGCGCGTGCTGATGCAGGATTTCACGGGCGTGCCGGCGGTCGTGGATCTCGCCGCGATGCGCGACGCCATGGTCGCCCTGGGTGGAAATCCGCAGAAGATCAATCCGCTGGTGCCGGTCGATCTCGTCATCGACCACTCCGTCATCGTCGATGAATTCGGGACGCCCCGCGCCTTCGCGCAGAATGTCGAGCGAGAATATGAGCGCAATGGCGAGCGCTACCGCTTCCTGAAATGGGGCCAGTCGGCCTTCGACAATTTCCGCGTCGTGCCCCCCGGAACCGGCATCTGCCATCAGGTCAATCTGGAATATCTGGCGCAGACGGTCTGGACCCGCCCCGAGCAGGCGAACGGCGAAAGCGTCGAGGTCGCCTATCCCGACACGCTGGTCGGCACCGATTCGCACACCACCATGGTCAATGGCCTCGCCGTGCTGGGCTGGGGCGTCGGCGGCATCGAGGCGGAAGCGGCCATGCTTGGCCAGCCGCTGTCGATGCTGGCCCCGGAGGTGATCGGCTTCAAGGTCACAGGCGCGCCGAAGGAGGGCGTGACCGCGACCGACGTGGTGCTGACCGTCACGCAAATGCTGCGCAAAAAGGGCGTCGTCGGAAAGTTCGTCGAGTTCTATGGCGAGGGGCTGAATCATCTGTCGCTCGCCGATCGCGCGACCATCGCCAATATGGCGCCCGAATATGGCGCGACCTGCGGCTTCTTCCCCGTGGACGTCGAGACGCTCGCCTATCTCAACACCTCGGGCCGCACGGCCGAGCGCATCGCGCTGATCGAGGCCTATACGCAGGCGCAGGGCATGCTGCGCACGAGCGAGACGCCCGACCCGGAATTCACGGATACGCTTTCGCTCGATCTCGCCGAGGTGAAGCCTTCACTCGCCGGCCCAAAACGGCCCGAGGGGCGCGTGGCGCTGGAGGATATCGGCGCGGCTTTCGAGGCGGCTCTCGCGTCGGAATACAAGAAGGAAGGCGGGCTGGGCCCGCGCCACAAGGTCGAGGGGACGAATTATGACCTCGGCCATGGCGACGTCGTCATCGCCGCGATAACCTCCTGCACCAACACCTCGAATCCGAGCGTGCTGATCGGCGCGGGCCTGCTCGCGCGCAACGCCGTCGCCAGGGGGCTGAAGGTCAAGCCCTGGGTGAAGACGTCGCTTGCGCCGGGAAGTCAGGTGGTCGGGCAGTATCTCGCCAGATCCGGCCTGCAGAAGTCGCTCGACGAACTCGGCTTCAATCTGGTCGGCTTCGGCTGCACGACCTGCATCGGCAATTCCGGCCCGCTGCCGGCGCCGGTGTCGAAGACCATCAACGCCCATGATCTCGTCGCGGCCTCGGTGCTTTCCGGCAACCGCAATTTCGAGGGCCGCGTGAATCCGGACGTGCAGGCGAATTACCTCGCCTCGCCCCCTCTCGTCGTCGCTTTCGCGATCGCCGGAACGGTCGCGACCGATCTGACGAAGGATCCGCTCGGGACCGGCGCCGACGGCAAGCCCGTCTATCTGCGCGACATCTGGCCGACCAGCGAAGAGATCGACGGCTTCATCCGCGAAAATGTCACGCGCGAACTTTTCCGCGACACATACGCCAATGTGTTCGACGGCGACGCGCACTGGCGCGCGGTCGAGGCGCCGGCGGGCGAGACATATCTGTGGGACGATCATTCGACCTACGTCCGAAACCCGCCCTATTTCACAGGTTTGACCCGGCAACCCCGCCCCGTCTCCGACATTGTCGGCGCGCGCGTCCTCGCGCTTTTCGGCGACAAGATCACCACCGATCACATCTCGCCGGCCGGCTCGATCAAGGCCGCCTCGCCCGCGGGCAAATGGCTGATGGACAATGGCGTCGTCCAGGCCGACTTCAACCAGTACGGCACGCGGCGCGGCAATCATGAAGTGATGATGCGCGGCACCTTCGCCAATATCCGCATCAAGAACCACATGATGAAGGACGCCGAAGGGATCATTCCCGAAGGCGGCCTCACGAAATATTACCCTGGCGGCGAGACGCTTTCGATCTACGACGCGGCGATGCGCTACCAGAAGGACGGCGTGCCGCTGGTCGTTTTCGCCGGCGCCGAATATGGCAATGGCTCCTCGCGCGACTGGGCGGCGAAGGGCACGGCGCTTCTCGGCGTGCGCGCGGTGATCGCCCAGAGCTTCGAGCGCATTCACCGCTCCAATCTTGTCGGCATGGGCGTCCTGCCCCTGACCTTCAAGCCGGGAACGAGCTGGGCGTCGCTGGGGCTGACGGGGCAGGAGACGGTTGCGATTCGCGGCCTCGCGGCCGGCCTCACGCCGCGTCAGACGCTGTACGCCGAAATCACTTTTTCTGACGGCTCAGTGGTTTCATCGCCACTGTTACTTCGCATCGATACGCTCGACGAGTTAGAATACTTCAAAAATGGAGGCATTCTGCCTTACGTGCTGCGACAACTTGCCTCGTGAATCGGATGGAAAAGTGGGATGACTTGATTGACGAAACAAGCATCCTGCGACATCAATGACGCGCTGAGGCGTGGGACCGTTGAGGTCGTCGCGCATTGCGACGACAGTCATTGAGGCACGGCGCAAGAAGCAAAAAAAATCAGCGGATAGGGGAAACGACAGGATGAAGACCTTCAAGATTGCCACGGCGGTCGCCATGTTCGCCGCGATGACCGCTCCGTCCTTCGCGAGCTGCGACACGCATGCCGAAGATGACCAGGCCGTCTGCGCCAGCAAGTGCGAAGACGCCTATCTGAAGGACCAGCAGGGCTGGACCGCCGACATGGACAAAATCAAGGCCAACAAGAAGGCCTGCGACGAGAAGTGCGGCTGCCCGCAGAACTCGAAGAATCTCTAAGTCGAATTTTCGCTTCCCGCGAGGCGAGAGACAAAAAATCGGGGCGTGCAATATCTGCACGCCCCTCTTGTTTGGCGCGACATTCGCCCATGGATTCAAGCGTCGACCGTGGCGTGAGCCGGGCCGTCAGGCGCCTTTTCGAGGCCGTGGCCGATGAAATCCGCCGAATTTTTTAGGGCTGGGCGGCGAGTGTTATGAGCGGCGCGCGATTGACACACGCCGTTTCTTCCCCCATCGTCCAGCGCGCTTGCCGCGATCTTTGGGGCCGGTACTGTTGTTGCGGGATTGGTTCAAACGCAATCGCAAGCCAATCAAGCTTAGAAGAAGTAGAGGAAACCACAGAATGAAGAAATTCGCCTTTGTCACGGCGCTCGCCCTCGTCGCCGGCATGACCCCGGCTTTCGCCGACTGCGACACCCGCAAGGCCGATGAGGACAAGCAGGCCGCGGCGGCGTCGAAGTGCTACGACGAGTATCTCGCCCGTAAGATGAACTACGGCGCCAACAAGGACGAGCTGCGCGCCAACTTCAAGGCCTGCAACGAGAAGGCCGGCTGCTCGCAGAACGACAAGCTGCTCGACTAAGAGCATGCGGGAGCCTCTTCCCTCGAGGAGAGGCTGTTCCGAAACACAAGGGCGCGCAGATCATGCGCGCCCATAATTTTTGGTTCACTGCGAATAGACGTTGCCGTCCGGACCCTTCCAGCCCTTCGGGTCTTCGTAGAAGCGATATTCCTCGTCGAAGGTCACCGTCTCGCCGGGCGCGACATATTGCTTGCCCTTCGGATCGGCGCTGCGCGGCGCGGTCACGTAATGCTTGCTCGGCGAGCAGCCGTCCTTGAATTTCCCTGCGTCGTCCGGCTTGCAGTCGAGATTGGCGCCATCGGGAAACTGCACTCTGGCGTTGAAGAAGATTTCATAACCCTTCTCGCCGGTCGCGTGCATCTCCAGGCGCTCGCTCATCGTCTGCTTGAACTCGAGAACCTTGCCGGGCTTGTCGAAGCGCTGCTTCAGGAGATTTTCAAAAATCTGCTTGGCGTGATCCTCGGTCGGGTCGCAACCGAACATGCAATAGGCCTGCGCCGATCCCGCGGCCAGGGGCGCCACGGCGAGCGTCAGGGCGATGAGTTTCAAGAACGCGCCTCGCATTTCGTTTCCTCATGTGTTGATTTCGACGCCTTTGCGGCGCTTGCGCGAGAGACTAATGCGCTTTTGCGCAAAAGTCTTCAGCGCCCGTCCGGCGTCGTCGTTCCGCCCCAGGAGTCCTTCACCTGGCCGAAATGGACCGACGGATCGTAACGCTCCTCGCCCAGACGCAGCGTCTCGGTCGACAATCGGCCCATGGCGGCGAGCACGGCGTAGGAGGCGACGACGCGCTCGCGCTGGGCGTAGATCAGGCCGATGCGGGCGTTGAGCAGCTCCTGCTGCGCGTTGAGAATGTCGAGCGTCGTGCGTTGTCCGGCCTTGGCTTCCTCGCGCACGCCGTAAAGCGCGCGCTCGGCGGCGGCGATCTGCGTCTGCGCGGCGGCGATCTGCGTCTTCGCCGCCTGCAGCGCGCCCCAATTCGCGCGCACCAGAGCAATCACGTCGGCCCGCGCCACATCCACGTCGAGCCTGCGCTGTCCGGCGACCTCTTTCGCCTCCCGCGTCTGCGCGGATGTAAGGCCGCCGTCATAGAGCGGCACGTTGAGGCGTCCGCCGACCATGGCCCCGATGTTGCGGTTGTAAATGCCGCCGATGTTGGTCTGGGTAAAAATATTGCCGACGACGGACAGTTTCGGCATGAAATCCGATTCGATCACCTTGACGTCGAGATCGGCGACGTCGGCGTCGTGCAAGGCGGCGAGAATGACGGGGTGCTCGGCCTGAGCGACGCGCTCGACCTCACCGCGCGACTTCGGCAGCAGGGCGTCGACGGCGGCGCCCGGCGAAAGCTTCTTCGGCTCGACGCCGATCGTCTGGCGATAGGCGCCGACGCTCGTCTCGAGCGCCGCGCGCGCCTGACCGACGAGCGACTGGCCCGCCGCGAGGCGCGCTTCGGCCTGCGCGATGTCCGTCAGGGTGATCTGGCCAGCCAGATAACGCTCGCGCGTCTGCCGCAACTGCTCGGCGAGCACGGCGACGTTGTTTTCCTGCAATTTGAGCGCGGCGGTGTCGCGAAGCACATTCATGTATGCGGAGACGGCGGAAAACAGCACGCGCTGCTCGGTGAGCCTCAGCCGCTCCCGTCCCGCGAAAACGCCGGTTTCGGCGGCCCGCGTGGCGTTCTGCGTCTTGAAGCCGTCGAAGACGGGTTGTTCGACGCTCAGGCCCGCGGATCGGGGTACGCTGCCGCCGCTCTGCGTGCTCTTGACGAGCCCCGGCGGAACGGTCGGATCGACGATGTCGGTCTCGTTCTGAATCTGGACGTTGCGATTTTGCTGCACGCCGAGAAATGTGTTCGCCGAGGCGCGCGGACGCATGCCCGCACGCGCCTGCGGCACCTTCTCGTCGAGCGCGCGCAGTCCGGCGCGACCGGAATTGAGAACCGGACTATTGTCATAGGCGAGCATCAAGGCGCCGTTCAGCGTCTCCGCGCCTGCGGGCGCGACAATCGCGCAACAAGCGAGAAGAACGAGGGCGCGCCGGGCGTTCACGCCGCCTCCTCGCGTTGCGTCGGCGCCTTGTCGCCGAAGAAGGCGTAGAGCGCCGGCAGAACCAGCAGCGTCAGCAGCGTCGCGCTGATCAGGCCACCGATGACCACGGTGGCGATCGGCCGCTGCACCTCGGCGCCTGTCGACGTCGCGAGCGCCATCGGCACGAAGCCGAGCGAGGCGACGAGCGCCGTCATGATGACGGGGCGCAGACGCGTCATGGCGCCCTTGAAGATCGCCTCGCGCTCGGGAACGCCGCTCGTCATCAGCTGGTGGATGTAGGTGCGCATGACCAGGCCGTTGAGCACGGCGACGCCGGAAAGCGCGATGAAGCCCACCGCCGCCGAGACCGACATGGGCATGCCGCGCAGCCAGAGCGCCGCGACGCCGCCCGAAAGAGCTAGCGGCACGGCGGTGAAAACAAGCAACGCATCGCGCGCCGAGCCCAGCGCCGAGTAGAGCAGCAGAAAGATCATGAAGAAGCAGATCGGCACCACGATCATCAACCGCTTGCGCGCTTCCGCGAGATTTTCGAACTGCCCGCCCCACACGATCCAGTAGCCGGGCGGAACGGCGACCTTGGCGTCCACCTTGGCGCGCGCCTCGTTGACGACCGAGGCGATGTCGCGCCCGCGCACATTGGCGCTCACGACGACGCGCCGCTTGCCGTTCTCGCGCGACACCTGATTCTGTCCGTCGATAGTCGAGAAGCTCGCCACTTGTTTGAGTTGCACCGTCGCCACATGGCCCTGCGCGTCGGGCGGCAGCGACACCGGAATGGTCTCCAGCGCCTCGGCGTTTTCGCGCAGATTGTCGCGTAGCCGCACGATGATCGGAAAGCGACGGTCGCCCTCGAAAATTATACCCGCCTGCTGCCCGCCAACGGCCGCGCCGATCGTGTCCTGCACCGCCGCGAGGCTGAGGCCGTAGCGCGCGATCGCCGCCTTGTCGACCTTGATGTCGAGAAGCGGCAGTCCCGTCACCTGTTCGACCTTTACATCGGTCGCGCCGGGCGTTGCGCGCAGGATCGCAGCGATGTGATTGGCCGCCTTCAGCATCGCGTCGAAATCCTCGCCGAACACCTTCACTGCAATATCGCCGCGCACGCCAGCGAGCAGCTCGTTGAACCGCAGCTGGATCGGTTGCGAAAATTCATAGGTGTTGCCGGGAAGCTTCTCGATCCGCTCGCTGATCATTTCGATCAATGCGTTCTTGGGCAGATGCGGATCGGGCCATTCCTCCTGCGGCTTCAGCATGACGAATGTATCGGTCAGATTTGGCGGCATCGGGTCCGTGGCGACTTCCGCGGTGCCGGTTTTGGAGAACACGTAATCGACCTGCGGCAAGGCGCGGATCGTGTTCTCGATATTAAGCTGCATCGCCTGCGATTGCGTGAGCGAGGCGCTCGGAATCCGGTTCGCCTGCAAGGCGATGTTCTTCTCGTCGAGAGTCGGAATGAACTCCTGACCGAGATCCGCATAGAGAATCGCGGCGAAAAGGAAGGAGCCGACGCCTATCGCCATCACTTTCAACGGCGCGTTCATCGCCCATTTCAGCAACGGCTCGTAAATACGCTTCAGCGCCAGGATGATCGCGTTTTCCGTCTCCTCGCCATGGCCGGAGACGAAGAGGGCGATCATTGCGGGAAAGAAGGTCAACGAGAGCACGAATTCCGACAGCAGCGCGATGATGACGGTCATCGCCATCGGATGGAACATCTTGCCCTCGACGCCCGAGAAGCTGAGGATCGGCAGATAGACGAGGATGATGATCGATTGCCCGTAGACCGTCGGCCGCCGCATCTCGACGGCGGAGCTGATGACCGTTTCGTGCCGCTCCTCCATGGTCAGCCGCCGCCCCAGCGCATGCTGGCGCTCGGAGAGATGGCGCAGGCTGTTTTCGGCGACGATGATCGCGCCGTCGGCGATGAGTCCGAAGTCGAGCGCGCCGAGGCTCATCAGATTGGCGCTTATCTTGCCGAGATACATGCCGATCGCGAGAAAGAGCATGGTCACGGGAATGACCGTCGCCGTCACCAGCGCGGCGCGGAAATCGCTCAGCATCACGAACAGAACGAGGATGACGAGCGCCGCCCCTTCCGCGAGATTCTTCGCAACCGTCCTGATCGTCGCGTCGACGAGCACCGTGCGGTTGAGGATCGTGCGCACCTCGATCCCCGGCGGCAGCGACTTCATGATCTCCTTCATCTTCGCGTCGACCGCGGCGGAGACGGTGCGGCTGTTGGCGCCGATCAGCATCAGCGCCGTGCCGATGACGACCTCCTCGCCGTTCATGCTGGCGCTGCCCATGCGCAATTCGCGCCCGATGGCGATATTGGCGATTTCTCCCACGCGCACCGGCACGCCGTTGCGGGTGGTCGCCACGACGTTGCGGATGTCGTCCACGGTCTCGAGGCGTCCGCCGCTGCGCACGACGAGACCCTCGCCATTGCGCTCGACATAGCCGGCGCCGCGGCTGACATTGTTCTTCTCGATCGTCGCGGCGAGGTCGCTGAAGGAGACGCCCAGCGCCATGAGTTTCGCCGGGTCCGGCTGCACATGGTACTGTTTCACATGGCCGCCGAGCGAGTCGACGCCGGCGACGCCCGGCACGGTGCGCAGTTGCGGCCGGATGATCCAGTCCTGCACCGTGCGAAGATATGACTCCTTCTCGACGCTCGTGCGCAGCAGCATGCCTTCGGGCGTGAGATAGGCGCCGTCGCTCTGCCAGCCCGCTTCGCCGTCATGGGCGGCGAGCTTGCGCGGCTCCTTGAAGCGCACCGTCCACATGTAGATTTCGGAGAGGCCGGTCGAGATCGGCCCCATCCGCAATTCGACCTGCGGCGGAAAATCCTCCCGCGCCTGGCCGATGCGCTCATTGACCTGCTGGCGGGCGAAATAGATGTCGATATTGTCGGCGAAAACGGCCGTCACCTGCGCGAAACCGTTGCGCGACAGCGAGCGCGTGTATTCGAGGCCCGGAATGCCGGCGAGCGCGTTCTCGATCGGATAGGTGACCTGCTTTTCCATCTCGAAAGCGGAAAGCGCGGGCGCCCTGGCGTTGATCTGCACCTGATTATTGGTGATGTCCGGAACCGCGTCGATCGGCAGATGCGCGAGGGCCCACACGCCGAACCCGCCGACGAGCGCCACAAGCAAGACGACCAGCCAGCGGCTATGGACCGAAAAGGCGATGATCCGCTGCATCATGGCCGGCCGCCGTCACTCCTCGGGGATTTCGCTCTTGCCGGATTCGGCCTTGAGCAGGAAACTGTTCGTCGTCGCGATCGTCTCGCCGGGCGCGAGTCCCTTAGTCACTTCGACGGCGTTGTCGTCGCCCTCGCCGGTTTCGATCCGGCGCTTCTCGAAACCTTCCGCCACGCGCACGAAGACGGTCGGCTCATTATGGATGAGCTGCACCGCGACGCGCGGGACGAGCAGTTTCACCGGCGTCTGCGCCAGCGCGATTTCAGCGTTGAGCACCATGCCGGGATGCAAGGCAAAGTCGGCGTTCTTGAAGCTGGCGACGACATGGCCGGTGCGGGTCTCCGGCGTGACCATCGCATTGATGATCGTGACCTTGCCCTGGAAGCTGCGGCCGTCCGCCGCTTTCAGCGTCACCGGCTGGCCGTCCCGAATGCTCGCGAGACTGGCGACCGGGACGGAAAGATCGACCTCGACGACCGAAAGATCGGCGAGCATGTAGAGCTCGCTCTCCGCTGTCACCGGCTGGCCGATATTGACGAGTCGCTGGATCACCCGGCCGGCGATCGGCGCGCGAATCTCCTTCTGGCGCAGGCGTGTGATCGGTTGCGTGGCGAGAGCGGAGATCTCCGATTCGGAGAGATCGAGCGCGGCGAGCTTCTGGCGGGCGAGATCGAGACGAAGTTTCGCTTCCATGAAGGTCGTCTTCGCCTTCAGGAAGAGTTGCTCGGCCGTGATCTTCTTCTCGAACAGCCCCTTTTCGCGCTGAAACAGATGCGACTGCAGCTCGTAATTCACCGAGGCCGCGAGATATTCGCTCTTGGCGTCGGCGACTTCGCGCGAATCGATGACGGCGATCGCCTCATTGGCCGCGACCATGTCGCCGAGTTTCTTGCGCAGTTCGGCGACGACGCCCGAAACCTTCGCGGCGACGCGCGCGAGATGGTCGGGGTCGGGCTTGACGGCAGCGGGGACGATGAGATCGCGGGTCAGGATCCCAGGCCCGACCTTCACGGTTTCGATCTTCGACGCTTCGATCTGCTCGGGCGTAAGCTTCAGGAGTCCCTCCGGCGACTCCGGCCCGGCGGCCTTGTCGCCGCTCGCCGTCTCCGTGGGCGTCCCGCGAAGACGGCCGAACACGCCCGGCAAGGCGGCCCCGACCGCGAGGCTCGCGATAATGGCGACAAGGAGGGTTACGTTGCGGGACATCGTCGGCTGTCGGGCTCCAAGACGCAGCGGCCGGAACGCTTTCTGACTGCTATCACTCACGCGGCGCTCAAGCCATTCGCAGCCGGCGCGAAGATGGGGATAACCGCCGGGACAGCCGCGCGCGGCGCGAATAGCTGCTTGATTCTCTTAGCGCCTGCGCCGCGTCCGGTCCATCGGCGCCAAAGAAAAAGCCCGGCCGCGAGGACCGGGCTTTTCCCGCTTCTGCGAGGAAGCGAAATCAGTATTTCGCCAGAACCGGGGCCGAGGCGAACGGGTTGAAGTGCCAGTTCAGGCCGGCGCGAACCGTGTGGAAGCGCGTGGGGGACTGGTTGGCGGCGGTGAAGTTCGTGGCCGTGTTGGTGAAGACGCTGAAGAAGCTCTGGTTGGTCACGCCGAGATCCGTGTAGAGATACTCGACCTTGAGCGACCAGGCCGGGAAGGCCATCGGCGTCCATTCCACGCCGCCGCCGGCCGTCCAGCCGGTGTTGGTGTTGCCGGAGGTCGTCTGGCCCGTCTGCGCGAAGGGCACGGGGAAGGCCGCGAAGGGATAGTTGGCGACGCTGACCGTGTTGCTGACGTAGCCGTAGGCGAAGCCGGCCGTGCCGTAAACCATCAGGTTCGGGTAGGACGGCATCACGAGGCCGAGGCGGCCGCGAACCGTGCCGAACCAGTCGACGTATTTGTTGGTGTTGAGCGCCGCAAGGCCGCCGAACCAGTTGCTCGGCATCCAGTTGTTCTGCTGGGAGTTGATGTCAGCCGCCTGGATGTCCGCCTCGGCGCCGATGACCAGCCAGGGCGAATACTGATAGTTGTAGCCGATCTGGCCACCGCCGATGACGCCTTGGGCGCTCGGATTGGCCGTCCAGGTCGCGCCGCTGAGGAGCAGCGGATCCGCGAAATAGCCCCAGCCGGCGCCGCCCGCGTTGAAGCTGTAACCGATGTTCACACCGCCGTAGAGGCCGGTCCAGGTGAAGGTGGGCGGCGGCGGGATATAGGCCGGGGGAGCCTTGTGGGAAGGAAGGTCGGCGGCGAGAGCCGATCCGGCGACGAGCGCCAGCGCGAGGCCGGCGGCGACAGGCAATTTGGTCATTTGTGACGCCCTCGTGTGTAAATTTTCTAATGCGGTTGTCGTCGCCCGGTCCTGCTGACCACCGCTTCAGCGACATCCCCACCGTCCCGAAAAGACTTACGGCCGAAGCTCGGACACGGTCAACGAAAAGGCGGACTGAACAAGGCGCGTGCATTGCGTTTGCCGACGCGCGTGACAATTCGGCAACAGAATCGGCGTCCCCGGCGGCTATTTCTCGCCCCGCTCGCGGCGCAGGCGCTCCCAATAATCGAGCCGCTTCGCGAGCTCGCGCTCAAATCCGCGCTCGACCGGCCGATAGAGCTTCTGCCGTTTCAGCGAATCGGGCCAGTAGTTCTGTCCCGAGAAGGCGTCGGGCGCGTCATGGTCATATTCGTAGCCCTCGCCATAGCCCTCCTCGCGCATCAACTTCGTCGGCGAATTCAGGATGATCCGGGGCGGCATGAGCGACCCCTTCTCCTCCGCCAGCCGTCGCGCCTTCTTGTAGGCGACATAGCCCGCGTTGGATTTGGGCGCGGTGGCGACATAGATCACCGCCTGCGCGAGCGCGAGTTCGCCTTCGGGGCTGCCCAGAAAATCATAGGCGTCCTTCGCCGCATTGGCGACGACGAGCGCCTGCGGGTCGGCGAGCCCGATGTCCTCGACGGCCATGCGCACGATTCGCCGCGCCAGAAACAGAGGGTCTTCGCCCGCGTCCAGCATGCGCGCGAAATAATAGAGCGCCGCGTCCGGGTCCGAGCCGCGCACGCATTTGTGCAGGGCGCTGATGAGATTATAGTGGCCCTCCTGCGCCTTGTCGTAGATCGGCGCGCGCCGCTGCACGACTTCCGACAGGCCGGCGCGGTCGAAGATTTCGCCTTCATGCGCGGCGCGCCAGATTTCCTCGCAAAGCGTGAGCGCCGCTCGGCCGTCGCCGTCGGCCATCGCAATGAGCGCCTCGCGGGCGTCGGCGTCGAGCGGCAGCGTCTTGCCCTCGGCCGCCTCGGCGCGCGCGAGAAGCTTCTCGATCGCCGCTGCGTCGAGTGACCTGAATGTCATCACGCGCGCGCGGGAGAGCAACGCCGCATTGAGTTCGAAGGAAGGGTTCTCCGTCGTCGCGCCGATCAGCGTGATGGTGCCGTCCTCCATCACCGGCAGGAAGGAATCCTGTTGGGCGCGATTGAAGCGATGGATCTCGTCGACGAAGAGCAGCGTGCCCTGTCCCGCGGCGCGGCGCGCGCGCGCGGCGTCGAATGTTTTCTTGAGGTCGGCGACGCCCGAGAAGATCGCCGAGATCTGAACGAAGGCGAGCTTCGTTTCATGTGCGAGAAGCCGCGCGACCGTCGTCTTGCCGGTGCCGGGCGGCCCCCAGAAGATCAGCGAGCCCAGCGACCCGGCGCGAATGAGCCGCGTCAGCGCGGCCTCGGGGCCGAGGAGATGATCCTGCCCCGCAACTTCGTCGAGCCGCGCCGGGCGCAACCGGTCCGCGAGCGGCCGGGGCGCGCCTTCCTCGAGTTTCGCGGCCTGGAACAGATCAGACATCGGCAAGCCTGGACGACTAATGCACGCCGGGAACGGCGGTGATGAGCGCTGTGATTAAAAGCTGATTACCACCTCGACGGCGCGTTAACCAATGATTAACCTGCCGCAAGAATTGCGATTCGGGTAAATCGCGCGATCCATGTTTTCACGGCCCGGGTTTTCTTGGAGCGTAAGTTTTAAAGCGTCGAAACCAACCAACAAGACGGAACGCGACATGCGCATTATCTCTTTCGTTACGCAGAAGGGCGGCGCCGGAAAAAGCACGCTCGCCAGCAGCGTCGCGGTCGCGGCGCGAGAGGCTGGAGAACGCGTCTTCATCATCGATCTCGACCCGTTGCAGACGCTCGTGAAATGGTCTGGCGCGCGCGGGGCGACCGACATTGCGGTCGAGCACGTGCCGCCGTCGAAACTGACGAAAGCGCTCGCCGCTCTCGAGAAGAAAGGCGTGAGCCTCGTCGTCATCGATGCGCCGGGCCAGGACGGCGAATATTCCGCCGCCGCGATGCGCGTCGCCGATCTCTGCGTCATTCCCGCGCGGCCGAACGCCTTCGATCTCTGGGCGAGCGAGGCGACCCGCGCTCAGGTGAAGGACAAGGGCCGCGATTACGCCTTCCTGCTGAACCAATGTCCGCCGTCGCAGCAGAGCGCGCGCGTCGAACTCGGCGCGAAGGCCTTGCAGGCGATGGGCGGGCTGCTCGCGCCGCTCGTTTCGGCGCGCGTCGATTATCAGGAGGCCGCGCGCCTCGGTCAGGGCGTCAGCGAATTCAACCCGCATGGCGTCGCCGCGGCGGAGATGCGCGAGCTCTGGAATTCGATCAAGCGCCGCCTGAAACGCGGCGCGGCGAAGCCTGCGCAAAAAGCCGTCGAGACCGCGAAGGCGAGTCGCAAGCCGACGAAAAAGGCCGCCTGAGAATCAAAAACAAAAAAAGCCGCGCGAGCGTTGCGCGCGGCTTTTTTGCAGCGCCCGTCCTCAGCCGATCTCGACGATCCTGGCGCTGTGGTGGATCACCTCCGCCTTGTCGCCGACGGTCTTGCCCATCAGCGCGGTCGCCAGCGGCGCGACATAGGGGATGAGCCCTTTCGCCGGATCGGCCTCGTCTTCGCCGACGAGGCGGAAGGCGCGGCGCTCGCCGCCTTCGAGCTCCACCACGACGCGATGGCCGAAGCGCACATGCGAATGATCGGCGATCGGACGGATCACCTCCGCGCTCGCCCGCCGCGCCGTCCAGTAGCGCAGATCGCGCTGCGCCAGCGCCAGCGCGTGATTGTCGTCGTTCGCCGTCGCTTTCTCGATCTCGCCGTGAAGCCGGTGAAGCTCGCGCTCGATCTGCTCCAGTCCTTCCGGCGTCACGAGGTTGCGATGCGGGCTGACCGGGCGATCCGGCAGATCCTCCCGGGGATTGTCGTCTTCCTGTTCCTTGGTGAAAGCCGAACTCATGCGGTTAACCTTCAGTCGTCGCGTCTCGGACGGAAAAAACGATCGGCCCAGATCGAGCCGTGACGCAGGTATTAGACCCGAGACGCGCCCCGATGTCGAGAATGACGCCCCCCAATGCGACAATTCGCTCACGCTCGCGCTGATCGATGTCAGTGTCAAAGGCCAAGGTCGGAGAGGCCCGGATGATCGGCCGGGCGGGGCCCCTGCGGCCAGTGGAATTTGCGCTCGTCTTCCCTGATCGGCAGGTCGTTGATGCTGGCGATGCGCAGCCGCATCAGCCCATGCCCGTCGAACTCCCAATTCTCATTGCCATAGGCCCGAAACCAGTTGCCCGCGTCGTCGCGCCATTCATAGGCGAAGCGCACGGCGATGCGGTTGTCGCGCCATGTCCAGAGCTCCTTGATCAGTCGGTAGTCCAGTTCGCGCGTCCATTTGCGGGTGAGAAAAGCCTCGATCTCGGCGCGCCCGCTCAGAAATTCGGCGCGATTTCGCCATCGGCTGTCCTCGCTGTAGGCCAGAGCCACCCGCGCGGGATCGCGGCCGTTCCAGGCGTCCTCGGCCATACGCACTTTCTGTGTCGCCGTCTCCAGCGTGAAGGGCGGCAAGGGCGGTCGGGACATGAGTCGCTCCTGAATATTGCGAGGCAAAACCAGGTTAAGGGTCGCCGATCGTCGGCGACGCATCAAGCATGAGAAATCTCGATCACGACGCGTCCGCGAATCTTGCCGGTCACGATCGTGCTGGCGCGCTCCAGCGCCTCGTCGAAGGGAATGATCTCCATCATCGAATCGATCATCGCCGGATCGATGTCGGTGGCGATGCGCACCCAGGCCGCGCGGCGCAGGGCGATTCGCGGCCTTATGCTTTCGACGCCGAGCAGCGACACGCCGCGCAGGATGAAGGGCGCGACCGTCGTCGGCAGGTCCATGCCGCCGACATTGCCGCAGGCGGCGATCGCGCCGTCGAATTGCGTCTGCGCGAGAAGATTGGCGAGCGTCACGCCGCCGACCGTGTCGATTCCCGCCGCGAATCGTTGCGTCTGCAGCGGCTTCCCGGGCGAGGCGAGCGATTCGCGCAGGATGATTTCCCCGGCGCCGAGCGAGTGGAGATACTCCGCTTCCGCCGCATGTCCGGTGACGGCGGCGACGCGCCAGCCGGCGCTGGCGAGGAGCGCGACCGCGAAGGAGCCGACGCCGCCCGTCGCGCCCGTGACGACCGAAAGTCCGTCCGCCGGCGAAAGGCCATGACGCTCCAGCGCCAGCACGCAGAGCATGGCGGTCAGTCCCGCGGTGCCGATGGTCATGGCGCGCGCGGGCGTCAGCGAATCAGGCAGTCTGACCAGCCAGTCGCCGTTGACGCGCGCCTTCTGCGCAAAGCCGCCGTAATGTGATTCGCCGAGGCCGCAGCCGGTGGCGACGACAATGTCGCCCGGCCTGAAGTCGCCGTGCGCGGAATGGGTCACGCGTCCTGCGAGATCGACTCCGGGAATCATGGGGAAGCGCCTGACGACGGGTCCCTTGCCGGTCACGGCGAGGCCGTCCTTGTAGTTGATGGCGGAATGGGTGACGTCGAGCTCCACGTCGCCCGGCATCAGATCCTTCTCGCTCATCTCGACATAAGCGGCTGTGCTGGAATTTGCGTCCTTGTCGATCCGGATCGCTCTGAAAGAGGACAATTCTTGCTCCCGGGAGGAATTTCTTGCCGACGCAGGATTCGCGGAAGAGTTGCATCCTGCAAGCAAAAGCGAGGCAGACGGCAAAATATGCCGATCATGGCCGCCCCGAAAAGATTAATCCGCAGGATACAATCGGAAACTCGGCGCGCGAAGGCGGTGGAAACACTCTCACAATATTCGAATTCTGATCAAAGAAAAAATTGTCCGATAATTCTTGCCGATAAGAAAACCATCCGGTAAAGTATTACATATCTTCGCCAGTTCGACGGAACCAACTCCCGCAACAGGTTTAGTGCGAGCCTTTACGGGGCGGCGGCGGCTTTCGCGAAAGACGGCTCGGTCTTTCCAGATCAAGAGAAGGCAATGAGCGACCCAATGAATGTCTCGAACAACATCCAACTCGCGGCGGACATCGTATCGGCGTATGTGAGCAATAATTCCGTTCCCGCCGCGGATTTGCCGGCGCTGATCAGCGAAGTCTACAACGCGCTGCTGCGCGTGGGCTCCAGCGTCGTCGCGGCGCCGGCGGAGCCGCCGAAGCCGGCGATCGCCGTCAAGAAATCGGTGACCACCGATTACATCATCTGCCTCGAGGACGGTAAGAAGTTCAAATCGCTCAAGCGCCATCTGCGCACGCAATACGGTCTCTCGCCGGAAGAATATCGGGAGAAATGGGGCCTGCCCCCGGACTATCCGATGGTCGCCCCCAATTACGCGAAGGCCCGCTCCAATCTCGCCAAACAGATGGGGCTCGGCCAGCAGCGCCGTCGCCGCGGCAAATAAGAACGTCGCGCCGGGTCGAAAAACGCCCGCCGTTCCCGGGAGCGGCGGGATTTTTTATGCGATATTGATTTATCCCCTGCGCCATCTTCGACGCGATGCGCAGATCAGCCTCTCGATCCAGCGGGCGTCATGCGCGCCAGAACCATGCTCACTTGCTTCAAGGCGTCGCCCAGCTGCGGCCGTCGGCGGCGCGTGCTTGCGCCTCTCGCGCGCGACATCGCGCTCGCCCGCGGATCGGGACGAGCGCTCGCGCCGGCCGCCTGGGCGGCTTTTTTCGGTCTCGCCTATCTTTTCACGCAGGCTCCGGAATTCGGCCTCTATCTCGCGCCCGGCGTCGCCCTGTTTCTCGCGCTTTGCCTCGCCGCCTTGTTCGACATTCGCTATTTCATCATTCCCGACGGGCCGCTCTGGTTTCTTTTTGCGATCGGCGCGGCGACGACGCTCCTGGGCGCGCCGGAGGAAACGCCCGACCGGCTCGCGGCCGCCGCGACCGGTTATGCGGCCCTGTGGATCGTCGATCGCGCCTATGAGCGGCTGCGCGGTTTTCCCGGAGTGGGGGAAGCCGACGCCCGGCTCTTCGCCGCGGCCGGCCTGTGGCTCGGGTTTCGCGGTCTGCCCAGTTGCCTCGTCTTTGCGGTGCTGTCGGCGCTCGTCGCCGCCGTCCTTTCTATCCGTGAGGGCTCGCTTCAAAGCGCGCGCGAGCCCATCCCCTTCGGGCCTCATCTCGCGCTCGGGCTCTGGCTCGTCTGGGTGCTCGGCCCGCTCGAATTCGGTTGAGCGTCAGGCGTTCATTGCTGGCGAATCGCGACCGTGGCGGAGGCCTCGATCACGCGGCCGAGGCGATTGGCCCCGATCTTCACGCTGATCAGTTTCGGCATGCCGGCGCGATTGGTCCAGGTCGGGGTCCATATGCTTGGCTTTCCCACCTCCGGCGAGCCGAAATAGGAAAGTTCGAAGGAGGCGACGTCTTTCAGAATCACTGTTTTCGTCATCGAGTTGCGATCGACCCCGAAACCCGGCGGCGTGCGAAAGACCTGCGTCCACACCGCAAGCTGCGGCCCCTCCTTCACGACGTCGCCGCCAATCTCGGTGAGAAGCAGCCCGCCCCATTGTCCGCCGCCCTCGCTGAGAGAGATGAAGCGGCAGGAGTCGGGCGTGCCCCGGAACTGGGATTGTGGCGCCTCGGCGCTCTGGGTCGCTATGACAATGGCGTAGCCCCGCGCGAGCAGCCCCGTCACGCTGCGCAAGGCCATCTCGACTTCGTCCAGCGCCTCGCTGGCGCGCGTCGTCTCCCAGCTCCGGCGTCCGAGATGGATGCCCCCGAGGATCGAGGCGGTGATCAGGGACAGCAGGCTGATGGCGAGCAGAAGTTCGAGCAGAGTGAAGCCATTGCGCGCGCGCAGCTTCATTGGCCGCGCTCCTCCATGGTGACCAGTTTGACGGTCGAGAGGACGAAATTGTCCCCATATCCGGACGCGCGCTCGATGAAGAGCGTGGCGTGGAAGGTCATGCCGATCGGCGCCCCGGTCACTCCTTTCACGGTCTTGCCCGGCCTGACGACGAGCCGCCACAGCAGGCCGTCGCTATATGTTCCGGTCGTTTCGCCCGTCGGGATTTGCCCGTCTGCCCCCAGAGCGTCGAGTTGCGAGGCTCCCTGTCTCGCCGCGCGCACGAGAAAATCCGCGCGCGATTCGTTTCGCACGCCGCCGCTCACGCCATTGAGAAGCTGCGACAGCACGAGCGCGAGAATCGCGAAGGCAGCCAGCGATTCGATGAGCGAGAAGCCCCGCCGGCGCTTCAACCGAGGGCGCATCTTATTTCGCCTGTCAGCCAGTTCACGCCGATCGTCGCTCGCCCATTCGGCGCCTCTATGGTGATGTCGCCGCCCGTGGAGCTTCCATCGGGAAAGAAGGTGAACCCTCCCCTGTTCCCGCTGAGCTGTTGCGAATTGGCGATCTCGAGCTTGATCGTCGTCTCCTCCGGCAGCAGCCCTTCGCCGCCGACGGGGGATGTGTAGCTCTTGCGTTCGAGGTCGATGACGACGGCGGTCTCGCTGTTCGTCCCGATGGCGCGCGCGCGCGTCGCGCGCAGCGTCCCGCAGAGCCCGCGGGTCGCGCTTTCGAGCCGCAGCCGGCTCGAGGGAGAGCGCACGAGTTGCGAGCCCATGCCGGCGAGAAGCGCGATCAATCCCATCACGACGAGCGTCTCCATGAGCGTGAAGCCCGCCCGGCGGCCTCTCTTGCGATGGAGCTGCGGCATTATTTGCCTGCAAGTTCGTTGATGCCGAGCACCGCGTCCATCACGGTCATGATCAGCCCGCCGACGACGCCGGCGATGGCGATTGTGAGCACGGGCGTCAAGAGCCCCATCGCCCGTTCGATGGAACGCTGCGTCTGCCGCTCGAACATGGTTGCGACGCGCAACAGCATGTCGTCGAGCTGGCCGGTTTCCTCGCCGATCGAAATCATCTGCGGCGCAACGGGCGGGATGAAGGCGACGCCCCCGAGCGAACCGGAGAGATGCGCGCCGCCGCGCACAGCCTCGATCACGCCGGCGAGCTCCGCGTTGAGATAATGATTCACCACCGCGGCGCGCGCGCTCTCTAGGCCCTGAAGCAGCGGCACGCCGGCCTTCAGCATTGAGCCGAGCGTGCGGGCGAATCGCGCCGTCGCGAATTGCGCCAGCAGAGGGCCGACCACCGGCAGGCGGAGGTAGAAACGGTCCTTGGCGATGAGCCAGGCCGGCCGGGTCTGCGCCATCCGGCGCAGCAGGAAAAGCGTCGCGACAATGACGCCGAGAACGATGCCGATCGTGCCGGCGTTCGCCTCCGTGTCGATGATGAACTGGAGGCCCGAGGGCATGGGCTTGCCATTGTCGGCGAAGATCGGGGCGATGCTCGGCACGAGCGTTCCGAGAACGACGCCCGTCGAGATGAGCGCAAGCGTGATGAGCAGCGCCGGATAGACGAGCGCGCTCTGGATGCGCCCGCGCAATTCGAGCTGGCGCTCCAGCATGTCGGCGAGATCAGTCATCGCCGCCCCGACCTTGCCGACGGTTTCGCCCTCGCGCACGACGTTGATGTATTCCCGGCCGAAGACGTCGGGCCGTTTCGACATGGCGTCGGAGAGAGACGCGCCGTCGACGATCTGCGTCAATATGTCCTGAGCGAGGTCGCGCAGCACGGGGCTGGCGCTCTGCGCGGAGAGAATCCTGAGGCTCTGGTCGAGCGGCACATTCGCCTGTTCGAGCGTGGCGAATTCGCGCGTGAAGGAGGCGATCTGCGCCGCATTCGGACCGCGCTTGCCGAAGGACTTGTTCAGGATGCTCGTCTTGGCCGCGCCGGCCTCCTTCGTCTCGAAAGGCGTCAGCCCTCGACGAAAAAGCGTGTCTTCCGCCTCGGCGGCGGAACGGGCCTCGATCTCGCCTTCCTGGAGATCGCCGACGGCGCTGAAGGCGCGGTATTTGAAGGTCGGCATCTGCTATCAATCCATCCGCGTGACGCGCATGACTTCGTCGACGCTGGTCTCGCCGCGCCAGGCCTTGCCCATGCCGCACTGATACATCGTCGTCATGCCGTTTTCGCGCGCCGCCTCCTCCAGCGTGGCGTCGGGCGCGTTCTCGCAGACGAGGCGCTGGAGGCGCTCGTTCATAACCAGCAGCTCGGCGATGGTCGAGCGCCCCGAATAGCCGAGGTTGCGGCAGTGCGGGCAGCCCTTGGGCGCCGAGAGGCGGTCGGGCTCCGATGCGAACTCCTCCGTCGCAAGCTGCTTGCGCCATTGCTCGCGCGTCTCCAGAGGCGTCGCGCAATGCTGGCAGAGGCGGCGCACGAGGCGCTGCGCAAGGACCGCCTTCACCGTGGAGGCGATGAGATAGCTTTCCACGCCCATGTCGATCAGTCGGGTGATCGACGCCGCCGCGCTGTTGGTGTGCAGCGTCGAGAACACGAGATGGCCCGTGAGCGACGCCTGAATGGCGATGCTCGCCGTCGCCGCGTCGCGAATCTCGCCGATCATGATGATGTCGGGGTCCTGGCGCAGGATGGCGCGCAGCGTGCTCGGGAAGTCGAGGCCGATCGCCGGCTGCACCTGCACCTGATTGACGCCCGCGAGCTGATATTCGATCGGGTCCTCGACCGTGAAGACTTTCACGTCGGGCTGCGTCAACTCCCTCAGCGCGGTGTAGAGCGTCGTGGTCTTGCCGCTGCCGGTGGGGCCGGTGACGAGCACGATGCCATTGGGATTGCGCATGGTCTTGCGCAGTATCCCCGTCGTCTTGGGCTCGAATCCCAGCGTCTGGAAGTCGAGCGAGACCTGGCTGCGGTCGAGAATACGCAGCACGATGCTCTCGCCATGCGCCGTCGGCAGGGTCGAGACGCGGAAGTCGATGTCGACGCCGCGGATGGCGAGCTTGATGCGTCCGTCCTGCGGCAGGCGCCGCTCGGCGATGTCGAGCCGCGCCATGATCTTTATGCGCGAGGCGATGGCGGCCTTCAGACCCGGCGGCAGGGTTTCGGCCGTGCGCAGGGCGCCGTCGACGCGATAGCGGACCTGCACGGCTTCCAGCGAGGGCTCGATATGAATGTCGGAGGCGCGCTGTTCGATGGCGTCGGCGACGATCTGGTTCACGCGGCGGACGACCGGCGCCTCGTTTGCGATGTCGCGCAGGCGCTGCAGGTCGAATTCGCTCGCGTCATTGGCGCGAAGGTCGGAATCGACGAACGCGACGCCGTCCTGTTTCGCGCCGTAGAGCGTCGACCAGGCCTTCTCGAACTGCGCCGGCGTCGCGAGCTTGAGGGCGATTTCATAGCCGGTCGAATAGGCGAGCGCGTCCACGGGTTCGAGATCGAGCGGATCCGTCACGGCGAGGGTGAGACGCCCGTCCTCGACGAAGAGCGGAAGCAGGCCGTTCGCGCGAATGAATTTCTCCGGAATGGCGTCGGCGAGCGGCGCCTCCACCGGGATTTCGCGCGGCTCCAGCTGGGGGATGTGAAGAAACTTTCCAAGGAGCGCCCACAGGTCCGTCTCGGAGATGAGGCCGAGCTTGGTCAGCACATGGTCGAAGCGTTCGCCGCTTTGACGCGCGGCGCGCTGCGAGCGTTGCAGCGCGAGTTCGTCGAGCGCTCTCTCGCGCAGGAGAAAGTCGCCGAAGGCTTCGGCGAATTCCGGACTCTGGGGGTCCACCCGCCGGGCCAGGCCTGAATGTCCGGCGACGTCTTCCCGGAAAGTCGATTGAGCCTGCATCTTCACCCTTTGCTGAAGCCGAATCAATAGTTAAGCTCGCGCATCGACACGCTGCGCCATTCTCAATGTAGTGTGTCGGACGCCGGAATGACACAATTGCGCGTCAATTGGATCATCCACCCGATCGCCTGTCGAGCATTTTTGTCGATGTCGAACGCACAAGCCCTTGTTGCAGAGAGGTTTAGCGCGCGTCCTGCGCTCAGGTCCCGATTGCGCGTGATTTGCCTCGTGGCCTCTGGCTTTCTACCGGCGGCCGGCGCTGACGCCGCGACGCCGGGCAAATCCTATTTTTTCGCCACGCGCGACGCCTGCGTCGCCTCCGGCGTTTTCCTCAAGCGTGAATGCGACGCCGCATTCGCCAACGCCAGCGCAGAGCTTGTGGATCGGTCGCCGCGTTTCGCGACGGGCGCGGACTGCCGGTTGCGCTTTCATTTATGCGAAATGCGACGCGTCGCTCCCGAGGAAGACCGCGAGACGGCGGCGGCGGAGGAGGAGCCCGGACGCTTCGTTCCGATGGCGCTCGGCGTCGAAATGGTCGCGACCGGCAAGGGCGTCATGGCCGCGCCGGTGCTCGCGGTCGAGACTCCCGCGAGCCTCTTCCCCAAGGTCGCTGTAGCCCGCGCCTACGAGGCCCGCGATACGGAGCCGCCGAAAAAAGAAGCCGCCAACAGCACGATCCTGCCCGCCGATCATTTCGAGCCGTTCAGGAAACGCCGGCCCTTCGACGGCGCGGCGACCTTCAGCGCCTATGCGCTGGGCGCGCTCGGCGATACGCCGCACATCGAGGCTGCGCAGAGTTTCGCTTCACAGGAGTCGCCGGAGGAGCGGCGCGCCCGGCTCAAAAACGCGCCGTTCATCGAATAGCCGGGCTGGAATAATCGGGTTCGCATACGACATTGCCAGTCAGTAGCCCGAAGGCTATGAGTTTCATCCGCCATGTCGTCGATGTAATCGCGCAAGCCGCGCGGCTCGGCGGCGGGCTCACGCGTCGAAGGTGATGGTTCGTGGCAAGCGAGTTTTGGACGCGCGACGTTCTCGAAGGGTCGCTCAAAGCCGCGGCCGCGCGCTTTTTCGAGTGGTATCGCTCGGAGTTTTTTGCGCTTTTTCCGCCCAAGACGGCGGCATGGCTCTCCGATCGCGGCGATCGCGAACTGATTCTTCGCGCGGGGGAGCGCGAACTCTGGCTCGTGGACGCGCGCGGCGCGCCGGCCTGGAGCCTTTCGGTCGACGAAATCGCGGCGTCCTCGCTCGAGGAGGCGTTGTCGCGGCGCGGCGTGACGCGAAAAACCGCCAAGATCGGCCTCGAAATCGACGGGTCGGCGTTCTTCGTCCGACGCTTCGACATTCCGGCCGTCGCCGCGTCGAATCTCCCCCGGCTGCTGATCGCCGACATCGAGAGAAAGACGCCTTTCCGGCTGTCGGACGTGATCTATGGCCATGCGACGGCCAAACATCCCGTTTCGCCGGACAAGTTGAGCGTCAGCCTCTGGATCCTGCGTCGTGACATGGCTGTGCGGGCGATCGAGAATTCGGGTCTGGCGATGACCGATCTGGCGTTCGTGCGGCCGAGCGGGCTGAGCCCTATGGCGGGCCCGGCGCCCGTGATTGTTCTGGAGGCGACAAGCGAGAGCTCGCACCTTTTCCGTAATGTGGCGATCGGGCTTTGCGCGGCGACCGCCTTGCTCGCGGCGCTGGGGGTCGGCGCAACACTTTGGCGGCAGTCCGCGACGAACGAGGAGCTCGACGCGAAAATCCAGGAAATGTCGGCGCGCGCCGCGAAGGTGCGACAGATCGCCGATCGCGCCTCGGCGGAAAGCCGGCTGCTCTCCGTGCTGCGCAACGCGCGCCGCACCGGGCCGCTATTCGCCGATCTCTGGGAGGAAACCGCGCGCCTTCTGCCGGACGGGGCCTATGTCACCGATCTGCGCATCACCGAGCCCCGCGCCAATGAGCGCGCGCTCGAACTCGTCGGCTTCGCGGATTCCGCGGTCGGACTTCCGGCGCTGTTCGAAAAGTCGCCGTTTTTCTCGGACGCCGGTTTGACGGCGGCGATCACCCCGGACGCGCATGAGAAAAAAGAAGGCTTCTCGCTGGCGGCCAGGATCCGGCAGCCCAATGTGACGGCGGCGAAATGAAGTGGGACGACATCCGGCGGACGCCGATCGGCAGACGCGCCGCCTTTGCGGCCGTCAATGTTCTGATTCTCGCCGCCATTTATCTCATCGCCGTCGAGCCCGCCCGGCGGATGGTCGCCGAGAGCGCCGACACGATCGCGCAGCGCCGTCTGACGCTCGCGCGTTACGAGGCTGTCGCGGCGCAGGAAGAGGCGATCCACGAATACGCCCGGCAGGTCGACGAGATCAACGCGCGCGGCGAACTGATCGCCGGAGACAGCGAGGGCATCGTCAACGCCAATCTGCAGGCGCGGCTGAAGGCGCTCGCCGAGGAAGCCAAAGTCAGCGTCAGGTCGATCCAGGTCCTTCCGGCGCGATCCTTCCAGGGCGTCACGCTGGTCGGCGCGCGCATCGACGTCGCCGGCACGCATGACTCCGTTCACGCTTTGGCGCGAGCGGTCGAGGGCGAGCCGCCGCTGCTGATCGTGACCACGGCGACGTTGCGCGGACAATCGATGATGTGGGGCTCCCCGGGAGAGGCCCCCGACGAACTCGAGGCGCAATTCGACGTCTATGGCGGCGCGCCGTCATTGAAAGCCCATCCGTGAGCGCCCCGCGATGATCAACAGGATCAGACCGTACGTCCTTCCCTTCATCGCCTCTGCGCGGCTGTCGCCGCTGATGGCGGGAATCCTCGTCGCTCTACTCGCCTCGACCGCGACGGCCGGACTTTACGCCGCTTTAGCGATCCTGTGGCCACAAACCGACGGCTCGCAATCCGCCGCGCCGGAGTGGAAACCGCCGACCCTGGCCGTGGGCGAACTCGATCCGCCGAAGCCCGCCAGCGCCGACGTGCAGGCGTTGTCGCGCCCGATCTTCTCGAAAAACCGTCGCCCGACCCCCAAGACCGCCGGCGTCCGCCCCGTGACGCCGGATGCGGAGGCCGCCGCCCCCGCCGGCCTTTCGGTCGGCGCCATCGTCAAGAGCGGTGGGACCGCGCAAGCCTTCGTCATTTCCAGCGGCGCGCCGGAGGGCGAGTGGAAAAAGGTCGGCGACATGATTGACACGTGGACTGTCGACGACATTACATCTTTGGAGCTGACGCTGAAGAACGGGGAGCAGGAGGTAAAGCTGAAGCTATACTCCGATGAGACCGAGGGACCGCCGGACAATCCACAGGAAATGAAGCCCGAGGCCCCGCCCGCAAACAAGCCGGACGCCCCGCCCGCGCTGACGCCGGGGGCGCCGCCGCAAGGGGCGGGGGACGCCGGACAAGAAGAGCCAGCCAGCCAGTAAGTAACGGCAACGGCTAAATCTTGCCTCAAAGAAAGGCGAGCAATCAGTAGTGGAGCCTCGCTTCGTCGAAGGCGTCTCACATGGCGAAAGCCGCCGAAACATGTTAAGCCTGCCGGAAATCCGCCAGAGCGTTGAGTTTTAACCTTAGGTTATCCCTGACGTGCGTTGTGTCCTTACAGCATTTGCAGTGACGGTGGCGGCAGGGGGGCTCGCCTCTTGTGAATCCCCGGCGGCGGGGCCGCCGGTGGCGGAATGGAACGTCGAGCCTGTCTATCGCTCGCCGGGCCCACCGGTTGGCGGAGGGCGGCGGTCAGACGGCGTATCGCTCTCGCGCACTTCGGGGCGCGCGCTGGTGGCCACAGGCACGGGGAAATTCATCGGCTCGGGCCGTTCGCGCGCGACGTCGAACGAGCCCGCCGGCGAGGACGGCGTCACCCTCAATCTGGTCAATCTGCCGATCCCCCAGGCGGCCAAGATCGTCCTCGGCGACATCATGAGCGCCGATTATGTCGTGGATCCCAAGCTCGACGGCAAGGTGACGGTGCATACGGCCCAGCCGGTGCGAAAGTCGGCGGCGCTCGAACTGTTCCAGTCGGCCTTGCGTATTTCCGGCGCGGCGGTGGTGAAGGCCGGCGGCGTCTACAAGATCGTTCCGGCCGATCAGGCCGCGACGTCCGGAGAAAACATCTCGGTCGGCGGCGTCGCCCCCGACTCCAGTCCGCTCGGCGACGGCGCCCATGTCGTGCAGCTGCGCTATGTCTCCGCCTCGGAAATGAAGCGCGTCCTCGAGCCGATCGCCGCCCGCGGCAGCATCGTGCGCGCCGACGACGCACGCAACACGCTGACGCTGAGCGGCTCGCCGCAGGACATCGCGACGCTGGTGGATGCGATCGGCATGTTCGATATCGACACGATGCGTGGAATGTCTTTCGCGCTCGTGCCGGTGAAAAGCGGCGACGCCGACATGCTCGCCGAAGACCTGCGCAATGTCTTCGGCTCCGAGAAGGAAGGGCCGATGAGCGGCATGATCCGCTTTATCGGCAACAAGAAGCTCGCCTCCATCCTGGTGATTTCGTCGCAGCCGCAATATCTCACCCGCGCCCGCGCCTGGATCCAGCGGCTCGACGCCCGCGCCGAGCACGCGGAAAAGCAGTTCTTCACCTATCGCGTCCAGAATCGCCCGGCCAAGGAGCTGATGGTGGTGCTGACCTCCATCTTCGGCGCGGACGCCTCCAAGGGCGGCGCCGGCGTCTCGCCGCGCTTCGGCCAGTCCGCGATGTCCTCGGGCGCTGGCGCGGGGACGAGCAGCCCGCTCGGAGCGCTGTCGGCGACGGGCCCGACCGGCGGTCAGGGCGGCCTCGGGGGAAGCGGCGGACTTGGCGGTGGGGGCGGTCTCGGTGGGGGCAGTCTCGGCGGCGGCGGACTTGGCGGCGGGGGCGGTCTCGGCGGGGGCAGTCTTGGCGGCGGCGGTCTCGGGAGCAGCAGCAGCAGCGGCGGAGGATTTGGCGGCTCCGGCGGCCCCAGCGGCGTGAGCGGTCTGAGCGTACCGGGCGGACAGCAGCCGGGCGGCGGCGCCGGACCCACGCCGGCGGTCAGTCTCGAAGGCGACCGCTACAAGGTCGGCGTCGACGACGCCAAGAACGCCCTCGTCGTCATGGCGACGCCGGAGGACTATCGCCGCATCCGCCAGGTCATCGAGACGCTGGACGTTATGCCGAACCAGGTGTTCCTCGAGGCGACCATCGCCGAAGTGAAGCTCAATGACACGCTGCGCTTTGGCGTGCGCTGGTTCATGCAGACCCACCAAAATCTCTTTGGCTTCAGCTCTTCCGCCAACCCGGCGGGGCCGCTGCCCAATACGCCGCTCGGCACGAATCTTCTGGGCGCGAACGTCGGCGCGAATTTCCCCGGCTTCGCCTACGCCTTCAGGGCGTTCAACCAGCAGGTGACGCTCAACGCGCTCAACGCGATCACCGAGGTGAATGTCATTCAGACGCCCTCGCTGACCGTGCTCGACAACCGCCAGGCGATGCTGCAGGTCGGCGACCAGATTCCGGTCCAGACGCTGAGCAGCGTGTCGGCGATCGGCAACCAATTTAATTCAGTGAACTACACCAACACCGGCGTGATCCTGGCCATCACCCCGCATATCAGCGAAAGCGGCCGCATCATGCTCGAACTCGAGCAGGAGGTGTCGAACGTCGACCCCAACACGCCGCCCGGTAGCATTACGCCGACCATCCAGCAGCGAAGAGTGAAGACGCAGGTCGTCGTCAATGACTCCGAGTCCCTGATGCTCGGCGGGTTGGTCAAGGATCAGCGCGGCCGCGCCGCCACCCAGATACCGGTGGCCGGCGACGTGCCGGTCTTCGGCAATCTGTTCAAGGACAAGGGCGACGCAGTCGACAAGACCGAACTCGTCATCATGATCACGCCGCACGTGGTGCGCTCGCTGGACGAGGGTCGCGAGATTACGGAAGAATACAAGCGCAAGCTGCTCGACATTTCGACGCGCGCCATCGGCCGGCCGCACGACATCGAGCAGTCGGCGCGCCGCACGCTGTTCGATCCCTGGTCCCACAGCCCCTGGCGTCAGGACAAGGAAACGCGGTAAAGCGTTTTCGCGCGGAGAAAGCGCGGCAAAAAGGCGGAGAGAGCCGGAGTTTTTCCGGTTTCATTCGAAAGCGGCGAAAGACAGTTCCGGCCCCGGTGGGCCTCATGGCCCCATACGCGCGTCATTTCAGCAGTCCGGAACGCCGGCGCCGTTGGATGCGATCATGTCGCGCAGATTGCCGAGATATCGCGACTGTCCGCGCCGCAGCTCCCTGATCGCCAACTGGCCCCCGATGCCGCCACGCAGATCGACGATCGCGTCCTTCGCCGCCGTCTGGCCGGTCGCAAGCAAGGCCTCCGCATGGATGAGGTAGGCGGCGCGTTCGCTGGGCTGGCGGAAATTCACAGGAAAACGCGGATCCTTGCGATCGAGGTTGTTGGGATAAGGCGCGGCAGTCAGCGCTTGCACTTCATCGAACTTGAAGCCGGCCAGCGCCGCGAAAAGCCCCGGCGGCGCCGCGAGCGGGTCGACGCCGGGCGTGCGCGATTGAACCGTGACGAAGGGGAGCATGCTCCGAAACAGCGCCGCGTTGATCCCGCTGACCTGGTCGAGCTCCATGATCGTCTCGAACGGGGCCTTCTTGGGGCCGAACGGCTTTTCCGAGACCTCCTGCTTCGCCCACATCTGAGCCACGTCGTCGCCGGGAGTCGTGCGGAAGGCGATGATCGAATTGGCGACATTGTCCGCCGTCTTCTTGTCGAGGCCGAGACCCATCAGCATGGCCTGCAGAAGCGGTTGCGGCGCGGCGTTGAGGTCGACCTTGCCGCTCTCATCCTCGATTGAGAAGGCGATCGCGGCGCCGGCGAGGACGCAATACTCGGGCCTGCCATCCCTGACCGTCGTCTCGGCCTGCTGCGCCACCAGATCGCGCTCGCCGAGAAGCGTCATGGCCGCCTGGTTAATGACGCCCTCGGCGATGTAGCTGGCCTGCGTGGCGCCGGCGATATTTGAAGCGGTCTGGAGCCGCAGGCGCCCCGTCGACATGAAGGAGACGACGAGGAGCGATATGACGCCCGTGCCCCAGATGACGGCGAGTAGCGCGAAGCCAGCTTTCCTGCGTAATCCCCGCGCGGGCGGGAGGCGCCTCGACCGCGTCACTTCGCCGTATTCGAGCCGCGTGAAATCGCCGCCGAGCCGCCCTCGCGACCTTCGGGTCCGAGCGAACCGACGTCATAGGGGCCGTTCTGTCCGGGCGAGCGGTAGAGATAGGCGTGGCCCCACGGGTCCTTCGGAACGCCCGCCGTCTTGAGATAGGGGCCGCTCCAGGAGGACACGCCCGCAGGGCGCTGCACCAGGGCGCTCAGCCCTTCTTCGTTCGTCGGATAGCGGCCGGCGTCCAGGTAGAAGAGGTCGAGGGCGCTCGCCAGATTCTCCATCTGGATCTGCGCAGTCTTGACCTTCGATTCGGAGAGATAATTCAGGACCCGCGGGCCGACGAGACCGACGATCGAGCCGATGATCGCCAGCACCACCAGCATCTCGACCAGGGTGAAGCCGGCGCGGCGGCGCTGCGCGCGGGTGAGGGATCGCGCGCGCGGCTGGAGCGATTTGGGAGAATCGCTCGAAACATCGCCGGTTGACGTCTGCGCAATACGAAACTGCATCTGAATTTCCTCTCCAAAGCCGAGGTTCCGGCTCAAAAGCCAGACAGGTGTGGATATTACGTGACGGCGATTTTCGCCGCAACACGAGGCGCGGAGGCTTAAAGCTCGACGTAGATGTCGCAGCCGTAGATCGAAACCGGGTTTCCCGCCGGGTCCTGGATCATGTTCCAGCATTTGCCGACGCCATTGATCAGCCGATAGATGAACACGCCCTCGGCTTCGGTCACGCGCTTTTCAGGAACGCGCTGCCGACCGAGATAGTTGAAATAGGACACTGCAATGTCGTCGCCACAGCGGTAGAGCGTCCCGCGGTCGAGCAGAAAGACGCCGCCGCGATCCTTGGCGTGGCTGATGCAATAGGAATAATTGGTCAACGCTTCGGGACGCACATTGATCTGCGCCCTGGCGACCGGCGCGCCCATGACTGACGCGCCGAGGATGAGCGCGCCGCAGATTACAGGCCGGAAAAAGGCGTTAAGCGACTGCGCCATTCATAACTCCACCGCCGCCGGAGGCTCCCGCGTTACATATGCGGAAACCGGCGGCGAATGTATGGCCGTTTCGCCTGCAGCGCAACGCCGCGCGCGGCGTCAGCTTTCCTCGTCGGTCTCGATGTCGCCGTCGATGAGGCCGGCGACGTCATCGTCCTCGCCCTCTTCTTCCTCGAGGAAGGTGTCGTCATCGGCGTCGTCGTCGAGTTCGACGTCCTCGTCGACGTCGATCGCCTCGGCCGCGTTCTCGGCCTCCTCGACCTCGTCGAGCGAAACCGTGTCGGCGCTCTCCTTCTCGATCTCGCTATCTTCCTCCTCATCCCGCGCCGGGGCGCGGGAAATGGCGGCGACGTGGAAGACCGCGCCGCACTTCGGGCAAAGGATCGGGTCCTTGTTGAGATCGTAGAATTTTGTCGCGCAGGACTGGCATTGGCGTTTGGCGCCGAGTTCGGGTTTGGCCACGGTTCGTCGATCCTCGTGGAGAGGCAGCGTGGGGAACGCCCGCCTGAATGAATTACTGTCGGGCGCTCCGGTTAGTTGGCTCCCGCCCCGCTGTCAAATGGATAAATGCGCGCAGTGCGGAAGGCGGAATCGCCCATTGCCAAGCGGCGCGCGGATTGGCATAGAAAAAGGGCCGCGGGTGTAGCTCAATGGTAGAGCAGCAGCCTTCCAAGCTGAATACGAGGGTTCGATTCCCTTCACCCGCTCCAGAATCCCATGATTTGCCGGCGGCTTTTCCGCCGACGTCGATGGATATCTTCAGATCGGTCAACAATTTGGCGATTGTTCGAGCCGTTCTTTCGGAACCGCGCGTCCGACTGATTCGTTCGGACTCGCGGATTTCGCCGAGGACCAGCCGCTCAATGCGGCTCGCTGGGCCGTGACGATTGCAATAGAAACTTTCTCCCAGACACAGTCGCCGTCCGTCCGGAGTTCGCATGACGCTGTCGGGGAACCGCCTTTATGACCTGATCCGCTCCCGCGCGCCGGAGAGCAGGCGCATATTCGCCGATCTCGGAGACGGACGCGGCGTCACCTATGCGGAGATCGAGGCGGGCTCCGCGCGCTACGCCAATGCGCTGGCGAGCCTCGGGGTCGCGCCGGGGGACCGCGTGGCCGTTCAGGTCGAAAAAAGCATCGACGTCATCATGCTTTATCTCGGCTGCCTGCGCGCCGGGGCCGTCTTCCTGCCGCTCAACACGGCCTATACGGCCGCCGAGGTCGATTATTTTCTCGACGACGCCGGGCCGAAGCTCTTTGTCCGCGACCCTTCCCGCAGCGACCCGGTCCGGACCGAAGGCGGGCCCGTGGTCATGACTCTGGACGCCGCGGAGGCAGGCTCGATCGTCGATCTCGCGCGGGCGCAGCTCGCGACCTTCTCCAACGCCCCGCGGGGGCCGGACGACCTTGCCGCCATTCTCTACACATCGGGCACGACGGGACGGTCCAAGGGCGCGATGCTCAGCCATGAAAACCTTGCCGCCAATTCCCTGACGCTCGTCGACGTCTGGCGCTTCACGAGCGACGACGTGCTGATTCACGCGCTGCCGATCTTCCACACGCACGGACTTTTCGTCGCGACGAATGTCGCGCTGCTTTCCGGCGCCTCCGTGATCTTTCTGCCCCGTTTCGATCCGAAGCAGATTCTCGCGGTCATGCCGCGCGCGACGGCAATGATGGGCGTGCCGACCTTCTACACGCGGCTCTTGCAGGAGCCCGGCCTCGATCGCGCCGCCGCCGCGGGGATGCGCCTCTTCATCTCGGGCTCCGCGCCGCTCCTCGCCGAGACGCATCGCGAATGGCGGGAGCGGACCGGCCACGCCATCCTCGAACGCTACGGCATGACCGAGACCAATATGAACACGTCGAATCCCTATGACGGGGAACGCGTCGCCGGAACGGTCGGGCCGCCGCTGCGGGGCGTCGAATTGCGCATCGCCGACCCCGAGACCGGCGCGCTTCTCGGGCCGAACGAAGTCGGCATGATCGAGGTGCGCGGTCCAAATGTCTTCCGGGGCTACTGGCGCATGCCGGAAAAGACCGCGAAAGAGTTTCGTCCGGACGGTTTCTTCATCACCGGCGATCTCGGGAAGATCGATTCCGACGGCTATGTCCATATCGTCGGCCGCGCCAGGGATCTCGTCATCACCGGCGGCTTCAATGTCTATCCCAAGGAAGTCGAGACGGAGATCGACACGATTGCGGGCGTTCTGGAGTCGGCGGTCATCGGCGTTCCCCACGCCGATTTCGGCGAGGGCGTTACGGCGGTGGTCGTGCGGCGCGACGGCGCGACGCTGACGGAAAGCGACGTGCTGCGCGCGCTCGAAAGCCGGCTCGCGAAGTTCAAACTGCCCAAGCGCGTTATCTTCGTCGAAAGCCTGCCGCGCAACACAATGGGCAAGGTGCAGAAGAACGTCCTGCGCGAAAGCTATCGCGCAATCTACGGCGCGCGCTGATCGTCGGGGAAGGAGGCGCGTTCAGCGCCCGCCCTTCTGCTTCATCGCCGCGAGCAGCGCTTCGCCGAGACCGCCCGTTCCGCCGCCATTCGCGGGCTTCGCGCCGCGCGGCGCGGGCTGCGAGAAGCGCGGGCGGTTCTGCTCGCGTCCCGGCCCGGCCTTGGCCTGCCCCGGCGCATCGTCGAGCCGCATGGAGAGTGAGATGCGCTTGCGCGGAACATCGACCTCCATCACCTTCACTTTCACGATGTCGCCGGGCTTCACCACGCTGCGCGGGTCCTTGACGAATTCCTTCGACAGCGCGGAAATATGCACCAGACCATCCTGATGCACGCCGATGTCCACGAAGGCGCCGAAGGCGGCGACATTGGTGACGACGCCTTCCAGCGTCATGCCCGGCTTGAGATCGTTCAGCGTCTCGACGCCTTCCTGGAAGGTCGCGGTCTTGAAGGCCGGACGCGGATCGCGGCCGGGCTTTTCGAGTTCCGCGAGGACGTCGGTGACGGTGGGCACGCCGAAGGTCTCGTCGGCGAATTGCTGGGGCTTCAGCTTGCGCAATTCGTTGGTGTTGCCGATGAGCGACTTGATGTCCGTCCTCGCCGCGTCGAGGATTCGGCGCACGAGCGGATAGGCTTCCGGATGCACGCCGGAACGGTCGAGCGGATCGTCGCCGTCGATGATGCGAAGGAAGCCCGCGCTCTGCTCGAATGCCTTGGGTCCGAGGCGTGGCACGTTCTTCAGCGCCGCGCGCGTGCGGAAGGGACCGTTTGCGTCGCGATGCGCGACGATATTGCCTGCGAGCGTGTCGCCGAGGCCCGAGACGCGCGCAAGGAGCGGCGCGGAGGCCGTATTGACGTCGACGCCCACCTTGTTCACGCAGTCCTCGACCACGGCGTCCAGCGCGCGCGAAAGTTTCAGCTCCGACACGTCGTGCTGATATTGTCCGACGCCGATCGACTTCGGTTCGATCTTCACCAGCTCCGCAAGGGGGTCCTGAAGGCGGCGCGCAATTGAAGCGGCGCCGCGCAGCGACACGTCGAGATCGGGCAATTCCTTCGAGGCGTATTCAGACGCCGAATAGACCGAGGCGCCGGCTTCCGACACGACGATCTTGGTGAGCTTCAGTTCGGGATGTTTGGACATCAGCTCGCCGGCGAGCTTGTCCGTCTCGCGCGAGGCGGTGCCGTTGCCGATGGCGATCAGTTCGATCTTGTGCTGACGCGCGAGGCTCGCCAGCGTCGCGATCGATTCATCCCAGCGCCGCTGCGGCTCATGCGGATAGATGGCGGTCGTCGCGACGATCTTGCCGGTCGCGTCGATGACGGCCACCTTCACGCCCGTGCGGAAACCGGGATCCAGACCCAGCGTCGCGCGCGCGCCGGCGGGCGCGGCGAGCAGAAGGTCGCGCAGATTTTCGGCGAAGACGCGAATCGCCTCTTCCTCGGCGAATCTCCACAGGCGCGAGCGCGCGTCGACTGCGAGATGCAGTTCGATCTTGGTGCGCCATGCCCAGCGCGCCGTCTCCAGCAGCCATTTGTCGCCCGGGCGGCCACGATCCTCGATATTGTAGCGCCGCGCGATGCGGGTTTCGTAACCGCCGAGGCCGGCTTCGGCCTCGGCCGCCATTTCGAGATCGAGCATCTCCTCCTTCTCGCCGCGAAACAGCGCGAGAATGCGATGCGAGGGCAGTTTCGAAATCGGCTGCGAGAATTCGAAATAGTCGGAATATTTCGCGCCCGCCGCCTCCTTGCCTTCGCGCGGCTTCGACTTGATGACGCCCTGAGTCCAATAGACTTCGCGCAGCGCGCCGATGAGATCGGCGTCTTCGGCGAATCGCTCGACGAGAATCGCGCGCGCGCCCTCGAGCGCCGCTTCGACGGTTGCGACATTTTTTTCGGCGTCGACAAACGCCTCGGCCCGAACCCTCGGGTCCATGTCGGGCGACGCCAACAGCGCGTCGGCGAGCGGCGCAAGTCCGGCTTCGATCGCGATCTGCGCCTTGGTGCGGCGCTTGGGCTTGAAGGGCAAGTAAATATCCTCGAGGCGCGCCTTGTTGTCAGCCTCCATGATGACGCGCTTCAGCGCGTCGTCGAGCTTGCCCTGGCTCTCGATCGATTCGAGAATCGCCTTGCGGCGCTCCTCGAGCTCGCGCAGATAGCGCAGCCGCTCCTCGAGCTTGCGCAATTGCGTATCGTCCAGCTGGCCCGTCGCCTCCTTGCGGTAGCGCGCGATGAAGGGAACGGTGGAGCCGCCGTCGAGAAGCCCGACCGCGGCCTCGACCTGCCACGGTTTTGCCGCAAGTTCCTCGCTCAGCCGCTCGACGATGGATTTCATATAGGCCGCCTCGATTCATTTTCAGGAACGAGGTTTGTAGCCATCGCGGGCGGGCGAAGTCAAAAGCCCCGCTCGCAAAATTCCGTGGATAGAAAAGCCCGCCCTATTTCATCGCCTCATTGAGATATGAATGATCCGGCCAGCATTTGCGGTCCTCGACCGTGAGGGGCGCGGGTCCTTCCGCCGACATCAGCCAGGGCGGGACTTTTTCCATGCGCGCCCAGTAATTCGTCGGCTTAATGGAAATATCACCCTTGTGCCAGCTCGTCAGCATGTTGCAATCGCTGATCGCATAGGAGCCGCGGAACGCCTGCTTGATTTCCAGCATCGGCGTCGCGAAGGAGAGAATGACGATGACGGAAATCGCCGTCGCAAAGCGTCCATTGTCGCGCGGCGTCAGCACTGCGATGCGCGAGAAGGCGAAAGCGATGAAGAACAGCGGGGCGATCGACGATCGCATAACGAAATCGTTGGACGGCCCCATGCTGTAAATAGGGATGAAGATCAGCATACCTATTGCGAGAAGCAGGATGCGCCGGTCCGCAGCCTCGACCTTGTTCCAGGCATAGGCGATGATCGCGATCTGCGGAAGTTCTATCGCGATGAATGCCGGCCAGTAGAGCGCAAAACCGTCGCGCGTGATGAGCCACTCATGCGGAACCTCGGCGGCGTCCATCGTCAGATAAAGCGCGATGGGGATAAAGCAGAGGCCCGCGGCGCAGGCCATGATCGTGCGGGATGAAAACAGGCCGCGCGCGCCGGCTTGAAGCGCGAACAGCGCGATGAACGGCGCCGCGCCCATCATCGCCAGCGGCGACCACAGCAGCATCGCCGCGAATGAAACGAGCAGCGCGCCGAGATCGACCTCGCCGCGCGCATGGAGCAGCGCGAGGACCGCAAACCACCAGCCGGGCGCCATATGGTTCGGCACCCAGAAGAGCTGCGTGAGATGGCTCGAATACTGGAGGCGGATCGTCGTGTAATAGTCGCCCCACCATTCTATGTGGGTGAAGGGCAGGAAGCCGTTATGCACGAAGATCTCGATCGCCTCGGCGACGAGTATCGGCACGACGTCCATGCCGCTGAAAGCAAAGAACAGCAGCAGCATCGGCGTCTTTCGCACATTGGCGAGAGAGGCCACGAAATAGGCGACCGCGCCGACGAGGAAGGCGTTCTGCGTCAACAGCGCCATATGCGCCGCGTGAAGCCCGAAGGCGCGGCCGACCGTCGCCGGGATCATATACATGCCCAGCGGCGCGCGCAGCAGATAGTCCTGGCTCTCGTAATTATAGAGAACCGTGAAGCCGTTTTTGACGAGATCGGAGAGAACCGCGTCGCGGATCAGCCAGTCATGCGTCGAGTAGAAAAAATGGCCCTCGCCGCCGAGGAGACAAAGCGCGAGGCCCGCCGCGAGACAGGCGCCGAAGCTCGAAGGATCGAGAGGCGCGGACAGAAACGCGCCCGCCCGCGGCAGTCGCCAGAGAAAGGCCGCGATGGCGCCGCAGCCGATGAGGACGAGCGCCGCCGGCGCCGGCCGCAGGGCGGTCGCGAAGATCGCGTTGGGCAGAAGAAAGACGAGCGTCGCCGCAAGAAGGAGATGGAAATTCGTTGCGACCCTCTGCGCAGCCCGCGCATCGGCGTAAGCCGTCATCTCTTCACGGCCGCTCGCGTCGATGGCCCCTTGCGGCCCAAGCGTCGCTTTCATAGATTCAAGCCCTTTCACTGATTGCATTAAGCGAATTCAGAAATTGATCCGCTCGCGTTCGAACACCACAGGCTTGCGCCTCACCTGCGCGTAGATAGCGAGCACATATTCGGCGAGCACGCCGATGGAAAAGAGCTGCACGCCGCCGAAGAAGAAGACGGCGGTGATGATTGTCATGATGCCGGGCTGCGCAATCGTGCGGTAGTAGATCACGCCGAGCACCAGATTGAAGAAGGCATAGGCGAGCGCCAGCGCCGCGATGACGAAGCCGCCGAACAATAGCAGCCGTAACGGCGCGAGCGTATTGGTGACGAGCCCGTTCATGCCCTGGTCGATCAGATTGAACAGGGAGTTGCGCGACACGCCGCGCCGGCGCTCGACCCATTTGTAAGGAACGCCCACGGACCTGAACCCGCATTCGAAAGTCATCATGCGCATGAAGGGATAGGAGTCCTCGATCATGCGCATGGCTTCGATGACCTTGCGGTCGACGAGCTGGAAATCGCCGACGCCGCGTGGCAGCGACAGTTCGGAGAGCGAGGTCAGCATCCGGTAATAGAGCTGGCGCAGCGCGCGCATCGTGGCGTTTTCTTCGCGAATTTTGCGAATGCCATAGACCACCTCGTAGCCCTGCGCCCAGAGCTCGACGAATTGCGGAATGAGCTCCGGCGGGTCCTGCATGTCGGCGGGGAAGAACAGCAGCACGGCGTCGCCGGTCGCGGCCATCACGCCATTGTAGTTCGAGCGCATCGGGCCGAAATTGCGCGCGTTGAGGATCACCCTGACATTCTTGTCTTCCGCCGCGATCTCCCGCAGGATCTCCACCGTGCGATCGGTCGAGGCGTTGTCGCAGAAAACATGCTCCCGGACGTAGCCTTTCAGCTCATTGTCGAACAGCGTCCGGATCGCCGCGTAACATTCGCGGACGTTCATCTCCTCATTGTAGCAGGGCGTGACGATGGAGATGGTCTTCATGGGTTTCGGGCTTTCTGTCCGATGTTGAAGACGAGGGTCCGATTGAGGAAATAGGAAAGCGCGACGCAAGGCGCGAGCAGCAGGGCTTGCGCCAGCGCGGCGCCGGCGCCGATGGCGAGAGCGCCTTCGAGACAGGTGGCGTTGAAAATGAAGACAAGCCCATAGACGGCGACGAAACGCCAGAGGCGCGTCGCGTCGGAATTTGCGAAGACGATGCGGCCGGTCGTGAGAAAATTGAACAGCACGCCGAGGCTGGTCGAAACCGCCAGAGCGGCCGTCGGCGCCAATCCCATGCGCAGCAGAATGAAGAAAACGCCGTAACCGAAGATCGTGTTGATAACGCCGACGACAAGAAAACGCGCGACGCGATGTCGCGCCAGGCGCGCGATCGACTGCCGGACGCGGCCCGGCGCGGGTCTTGCGGTAAAGGCGCTCATGCCGCCATCCGCTCACGCCTGAAGGCCGCCACCGTTTCCTCGAAGCCTTCCATCAGTCCGATCCGCGGCGACCAGCCGGTGACGGCGCGGATGCGGTCGATCTTCGCTTCGAGATGCATCACCTGATCCGGCCGATAGGGAATCGCGCCGAAATTCGGCCGGGCGTTCCTGTCGATCATGTCGCGCAGAAGCAGCACCGCGTCGCGCAGCGGCGCGGGCGCGCCGGAAGCGACATTGAACACCCCGTGGGCCTGCGGCGTTTCCAGCAGCGCTATGAAGCCTTGCGCGGCGTCGCGCACATGAGTGAATTCCCATATCTGCTCGCATCTGGTCAGATCGAGCTGTTGTCCCTTCGACAAGGCGCGGATGAGCGAGGGCACGAGCCACGGCCCATCATTCCCTGGTCCGTACAGCGAGAAGACGCGCCCCCATATTGCGCGAACGCCGTGAATGGCGCCGAGCGTCAGGAACGCCCCCGATGTCGCGAGTTTCGAGACGCCGTAAAGCGTCTCGGGCGTGGTCGGGTCGGTCTCGCCGAAGGCGCCCGAGCGCGCGCCATATTCGGCCTGCGAGCCAACGCCGATGACGACTTGCGCGCCGCATTCGATCGCCGCCTCGGCGAGCCTCGCGGAGGCGGCGATGTTTTCGAGTTGCGCGAGATCGTTTCGCTCTGCGCCGACGACGCCGCGCCAGCCGCAATGAATGAGCGCGTCGGGCCGGAAGCGCGCGAGCCCGCTCCGCCAGTCCTGCGGAGAAAAAAGATCGCCCTGGATGAATGTGGCGCCGGGCGCAAGGGCGGCGTGGCGGGCCATTCCCTCCGTCGTGCGGGCGAGCGCCAGCACCTCGTGACCGCGCGCGACGAGCGCGCGAGTCAGCTCCCCTCCCAGAAAACCCGTCGCGCCGGTGACGAAGACTCGCATGCCCTTCCTCACACCGCTGCTTTCAGCGCCGGTCGGCAGAAGTCGTCGATCACGTCGAGCACATAGCCGATATGATCTTGCGTGAGTTCCGGATAGACGCCGATCCAGAATGTGCGATCGACGACGATGTCGGCGTTTTTCAATTCGCCGCTGACGCGGAAATTGCGTCCCTTCATGTAGGGCTGGCGCACGAGATTGCCGCCGAAGAGGAGGCGCGTGCCGATCTTCCGCGCGTTGAGATGAATGACGAGTTCGTCGCGCGTGAAGGGCGCGTCGTCGCGCAGCGTGACGGGAAAGCCGAACCACGACGGCTGCGTTCCCGCGGTCGCTTCGGGCAGGATGAAATAATTCTCGAGGCTTTTCAGACCCGCCTTCAGCGCGTCGAAGTTGCGATTGCGGGCGCTGATGAAGCTTTCGAGATGATCCATCTGCGCAAGGCCGACGGCGGCCTGCATGTCGGTGATCTTCAGATTGAAGCCGAGATGCGAATAGACGTATTTATGGTCATAGCCTTTCGGCAGATCGCCGAGGCGCCAGCCAAAACGCTTGTTGCAGCTGTTGTCCTTGCCGGGTTCGCAATAGCAGTCGCGGCCCCAGTCGCGGAAGGACTCCATCGCCTTTGCAATGTGATTATTGTTGGTGAAGACGGCGCCGCCCTCGCCCATGGTGATGTGATGGGCTGGGTAGAAGCTCAGCGTGCCGATGTCGCCGAAGGAGCCGACATGCTTGCCGTCGACCGTAGCGCCGAGCGCGTCGCAGCAGTCCTCGATCAGCCAGAGCTTGTGGCGGTCGCAGAGATCGCGGATCGCGCGGACGTCGAAGGGATTGCCGAGCGTATGCGCGACCATGATCGCTTTCGTCTTCGGCGTGATGGCGGCCTCCACCGCCGCGACGTCGATATTGTAGGTCGGGATGTCGACGTCGACGAAAACGGGAACCATGCCCCACAGCAGGATCGGATTGACTGTCGTCGGAAAGCCCGTGGCGCAGGTGATGACCTCGTCGCCCGGCTTCAGCGCGCGGTCGCGCAGCGTGTGCGAGGTCAGCGCCGAGAACGCGACGAGATTGGCCGACGAGCCGGAGTTTACGGTAAGCGCCTTTTTCGCGCCGACGTAAGCGGCGAGGCGCTCTTCGAACTGCGCGTTGAAACGGCCTGTCGTCAGCCAGAAATCGAGCGCCGAATCGACGAGCGCCTGCATGTCGCGCGCATCGAACACGCGACCCGAGACGGGCACGGGCGACTGGCCGGGCGCGAAGCTCTTCGGCGGGTTGGCGACGCGATGATATTGACCCACGAGATCGAGGATCTGCGCGCGCAATTCGTCAGCCTGCGACGTTGCGTCTTTCGTCATGTTCGATGTCCTTCGTGGAATCAGGCGTAAAGGGCGAAGTGAGCCGCACCCGCTGGCCGAGGTATCGGTCGATCTGTCTCAGCGTCGTCTCCGGCATGTCGCCGCGCTCGACAAAGGCGCGATACCATTGCGCCGTCCATTGGGCCGTCTGCTCGAAATCGAGAAGCGGCGTCCATTGAAGCGTCTCGCGCGCTTTCGCCGTGTCGAGACGCAGCAGGCGCGCTTCATGTGGATGATCGGCGCCGTCGCGCTCCCAATGCGCGTCATGTCCCCAGGCGGAGATGAAACGGGTGAGAAGCCGCTCGACGCTCTGCTCCGAGTTCGGACCCGGACCGAAGTTGAAGCCGCCGTCGAATTCAGCGGCGCGAGCCTCGGGCGCGCTCATCGCCTTTTCGATGAGGAGCAGATAACCGGTGAGCGGCTCCAGCACATGCTGCCAGGGACGCACGGCGTCAGGATTGCGAACTTTCAAGGCGCGGCCCGCGACGAAGGCGCGCAGCGCGTCCGGCAATATGCGGTCGGCCGCGAAATCTCCGCCGCCGATGACATTGCCCGCCCGCGCTGAAAGGATGCGCACGCTCTGCTTCGCGCCGAAGAAACTGTCGCGATAGGCGCCGGTGACGAGTTCCGCGCAGGCCTTGCTGTTCGAATAGGGGTCATGGCCGCCGAGCGCGTCGGTCTCCCGATAGCCCCACACCCAGTCGCGGTTCTCGTAGCATTTGTCGGTGGTGACCACGAGGACGAGGCGCACGCTCGAAACATTGCGCGCGGCCTCCAGAACATTCACCGTTCCCATGACATTGGTGGCGTAGGTGCCGACGGGATCGGCGTAGGATTCGCGCACCAGAGGCTGCGCCGCCATGTGAATGACGATTTCAGGCGCGGCCAGCTCCATCGCCGCGCGAAGCGAGGCGAGGTCGCGCACGTCGCCGCGCAGGTCGTCGATATGTTCGGCGACATTCGCCAGTGTAAAAAGGCTGGGCCTGGTGGGCGGCTCAAGCGCGTAGCCGGTCGCGCGGGCATTGAGGCGCGAGAGCATCAGCGCGAGCCACGATCCCTTGAACCCGGTGTGGCCGGTGACGAAGACGCGCTTTCCGAGCCAGAATGCGGATGAGATCACCAGATTTTCCACTTCGCCTGGCCGGAGTTCCATTGATCTTCGAGGTAGATCTTGTCGCGCAGCGTATCCATCGGCCGCCAGAAGCCGTTGTGCTGATAGGCGCGCAATTCGTCGTGGTCGGCGAGCCAGTTCACCGGGCCATGCTCCCAGATGGTCGAGTCGCCTTCGATGAGATCGCCGACCTTCGGGGAAAGGAAGAAGAAGCCGCCGTTCACGAAGGCGCTCTCCGCCACCGGCTTTTCTGCAAAGGTGGTGACGCGGTCGCCTTCCAGCGTCATCGCGCCGAAGCGCATTTCGGGACGCACGGCGGCGACGGTCGCCATCTTGCCGTGCGAGCGATGGAAGGCGAGTTCGGCCGTGAGATCGATGTCGGCGACGCCGTCGCCATATGTCAGAGCGAAAACCTCGTCGTCCTTCACATAGTCGATCACACGCTTCACGCGCCCGCCGGTCTGCGTCATGTCGCCCGTGTCGACGAGCGTCACGCGCCAGGGTTCGGCGGTTTCCCGATGCACCTCCATCTCGCGCTTGCGCATGTCGAAGGTGACGTCCGACATGTGCAGGAAGTAATTCGAGAAGAATTCCTTGATGTGATAGCCCTTGTATCCGAGGCACAGCACGAATTCGTTGAAGCCGTGCGCCGAATAGATCTTCATGATGTGCCAGAGGATCGGCCGGCCGCCGATTTCGACCATTGGCTTGGGCCGCACGGACGTTTCTTCCGCGAGACGCGTGCCCAGGCCTCCGGTCAGGACCACAACCTTCATGGCGTCGATCTTCCGACTTTTCTTTGCGCGACGGCGTTCGCGCGGGCGAAAGCCTGTGGGGTGGGAGAAGCGCGCGGCGGATCGCGCGTCATCCGATGTACGCATTATCGAATTGTCTAGTTAACGGTTGGCTATCAGCGGCCAAGTTTCCGGTTTCGCGGGCGGTAGAGCGTCGCCGGCCGCCCGGCGCGTTAACCATTTCGGATCGTTTTTCGCCGGCTCGAGGCGCGGGAAGCGATTCGCGCGCCGTGCAATCGCCGCGGCGGCTTCGTCCCTTATCGGGACGTCTCGTTAATGACCGCCGGACTGCCGCCGCGCCCTTCTCCATTTCGCGGGCGGAGCGGGCGCCAGATGCTGCGGCCGCTTCTCGAATCAGCCGCAATATCTGCGCGAACGGGGCGACAACCTTGCGCGATCGCTGATTCGTGCCCCCTGCGTTCGCGCTTGATCCCGACCGTTAACGGCGTCGCTCGGGCGAGGCGATTCTTCCTCATTGACAGAAGCGGCCGGCGGAGTCCGCGCGCTCGTGCTGAACAAATGTCCGAATCGAGCCCGCAAAACGCAATGGATCGTGTGTCTCGCGTCGCGAAACACCATATGATGTCGGAACAGAGCGTGACTCGCGCCAAGTCAGCGATTCGGGCGCGATTCGTTCGCCGGCTGTTCAAAGGGTAAAGTCGCGCGCCGGGCGAAGTTCCGATATGAGACGGCGCAGCTTTTGAAGTCCGGGCGGTAGAGTGAAGTGACGATAAGAATCATGGCGCCGCTCCCGCCGGGAAGCCGTTCCGCCCGCGCCTCGGGCGTGACGGCGGTGCTCGGCCCCACCAACACCGGCAAGACGCATCACGCCATCGAGCGAATGCTCTCCTTTCCCACGGGCGTCATCGGTCTGCCGCTGCGGCTGCTCGCGCGCGAAGTTTATAATCGCGTCGTGGCGAAGGTCGGGAGCGACGCCGTCGCGCTCATCACCGGCGAGGAGAAGATCAAGCCGCGCGCCCCGGCCTACTGGATTTCCACCGTCGAGGCGATGCCGCGCGACATAGAGGTGGATTTTCTGGCCATCGACGAGATCCAGCTCGCCGCCGACCTCGACCGCGGCCATGTCTTCACCGATCGGCTGCTGCGCTGGCGCGGACGGCAGGAGACGCTGCTCATCGGCGCGGACACCATGGCGCCGCTGATCGGCGAGCTTTTTCCCGGCGCGCCGATCTTTTCGCGCCCGCGCCTGTCGCGGCTCACTTTCGCGGGCGACCGGAAGATTTCGCGGTTGCCGCCGCGCACGGCGATCGTCGCCTTTTCGGCGGAGGAGGTTTACGCCATCGCCGAATGGATCAAGCGCCAGAGGGGCGGCGCGGCGGTGGTGCTCGGCGCGCTCTCGCCTCGCACGCGCAACGCTCAGGTCGAGCTCTTCCAGTCCGGCGACGTCGATTACATCATCGCCACCGACGCCATCGGCATGGGGCTCAATCTCGATGTGGATTATGTGGCCTTCGCGTCGGACCGGAAGTTCGACGGCTGGCGTTATCGCCGTCTGACGCCGGCCGAATTCGGCCAGATCGCCGGACGCGCGGGCCGCCACATGAGCGACGGCCAGTTCGGCGCGACCGGCCGCTGCCCGCCTTTCGACGAGGAGCTGATCGAGGCCCTCGAGGATCATCGCTTCGATCCGGTGGCGCTTCTTCAGTGGCGCAACAGCGAACTCGACTTCTCCTCGATCGAATCCCTCGCCAACTCGCTCGATCAGGCGCCGGGACATCCCCGCTTCACCCGCGCCCCCATCGCCGTGGACCAGCTGGCCCTCGAGGCGGCGAGTCGCGACGAAACGGCGCGGCGCAACGCCAAGACGCCCGCCGACGTCGCCCGGCTGTGGGAAGCCTGCCAGATCCCCGATTACCGCAAGACTTCTCCCGCAGCGCATTACGAGCTGGCGCTGACCATTTTCGGCTTCACGGCCCGGCGCGGCAGGATTCCCGCTGACTGGATGGCGAAGCAGATCGCGGCCGTGGACCGCGTCGACGGCGACATCGACACGCTCTCCAACCGGCTTGCGCAGGTTCGCACCTGGAGCTTCATCGCCAACCGTTCCGGCTGGCTCGATGACAGTGAGCATTGGCAGAGCGTCGCGCGTCGGGTAGAGGACAGCCTGTCCGACGCGCTGCATCACCGACTGACCCAGCGTTTCGTCGATCGCCGCACCAGCGTGCTGATGCGCCGCCTGAGAGAGAATGCGATGCTAGAAGCCGAAATTAACGCCGCCGGCGACGTTCTGGTCGAGGGCCAGCATGTCGGAAGCCTCCAGGGTTTTCGCTTCACGCCCGACCCGGGCGCGGCGGGCGAAGCCGCCAAGGCCCTGAACGCCGCGGCGCAGAAGGCTCTGGCGGGAGAGTTCGAGGCGCGCGCCACTCGGGTCTTCGACGCCGTGGACGACGCCTTCGCGCTGGCCAATGACGGAACCATCCGCTGGCTCGGCGAGCCGGTCGCGAAAATCGCCGCCGGCGCCGGAATCCTGGCGCCCACCACCCGAATCCTCGCCGACGAGCAGCTTTCGGGCGCGGCGCTGGAGAAAGTTCAGCAGCGCCTCAATCTCTGGCTCGCCCAGCATGTGAAGAAACTGCTCGGGCCGCTGGAGCAGCTGGAGAAGGGCGAGGGCCTCGAGGGCGTGACGCGCGGCGTCGCCTTCCAGCTCGCCGAAGAGCTCGGCGTTCTCGATCGCGCCCGCGTCGCCAAGGAGGTCAAGGGCTTCTCGCAGGAGGACCGCGGCGCGCTGCGCAAACTGGGCGTCCGCTTCGGCGCCTATCACATCTATCTGCCGCTGCTGCTGAAGCCCGCGCCGCGCACGCTGGCCTCGCTTCTCTGGGCGCTTCATCACGGCGGACTCGACAATGTGAAGGGGCTCGAGGAAGTCCCGCATCTCGCCGCCTCCGGCCGCACCTCCTTCGCCGCCGACCATTCGATCCCCAAGGGCTTCTATCGCGCCGCGGGCTTCCGCGTGTGCGGAGACAGGGTCGTGCGCGTGGACATTCTGGAGCGCCTCGCCGATCTCATCCGTCCGGCGATCGCCTATCGCCCCGGCGTCAGCGCCGGCGAGCCCCCGGCCGGCGCGGCGGATGGCGACGGTTTCGTGGTCACGGTGGCGATGACCTCGCTCACCGGATGTTCGGGCGACGCTTTTTCCTCCATCCTGAAATCGCTCGGCTACGCCGCGTCGCAGCGCCCGGGTCCGGCCATCACCGTCCCGCTGGTGCCGGCCGCCTCGACCGAGCCGCTGGCCGCCAAACCGGCGGAGGAGTCCGTGGCGGGCGAGGAAGCCGCCGCCGAAATGCCGCCGGAAACGCCCGAAGCCGAAACGGCCCCCGCGGCCGAAGCCCCTGCGCCCGAACCGGCCGTCGAAGAGGCGTCCGCCGTGGAAGCGGCCGGGGAGCCTGTCGCCGCCGAAGAAACCGCCGCCGAGGCGCCGGCCATGATCGAGGTCTGGGCGCCGCAGAGGCACGCCCACGCCGGCCCGCGTCGCCATCAGGGCGCGCCGCAGCGCGGCCCCCGGACAAGCGAGGGCGCCGAGGGCGAGAAGCGCCAGCCGCGCCGTGACCGGCCGCGTCCCGAAGGCGGCAAGGAGGCGGGCGCCCGGCCCGCCGGCAGGCCGCGATTCGACAAGCCGCGTCCGGATCAGCAACGCCCGCCGCGCGACGATCGCAATCGCCGTCCGGGCGGCGGCTTCGCGGCCCCCGAGCGTCGCGAGCGCCAGCCGGATCCGGATTCGCCTTTCGCGAAACTCGCGGCCCTGAAGGCGGAGCTGGAGAAGAAAGGCAAGAGCTGAGACGGGGCGGGTCGCCCCGCGCTCGCCAAAATCTTGCCAAGAAGCGGGCGGATTGACCTATTTTGGCCGTCGCCGTGCGCGTGACCGGCGCGCGGAAGGCCGCGAGAGGGTGTCTGATGAGAAAAATTCAGCCCGTGATCATGTGCGGCGGCTCGGGAACGCGAGTCTGGCCCGAATCGCGGGAAACCTTGCCCAAGCAGTTCATCCCGCTTGTCGGCGAGCGCTCGACCTTCCAGACCACGATGATGATGCTTGCCGATCCGGCCTTCGAGAAGCCCATCGTCATCTCCAACATCGACTATCGCTTCCTCATCGCCGATCAGCTGCGTGAAATCGGCGCGCAGGCGGAAATCGTGCTGGAGCCGTCGCGCCGCGACTCCGGCCCCGCCGTCGCCGTCGCCGCCGGCATCGCCGCGCGCCGCGCGCCGGACACGGTGGTGGTGGTGCTCGCCGCCGACCATGTCGTGCGCGACCGCGCAGGCTTGGTGCAACTCTGCAAGAAGGCCGGAGAGGCCGCCGCCGAGGGCTATATCGTCACGCTCGGCGTGAAGCCCGACCATCCGGCCACCGGCTATGGCTATCTGCGCCCCGGCGCGCCGATCCATCCCGACGGAGAAGTGCTCAAGCTCGACGCCTTCGTCGAGAAGCCCGACCGCGAGACGGCGCAGTGCTACATAGACGCCGGCTATTTCTGGAACAGCGGCAATTTCATCTTCCGCGCCGACGTCATGCAGGCGGAGATCGCGCATTTCGAGCCCTATATCGCCGAAGCGGCGGAGGCGGCGATCGACGGCGCGAAGAACGATCTGGGCTTCCTCGTGCTCAACGCCGAGGCCTTCGCCCGCGCGCCGAAAAAATCCATCGACTATGCGGTGATGGAGAAGACCGACAAGGCCGCGCTCATCCCGGCCGACATCGGCTGGTCGGACGTCGGCACCTGGCGCGCGGTCTGGGAGCTTTCCGAGCGCGACGCCGCCGGCAATTCCGTGCGCGGCAACGCCGTCGTCATGGACGCCAACAATGTCCATGTCCGCTCGGAGGACACGCTCACGACCGTTGTCGGCGTCAGCGACGTGATCGTGGTGACGACGCAGGACGCGGTGTTGGTGCTCAGTCACGAGCACGGCGATCAGGTGAAGCAGCTTGTCGACCAGCTCAAGACCGAGAACCGCCGCGAGGCCGGACAGCACAAGCGCATCTTCCGTCCCTGGGGCTATTATCAGGGCATCGACGAGGGCCAGCGCTATCAGGTGAAACGCATTGTCGTGAAGCCGGGCGAGCGGCTGTCGCTGCAGAAGCATTTCCACCGCGCCGAGCACTGGATCGTGGTGCGCGGCACGGCGGAGGTCGGCCGGGACGACGAAATCCATCTCGTCCACGAGAACGAATCAATCTATCTGCCGATCGGCTGCAAGCACCGTCTCACCAATCCCGGCAAGATCGACCTCGAACTGATCGAGGTGCAGACCGGCTCCTATCTCGGCGAAGACGACATCGTCCGCTTCGAGGACGTGTATAACCGGGGATAAACGGGACGGCCCCGCGAGCCTGGAGTTGATCTTGCCGATCCTCGTCAAAATCTGCGGCCTCTCCAGCCCCGAGACGCTTCTGGCGGCGATCGCCGCCGGCGCCGACATGGCGGGCTTCGTCTTCTTCGAGAAAAGCCCCCGGAACATCGATCTGGAAACGGCCCGCACACTCGGGCTGATCGCGCAAGAGCGCATCCGCAAGGTGGCGCTGACCGTCGACGCGGACGACGCGTCGCTCGCGGAAATCGTCGAGGCGCTCGCGCCCGACATGCTGCAATTGCACGGGCGCGAGTCGCCGCAGCGCGTGCGCGCGGTGAAGGAGCGCTTCGGCCTGCCCGTGATCAAGGCGATTGGCGTCGCAACCCGCGACGACGTCGAGGCCGCTCGCGCCTATGAAGGCGCAGCCGACATTCTTCTCTTCGACGCCAAACCCGCCCCGGACGCCGCGGTTCCCGGCGGCGCCGGCGTGACTTTCGACTGGGATTTGCTAAGCAACATAAGCGCGAAACACTGGATGCTCTCGGGCGGGCTCGACCCGGAAAACGTCGCCGAAGCCCTGCGGCGAACCAATGCTCCGGCCGTCGACGTGTCGTCGGGCGTTGAGCGCGAGAGGGGCGTCAAGGACGTCGAAAAGATTCACGCCTTCACGCAGGCCGTCCGGGCGCTTTGATTTGGGGCCGGAAGGTTCTAAAGGTTTCCGCAGAGACGCATAGCCGCTTTCGCCCCCTTCCTGTCCCTCCCCCGCCTTGCGGGAGAGGGGACGCTCGCAACCAGCAGCGTCGATGAAGGCTGCGGCCCGACTCCCTCTCCCGCGTGAGCTGGGGAGGGTTTGGGAGGGGGCGCAGGCTCGCAAAGAGGAACGCCCCCTTGACCAAGCCGCTTCCCAACTCCTTCCGCTCCGGCCCGGACGAAAACGGCCGTTTCGGCATTTTCGGCGGACGTTTCGTCGCCGAGACGCTCATGCCGCTCGTGCTCGATCTCGAACAGGCCTATCAGGAAGCGAAGAACGATCCCGCCTTCCACGAGGAGCTCGCGGGTCTTCACAAGCATTATGTCGGCCGTCCGAGCCCGCTCTATTTCGCCGAGCGCATCACCGAGCATGTGCGCGAAAAGGCCGACCCCGGCAAAGGCGCCAAGGTCTATTTCAAGCGCGACGAGCTCAATCATACCGGCGCGCACAAGATCAACAATGTGCTTGGCCAGATCCTGCTCGCGCGCCGCATGGGCAAGAAGCGCATCATCGCCGAGACGGGCGCCGGCCAGCATGGCGTCGCCACCGCCACCGCCTGCGCGCGATTCGGCCTGCAATGCGTCGTCTATATGGGCGCGGTCGACGTCGAGCGGCAGAAGCCCAATGTCTTCCGCATGAAGATGCTCGGCGCCGAGGTGGTGCCCGTGCAAAGCGGCGCGCGTACGCTGAAGGACGCGATGAACGAGGCGCTGCGCGACTGGGTGACCAACGTCTCGAACACCTTCTACTGCATCGGCACGGCGGCGGGCCCGCATCCCTATCCGGCCATGGTGCGCGACTTCCAGTCCATCATCGGCAATGAGACGAAGGCGCAGATGCAGGAGATGGAGGGGCGGCTTCCCGATTCGCTCGTCGCCTGCATCGGCGGCGGCTCCAACGCCATCGGCCTCTTCCACCCCTTCCTCGACGATCCCTCGGTCGAGATTTATGGCGTCGAGGCGGCAGGTCACGGCATCAATGTGCCCAACGGCCATGCGGCCTCGCTCACCGGCGGGCGCCCCGGCGTGCTGCACGGCAACCGCACCTATCTGCTGATGGACGATGACGGCCAGATTCTCGAAGGCCATTCGATTTCGGCGGGCCTCGACTATCCGGGCATCGGGCCGGAACATTCATGGCTGCACGAGTCGGGCCGCGTCAAATATATCAGCGCGACCGACAGGGAGGCGCTCGACGCCTTCCAGCTCTGCTCCAAGCTCGAGGGCATCATCCCGGCGCTGGAGCCCTCCCACGCGCTCGCCAAGGTCTTCGAGCTCGCGCCGCAGAAGCCGCAGGATCACATCATGGTGATGAACATGTGCGGCCGCGGCGACAAGGATATTTTTACCGTCGCGGAGCATCTCGGCGGTATGTGAGCACGGATCGCCCTCGCGCTGGCGCGGGGGCGTCTTCGCCATTTCGGCGCGCGAGTTTCGCTCGCAATGGCGAGAGAAGCCGGGGCTACTTTTTTCCATTCCCCATGCAGCGTCGGGCGATGGCGTTGAGCCTTCGCCCGCGCTCGGCGTCATCCGCCGCGCCCGCGAGCGCTTTGGTCCGCAAAGCCTCCTGCGCCGTGCACAGGCACGCGTCGTGGCAATATTGCTGACCGGCGCCGTCGGCGCGGCAGGAGGTTTCGCAGGCGGCGACGAAATCCGCCGTCTCGTCCGGGGCCGGCGAGAAGAAGGCGAGCATCGAAAAGACCGCGAACAGGATTGGCTGATGCGCGAGATAGATGAGCAGGCTATGGCGGCCGAGGAATTTCAGCGCGGCTGACGCCCGCGGGAGCCTGTCCTCACGCCCCCCGGCCGGGACCGGAAGCGGGAGCGCCTTCGCCGCCGCGACGCCCAGGAGCAGCGCGCCGGCCCAGGGAAAGAGCGGGCGCCAGTCCTGCGTCAGCGGCTCGGTGGTCGAGAGGCCGAGCCATTGCAGCCAGTTTGAATTGAAGGCCGGCGACGCCAGCACATGCGGCGCGGCGAAGAAGAACGCGCCCGCCGCGGCCGCGAGCAACCACGGCCCGCGCAGGAAGGGCAGCGCCACGAGGCTCGCCGCCGCGATGCAATGCAATATGCCGAAAAACACGAAGGCGGCGGGAAAGATCGCATAGGTCCCCGCGCTCACCAGCGCCGCAGCGCCGGCGATGATCGCAAAACGGCGCCAGAAGGCGGGCCAGCGCATGTGATCTTCATTCGCCAGAACCAGCGACACGCCGGCGATGAACAGAAACGAGAAGGCGATGGCGTGGCCAAAGGCCTTCACGGGCGCCGACCAGGGGATGCTCGCGGCGATATGGCCGAAATGCCCCAGATCCCAGATCAGGTGAAAGACGACCATGGCCACGACGGCGAGGCCGCGCGCCGCGTCGAGCGCGCCCCAGCGGGGACGCGCGCTCATTTCTCCGCCGCCGCCTCGCCGCGGAATCTGCTGAACACCATGTCGGGCGCCGAGAGATTATGTCGCGACGGCAAGTGGCGGCCGACCCAGAATTCGGTGGCGCTGGCGCCCTTGAAGTCGATCACCGGCGACTCCTCCCACCCCTTGCCGCGCTTGTTGCGCCAGCCGACGATCGCCGCGTCGCTCATCGTCTCCATCGTATACATCGAGCGAAGCGCCGCGAAGGGCCGCCCGCCCGGCATGGCGTCGCTGAAGGAGACGTCGAGCGTGAGGCGATCCTGATCCGCGCCCTTCACCGTGATGCGCGCTTCTCCGCCTCGCCGGAACTTCAGCACGAATGTGCGCGTCGCCGGCTCGAAGACGAGTTCGTCGAGATCGACGATCGGGCGCTCCTGCATCTCCACAGGCCCGACGAGGAAGGACGAGCCATAGGCGGTCCAGCGCATGTCCTCGAAGGGAAGAGGACGGCCGCGCCAATAGCCGTCCGGCGGGTAGATCGCCATGATCTCCTCGGCGCGCTCGCGATACCACATCCAGACCTGAATCATGTGCAGGCCTTTTTCGACCTTGTCGCCAACGCGCACCGGCACGTCGTTGGGACGCCAGAACGAGGGGAATGTGTAGCCGGTGAGCCAGAATTCCGGCGTTTCCCAGAAGGTGCGCCGCCTTGACTGGGAGAAGAACTTCGGGTCGGGAGAGAGATCGCAGCTCGACCAGTCCGGCGCCCATCGGTCCGACTGGATGGTGTTGATGTAGGAAGGATGCACCGCCTGTATCTGCATGTGGCGCACGCGCGGCGAAATGAAGTCGAGCTCGATATTGTCCTTCTCGGCGCAGAGCTCGGGAACGGAATTGTTCTCGACGCGCACCTGCAATTCGTCGCTCGATTCCTGCGCGCCCGGCTGTGCGAAGGCGGGCGCCGCGAGCGCCAGTCCCCCGGCTCCCAGAAGAAACCGGCGGCGGTCGAATGTGGTTGTCAAAATTCCCGTCCTCGCGTGGCGGCGCGCAGGCGCCCGTCAGTTGACCGACATCTTTTCCACGGGCCTCAGGGCGAAAACAAGGAGAGATGTATGGCCAAGCTTCACGGGCTCCAGCCACGCAGGAGCTTCACCGCGCGCGAGCATGGCGGCGAGCCCGTCGGGCGCCGCCGTCGCCAGCGCTGACGGCGCTTTCGCGCGCGGACACCACACCACGAGTTGCGCGTCCGCAGCGCGCAGCAGCGCTTCCGCTTTATCGGGCGGCGCGAGGAAGGCGTCGGCCGAGATGCGATTGCCGTGATTGTCGCGATGATAGGGCGCGGCGAAAACGCTGTGCGGCGTATGCGCCAAGATATGAGCGCCGAGATCGAAGGAGGCGACGACGCGCGACGCCGGCAGCTCGGCCAGCGGCGCGAGAACGTCCGGCGCAAGACAGGCGCGCTCTGCGCCGGCGTCCGGATCTTCCGGCGACGGCAGCGCCAGCGCGAGGCCGATGGGGGAGACGAAGGCGGCCAGTGACGCGATGAGCGCCGCGCGCAACGCGGAGCTGACGTCGGCCGAGAGCCGGTTCGCCGCGGCGACGATGGCGGCGGCGAGCGGCGCCATGGCGAGCGGCGTCACCGAAGTGAAGACGCGCATCTGCCACAGACCCGCCGCGAAGCCCGCCGCGACGCAGGCCGCGAGGAGCAGCCAGCGGCGGCGTGCCACGCCATGCGCGCGAAAGGCGAAGAAAAGCGCGGCGAAGAGACCGAGCCCGACGGGGACCGCCGTCGCGAAGACGGCGCCCGGCGCGGTCGCGTAAAGCGAGAGCAGCGGCTTCGCCTCCACGACATGCGAGAGCCAAAGATCGCGCAGCAAGGGATCGAGCCCGCCGAGCGGATCGCCGAGACAATGCGGCGCGATAAGATTGACGCTCGCAAGCGTCACGGCGCCGGCGAAGGCGGCCGCGATGAAGCGCGCGCGCGTCGCGAGCCGGGAAGCGAAAAGCGCGAGCGCCGTCAGCGCAATGACGCCGACGAGCGTCGCGGCGAGATGCACGAAGGAAAAAGCGTCGCAGGCGGAAGTGAAATAGCCGGCGGGCGGCACGGTGGCGGCGTAGAGCAAGGGAAAAGCGCCGAGCGCGCCGGCGGAGAACCACAGAAGCTGCGCGTGCGCCGCCTCGCCGTCGCTGACGAAAAGCAGCGGCAGCGCTGCGATCATCATGACGAAGAAGGGCAGATTCTCGAGGCTGATCGAGATCGAAAGCGCCATCAGCGCGGCGGCGACGGCGAGACGCGCGGCGCGGCGCGGATCCAGTCCCTGCAGGAATAACCCCAGCGTCGCGGCGAGCGTCACGATCTGCGGCGCATGATGGTCGATGCGTCCCGGCGCAAATTGCAGGAACATCGCGCCGGAAAGAAGCGCGAGCCAAACGGCCGTCAGGCGCGCGGCGGCGTTCGACAGGATCGAGGCGAGCCAGCCGATCAACGCGAGCAGGAGGCCGAGAAGCGCGAAGGGAAAGACGAGACGCGTCGCGCGCTCCGCATATTCCGGCGAAAGGAAATGCATGAAGAAGAGGTTCAATCCGGCGAGCGGAACATCGACGACGCGCGACCAATGCATCGGCAATCCGTATGGCGGATCGAGACGATGCGCGAAAAGATCGAACCATTTCTGGCCGGCGAGAAAGTCGCGCACCTGAACCGCGCGCATCGCGTCGTCGGAATCGAAAAAGGCGCCTGTGCGCCAGACGATTTCCGCGCGCGGGAAGGAGAGCGCGACCGCGACGAAAAGCGAGAAGACCAGCGTCGCAATGAACGCGCCGCGCTCGCTCAATGGCTTCGCATGCGCGAGGCCGCCCCGAGCCGCGAACGCGCTCATCGGACGGCCTTGTCCGGCGCCGAGAACAGCAGCGCGCGGCGCGCCGTGAAATTGAACAGGAAGACGAAGCCCGCCGTGGGAGCCTTGGCGAGCGCCACGGAGACGCAGGCGTAATCGACGAGAAGATGCATGAGCCCTTCCGTAATCGCGAGCCCGGCGAGGCCGGTGACAAGAAAGCCCGCGATTTCCGCTCTCGCGTCGAGGCGGCGCCGGTCGACGAAGACATAGCGCACGCTCAATGCATAGACGAGCGCGAGGCCGGCGAGAAAGCCGATCGCCGCCGCGACGAGATGATTGATCCCGAGCGCCTTGTATAAAAACATCAACGTGGCGAAATCGAGCGTCAGCGCCGCAGCGCTCGCGAAACCATATTTCACCAGATCGACGACGAGTCGGCGCGCCGGCGCGCGCGTGAGCAGGGCGTCGGCGATGCTCATGCAGCGGCGACCTTGCGCGGCGTGAGGCGTTCGCTCGACAGCGCCTCATGCGCGCCCTCGACGCCAGCCTCCGAATATTCCGCGTCCTCGTTCACCCGCCAGACGTCGAAGGTTTCCTCGCCGCGAATGATGTTGAGCGCGGTCAGCATGCCCGTCATCATCGCGTGGTCCTGGTTGTTGTATTTGTGCATGCCGTTGCGGCCGATCGGATGCAGCGTCGGAAAACGTGTCGCGATCTCGCGGCGGATCGTCTCGACATTCGCCGCATAGGCGTCGTCATAGACCGGATAGGCCTTGGGCTGGCGCACCACACAGGCGTCGTTCACGTCGTCCGGATTCATCAGGCCGATCCTGCCGATCTCTTCCTTCGCGAGCGCGACGAGGTCTTCATCGGACGACGACCAGAGGCCGTCGCCCTCGAAGCAGAAATATTCGAGTCCGAGGCATGTCGAGACGCCGTCGGCGATCATCTCCGGCGACCAGCTGCGGAAATTCTGCACGCGGCCGACCTTCACGCTGGGATCGTGGATATAGACCCAATTGTCCGGCAACTCCTTCTGCGGCCGGCCGATCAGCACGACGGTGAGGAAGTCGCGATATTTCAGGTCGCGCGCGTTGAAGAGGCTCAGGGGCTTCGGTTCAATGGCGTTCATGAGGTCGCGCATCGGCGCCGAGGACATCACATGGCGGGAGCGGAAGCTTTCCTTTTCGCCGTCTTCGCGCGTGGCCCGCACGGTCCAGAGCTTCGACGCTTCGTCGTAATGCAGCGCGTCGACGCTGCGGCCCATCAGCAGGCGCCCGCCCATTTTCTGCATGCTGAAGGCGGCGGCCTCCCACATCATGCCCGGGCCGCGGCGCGGATAGCGGAAGGATTCGATCAGCGATTTCGCGCCGGCTTCCCCCTTGCGCAGGCCGAGCGAACGGCGCAGCCCGTCGATGATCGCGGCGCCGAGCGACAGGCCCTTGATGCGCTGCGCCGCCCAGTCGGCGGAAATCTCGTCGCAGCCCATGCCCCACACTTTCTCGGTGTAGGTCTTGAAGAATATTCCGAAGAGCCGTTCGCCGAACTGGTTGCGAACCCATTGATGGAAGGTCCGCGGCTCCTTCACCGGAAAGGCCTTGGCGTAGGCGAAGGAGGCCATGCACAGCGCGCTTTCGACAAGACCGAGATTCCTCAGCGCCTCGAAGGCCTTCAGCGGATAGGCGTAGAACTTGCCGCGGTAATAGATGCGCGACAGGCGCGGCCGCTCGAGAAAATCATCGGGCAGGATTTCGTTCCAGAGATCGACGATCTCCTTAGACTTGGAGAAGAAGCGATGGCCGCCGATGTCGAAGAGGAACCCCTTGTAGCTCGCGGTGCGCGAAATGCCGCCGACGTAAACGGGGTCCTGCTCCAGCACCAGGACGTCCCGGCCATGCTTGGCCAGCGTGTAGCCTGCAGTCAGCCCGGCCGGGCCGGCGCCGATGATGATGGTTTCGATAATGTCGCCCATGTCGGCCCTGAAATCGGACCCGCGCAGCGGTTGCGCGGACCCTCGTCTCCAGCGGCCCCACAATGGCTCCGCTCTCGCTTCGGACTATGGCGAAGAGCGGTTAACAACGCGCTTACAGTCACGTTTACGTTTGGGCGACAGACCGGTTCACTGCGTCGCGGCTCTCAAAAGAAGCCCGGCGAGAAGGGATGCGCCTGCCAGCCGCGCACCGTGCCGTCGTGGTGATGGCGGCGCAGCGGGGCGTAGGCGAGCGCGCGATTCTGATGTGCGCGCCGCAGGCCCGCGTAGTGACGATGGCTCGACGATCTGGCGGCGTAGCGCGCGCCGCCTCCGGGAGGCGTTCCGGTGATCGAGATGCTGCCGCCTTCGTTCTGCACCATGTTATAAAGAGTCGCCGCATTGCCGGGCGCAAGACGCACGCAGCCATGCGAGGCGGGGCGGCCGAGCGAGCCCGTCGCATAGGAGCCGTGGATCGCATAGCCGCCGCGGAAAAAGATCGAATAGGGCATCGGCGACATGTGGTATTTGCGCGAATAATGCATGCGTTGCAGGCCCGTCGGCGCGAAATAGCCGCGCGGCGTGGAGTAGCCGGCGCGCGCCGTTGACACCGGCCATGTATAGCTGCCCGTCGAGGAGTCGACATGCATGGTCTGGGTGGAAAGATCGACGTGAATGCGGACGGTCGCATAGGCGAGGCCTATCGACGCAAAAAAGGCCATGAGCGCCAAAATGACAAGTTTCAAACGCATGATTTTACTCCAACACAACGGTCACTGCGAAGATTGTGGCTCAATCGTGATTACTCGGCAATGTAAATAGATCATTAAGGTTGACTGGCAAGGATCAGGAAAGAAGCCGCTTCAACGCTGTCGAAACGAAGTCCTGGAGATGGTTCCACTATGCGGGCATTGACGATTACCGCGGCGCTCCTGATGATGACCGCGACTGCGGCTGCTCAGGACAAGGGCACGCTCGATCCCAGGCCATTGCCGCCGCTCGCGAATCCTTCCGATCCCGCGACGCCGGCCAAGGAGCTTTTCGGCCGCGCGCGCGCGGCTGCGCCGCTCGATCCCGATCCGATCGGCTTCTATTCGCGCGGCTGTCTCGCCGGCGCCGAGCAGTTACCCGTCAACGGTCCGAACTGGCAGGTGATGCGCCTCTCCCGCAATCGCAATTGGGGCCATCCGGCGCTCATTTCCTTCCTGCAGCATTTCGCGCCCAAGGCGTCGCGCGCCTCGGGATGGCCGGGTCTGCTCATTGGCGACATTTCGCAGCCGCGTGGCGGTCCGATGCTCACCGGCCACGCCTCGCACCAGATCGGGCTCGACGCCGACATCTGGCTGACGCCCATGCCGAATCGCGAGCTGACCCGCGCCGAGCGTGAGGAAATGTCAGCTACCGACGTCGTGCGCGAGGACCTTCTCGATGTGCGGCCGGATGTGTGGAGCGAAGGCCATCTCGCCGTGATTCGCGCCGCGGCGATGGAGCCGAAGGTGCAGCGCATATTCGTCAACGCCGCAATCAAGCGCGCGATGTGCCGCGAGGCGGCCGGCGAATCATGGATGCGCAAGGTGCGCCCCATGTGGGGGCACAATTACCATTTCCACATCCGCCTGTTCTGTCCGGACGGCTCGAGCTGCAAGGATCAGGACCCGACGCCTTCGGGCGACGGCTGCGATTCGTCGCTTGCCTGGTGGTTCACCGACGAGGCGCTCCATCCAAAGAAGTCGACCAAGAGCTGGCCGCCCATGACCATGGCGAAACTGCCGCCGGCCTGCCAGGAGGTCCTGAAGGCGGAATAGGTCAGGCGGCGGATGCGCCTGTCCCGACCGGGCAGGAGACGCCCGTGCCGCCGAGCCCACAATAGCCGCCGGGGTTCTTGGCGAGATATTGCTGGTGATATTCCTCCGCGTAAAAGAAGGGCGGCGCCGGCCTGATTTCCGTTGTGATCGGGCCGAATCCCGCTTTCGTCAATACGCGTTGGTACATGTCCCGCGAGTTCTCGGCCGCCGCGAGCTGATCGGGCGTCGTCGCATAGATCGCCGAGCGATATTGCGTGCCGACGTCATTGCCCTGCCGCATCCCCTGCGTCGGGTCATGGCTCTCCCAGAAGAGGCGCAGAAGCGCGTCGATGGGAATTATGGCCGGGTAGTAGACAACCAGCGCCACTTCCGCATGGCCGGTGCGTCCCGTGCAGACGTCTTCATAATTGGCGTTTTTGGTCGTCCCGCCGGCGTAGCCGACGGCGGTCACATAAACGCCTTCGCCCGCCTGCCAGAATTTGCGCTCGGCGCCCCAGAAGCAGCCCATGCCGAAGAGAATCTGCTCCGTCCCGAGCGGAAAGGGCGGATCGAGCGGATTGCCGTTGACGAAATGGCGCGCGCCATGGGCGACGGGCGTCGGCCGGTCGGGAATCGGGCCGAGGCGTCCTGAGAGATTGAGTCGGTCGAAGATGGACATGCCGCCTAGATAAGGCGGTCTCTAGCGGCGCCAATAGCGCGGCGTCGTCTCCTGCTTGTGGCTGAGGACGATGAGAAGCGCGCCCAGTCCGCCGAAAGCGACGCTGATCGGAAGCAAAAGCAGCGTCGTGAAGACCGGGTCCCAGAGAAAGGCGGATTTTTCCGAAACCCCGTTCTGCAGCCCCTGATAGAGCGCGGGAAAGAATTCGGAGGCCCCCTTGTTCAGGGTTGTCACCAGCAGCCGGCCGCCGGCGATCGATCGTGTGCCGTCGACGATGAGGGCGATGAAGCCCCCCGCGAGCAGCAACAGGCCGATGAATCGGGTCAGGAGTCGCAGCATGGGGCGAATCATAAGAGCGCCGGAGCCGCATGTCCACGCGCCGTTTGCGCGGACGCGCGCCCGCAAAAGCCCGTTACGCCGCGAGCTTGGCAGTTTCGGGAAGCATTAACCTTAATGGAGTTTGATTGCATTCGGGCCATGTGGCGCGCCGCCGGAATCGCGGACGGCGTCCGCCGGTCCGAGTGACCGGGGCGCGTCCGCCCTGCCGGGATCGAATATGCGCAATCGTGATCAGTCCTATCGCTTCGTCGAAACGTCCGGCGATTATGTGGTGGAGGTCTCGGGGGGCCATCGCAGCCGCCGCTTCGAGATTTCGCGCGCCGCTGTCGTCATGGCCGCCCTTGCGGTCGGCCTCGTCGCGACGGCGACGGTCGGCGCGGCCGGCTATCTGATATTTCGCGACGATCTGCTCGCCGGTCTGATCGACCGCCAGACGCAGATGCAATACGCCTATGAGGACCGCATCGCCGCCATGCGGCTGCGTCTCGACCAGCTCGCGAGCCGCCAGTTCATCGATCAGGACGGAGTCGAGGGCAAGGTGCAGAGCCTCGTGCTGCGCCAGGCGCAGCTCGAAACGCGCGCCGCCGTCGTCGCCCAGCTTGTCGAGCGCACGATTTCGCGTGATGGCGGCGTGACGATGATCTCCCCCGCCGCAAGGGCGGAGACGCTGGCGCCGGCTGTAAATCGGGCCGCCCCGGTCGCCAGGGCCGCAGGCGCCGCCTTGCCGGCGACCGGCCCCGCCGCCGCGGCAAAGGCGCCGAAAAGCGCGCTCGACGAGAATGCGGTGGGCGGATCGGGCAAGCCGGAGCCGGAAGGGCTCGACCTGCGCCTCGGCCGCGAGCTCGAGGGCAAGCCGCTGCCGCTGGCCCCGCCCGAAGCCGCGCCGAACCGGGGCGAACTGACGCCGATCGACACCTCGCTCGCGCCCCGCGCCGTCGCGCCGACGACCTCGCTCGCCCACGCCGCCGACCCGGACGCGCCCATGACGGCGCGGCTCGAGAGTCTCGCCATGTCGCTCGACCGGATCGAGCGCGATCAGGCGCGCCGCCTCTCCGGCATCGTACGTCCGGCGCTGGAGGCGGCGACGAGGCTGCGCCGGGCGTTCGACATCGCCGGTCTGCCGGTCGAGCGCTACGTCGCCAGGGCGAGGCGAAAGGATGCGCCCGGCGCGGTGGGCGGCCCCTTCGTCGCGGCCGATCCGAGGATGCCCGGCGGTCTCTTCGAGCGCGATCTCGCCGCCGCCCAGAGCGCCGTCGCGACGCTCGACGGCCTGCGCCGCGCGCTGCCGACGACGCCGCTGCGCAAGCCGCTCGCCGGCGAATTGCAAATGACCTCGACCTTCGGCTATCGAACCGACCCTTTCTTCGGCCGTCCGGCGCTGCACAGCGGCGTCGACCTGCGCGATGAGTATGGAACGCCGGTGCGGGCCACGGCGGCCGGCGTGGTGAGCGTGGCGGGCCCCCAGGGCGGATATGGAAATATGGTCGAGATCGACCACGGCGGCGGATTGTCCACGCGCTACGCGCATCTCTCGGCGATTTCCGTTGCGCCCGGCCAGCAGGTCCCGCCCGGCGGTCTCGTGGGCCGCGTCGGCTCCACGGGCCGCTCGACCGGCCCGCATCTTCACTATGAGGTGCGCATGGATGGCGAGGCGGTCGATCCTTCGCGCTTCCTGAGAGCGGCCTCGGCGCTGGGCGGTGTCCTGCAGTAAATACAAGTATTGACATGGTGCGCGCCACGTGGGACCGTTCCCCAATGGCGACGACCAAAATCTTCAAATCCGGCAATAGCCTCGCGGTTCGGCTGCCGCGCGAAATCGCCTTCGCGGAGGGCGCGGAGGTCATCGTCACCCGTCAGGGCGAGAGCCTCGTCGTCAGCCCCGCGCGCCTAGACATGCCGGCGCTCGTGGCGCGGCTCGGCGCCGCTCCCGCGCCCGCCGCCGTCGAGCGGCCGGAGTTCAGGCCGCCCCGGCGCGACTGGGGCGGCGGGGCGCAGGAATAGGCGGGTGGCGCGCTATCTGCTCGATGCGTCCGTCGCCATCGCCGCCGCCTCCGGCGCGCCCGCGACGCTCGACAGACTGTCGCGGCTTTCGATCGGCGAGGTCGCTATTTCGGCGGTCGCCTACGCCGAATTGCTCGCCGGCGCCGCCACCGCCGGCAAGGACGGCCGGCTCGCCGAGAACATCGCCCTCATCGCCGGCAATATCGACATATTGCCCTTCGACCGCGCGGCCGCGGAAATCTACGGAAGATTGCTGCGAGGGATCGAACCCAAACGCCGCCGCACGCTCGACCGCATGGTCGCGGCGCAGGCGCTCGCCCTCGGCCTTACGCTCGTGACGCGCGACGCCGGGCATTTCGACGACGTGCCGGACCTCCGGCTCGAGGTCTGGCCCGGCTGAGGCGGGCTATTTGTTGTCGAGAAAGGGATAGCCCGGCCAGCACAGCCGCCGCTCGACAGCGAGCCGCACGCCCGTGTCGCGCACGAACCAGCCCGGCGCCTTCTCGATATGGGCGAGATAGTTCGAGATCGGGAAGCCGGGCGTGACCTTTTCCGTCGCCGTCAGCAGGTTGCAGTCGTTGATGGCGTAGGCCGGGTCGGAAAGGCCGCGCCGGATCTCGAAAAGGCCCGTGAAGGCCGAAAGCGCAATTAGCGTAAAGGTCAGGGCGCCGAGCGCCTTGCCGCGGTCCATGATCGGCTGCGCCGCGCCGCTGAAGCCGAAGCCGAGGATGAACCAGGGCGCGAGCGCGCAGCGCATCGTCATGTCATTGTCCGAGACGGTCACGCCGATCCGGTAGAAGGGCATGACGATCAGCAGGGCGATCGCGATTGCGACGGCCGTTCTCGCCCAGCCGGCGACATCCGGCCAGCGCGACAGCAGAATCCACGCCTGCGGCAGGCCGAAGACGAGCAGCAACAGATACCAGCCCCAGAAATCGGGCCGCAGGAACATCCATTCCCGCGTCACGCGGCCGGCGTCGAGGCTGAGGTAATAGGCCAGCGGCAGCAGGCACAGCGCCGCCGCCAGAGCGAGCGCATTCCGCCTGCTGACGAGCTCCGGCGACAGGCTGCGGATGACGCGCCACGCCAAGAACGGAAGCGCGCCGATCATCGCGAGCGGCGACCAGAACAGCAGGACGATGAAGGCGAGACCGAGGAACGCAATATCGATCTCGCGCCGGATTTCGAGGAACAGCAGCACCGCGAAGAGCCAGGCCGCAAGCGCGTGATTGGGCGCCCAGAAGAAGGACGGAATTTGGCCCCAGTAGAAGACCAGCCTGTTCCAGAACATCAGATGCGGGCTGAGAACGAAGGCGCCCGTCCCGAAATAGTCGATGACGCTTTCGGCGAGATGGGGGACGACGTCCACGGGACTGAAGAGCAGCAGCAGGACGATGAAGCGCCGCTTGGCGCCGCCGACGAGCTCCGCGGAGAGATAGAGGATCGTCCCGAGCAGAAAGGCGTTCTGGACCAGCAGGGCGAAATGGGCGGCGCGCAGGCCGAAGGACCAGCCGACGGCCGCTGGCGACATATACATGCCCAGCGGCGCGCGCATGAGGAAGTCGGCGCCCTGATAATGATAGAAGACCGGATATTTGTTCGCCACGAGATCCGACAGGACCGCGTCGCGCACGAACCAGTCATAGGGGCTGAAGAAGAGGTGAGCCTCGCCGCTGACGAGGCAAAGGGCGAGGGCGAGCAGGAGGCAGCCGCCGAGGCTCGTCCAGTCGATCCGCGCCGAAAGCAGGGCGCCGGGCGCCCAGCTGAAACTCAACCGAAAAACGAGAAGACCCGCCGCAAGGAGCAGGATGATCGCCGGGATCGGCTCCAGATGCGCGGCGAAGATCGCCAGCGGCAGGACGACGGCAAGGAGCGCGATCGAGACAAGATGCGCATTGACGATGCGCAAGCCGCGCAGGGCGGCGAATGAGGGCGCGAGGGCGACCCCGCGCGCAAATGAAATATGCTCCTCGGTCATCGCGCCACCCTGAAAACCGGCGGGGGAGCGCCTGTCGCGACATCCGCGCCCGCGCAGCCCTCGATCCCCGCAAAATGTCGAGGTCAAGTTGATGACGGGATGCTAGGGGCGAAAAATTGCGATTGTCTTGACCGCGGCCATTGGCGCGGTCGATTGTCGACTTTCAAGGGGAGGATTTCGAGAAAAGGGGCGACGCGCGCCCCTCGTCTCAGTCGACGTCCTCGACCTTCTCTGGCCCGCCGCCATAAATGCGCTGGGCGAGAGACGCCTGCATGAAGTCGTCGAGCTCGCCGTCCAGCACCTCGGACGGCGTCCCGGAGGTGACGCCGGTGCGCAGGTCCTTCACGAGCTGATAGGGCTGCAGGACGTAGGAGCGAATCTGGTGGCCCCAGCCGATGTCGGTCTTGCTGGCGGCGGCCTTGTTGGCCTCGGCCTCGCGCTTTTCGAGTTCGAGCTCGTAGAGACGCGCGCGCAGCATGTTCCATGCGGTGGCGCGGTTCTTGTGCTGCGAGCGCTCGGCCTGACAGGCGACGACGATGCCGGTCGGGATATGGGTGATACGGATGGCGGAGTCCGTCGTATTGACGTGCTGGCCGCCCGCGCCCGACGATCTATACGTGTCTATACGGCAGTCCGACTCATTGATGTTCACTTCAATGCGGTCGTCGACCACCGGATAGACCCAGACCGAGGCGAAGCTCGTATGGCGGCGGGCGTTGGAGTCGAAAGGCGAGATGCGCACGAGGCGATGCACGCCGGATTCGGTCTTGGCCCAGCCATGGGCGTTGTGGCCCTTCACCAGCAGCGTGCCGGACTTGATGCCCGCCTCCTCGCCGGCCGTCTCCTCGATCACCTCGACCTTGAACTTCTTGCGCTCGGCCCAGCGGGCGTACATGCGGAACAGCATGCGCGCCCAGTCCTGGCTCTCGGTGCCGCCGGCGCCGGAATGGATCTCGATGAAGGTGTCGTTGCCATCGGCCTCGCCCGAGAACAGCGCCTCGATCTGGCGGCGCTGGGCGTCTTTCAGCACGGCCTTGAGCGCCTCGACGCCTTCCTTCTCGGTGTCCTCGTCGCCGGCTTCCTCGCCGAGTTCGACGAGCGTCAGCGCGTCCTCGAGGTCGCGTGACAGCTTGTCGATCGCGCCCATCTGCTCCTCGAGCTGGGTGCGCTCGCGCATCAGCTTCTGCGCTTCGTCGGGATCGTTCCAGAAATTGGGGTCTTCTGCCTTGACGTTCAGCTCGGCGAGACGGCGTTGCGCGGTCTCGACGTCAAAGATGCCTCCTCAGCAGTCCCATGGACTGCTCGATCTGTTCTTTCAGCGCAAGCGGCTCGGCGCGCATTTGTCTTTGTCTTTCGGTGGAACGGGGGAGCGACGCTCCCTCTTCAGGATTCGGCGCGGAAATTAGGCGCGTCGCCGCGCCATGTAAAGCGGCGGCCGCGCCTAAAGATTGGTGTCCGCCGGCCGGGAAGGGCCCGACGCGCCGGGGCGCGGCCTGTCCTCCTCGGCCTCCCGCGGATTGGTCAGCCCCCATCGCCGCATCAGGATCAGCACTGCTCCCGCGGCGAGAACGCACAGGATGGTCGCATAGACCGTGCCTTCCTCGCTTTCGGAAAAGGGGAGGTTCTTCAGGTTCATGCCAAAGAAGCCGGTCACGAATGTCGCCGGCAGCAGAAGGGTCGTGACGACCGTCAGCACATAAAGGCGGTCGTTGGTCTCCAGATTGAGCAGCGCGTTCAGCTCGTCCTGCAGCAGACGCGCGCGTTCCTGCAGGCTTAGCATTTCGCGCGCGAGCGCCTCCGTGTGCTGAACCAGTCGCGCCGCCGTTTCCCGCAGATCATTGTCCGTCCGCTCCTCCGGGTCTTCCTCGATCGTCTCCAGCCGCGCCAGCGTGGAGGCGAGGCCGCCGACCTGACGCGCGAGGCGCACGGCGTCGCGCCGGGCCGCGCCGAGCTTCGGGCGCGCCTCGCGGCCGCGCCCGTCGATGAGCAGATCCTCGACGCGATCGAAGGCGAGGCCGACGTCATTGGTCATGCGGACGAGTTCGTCGATCAAAAAATCGGTCATCAGTTCGAACAGCGCGAAGGGCGTGTCGACGCGGGCTCCGCGGCCGAGTGCGTTTCGCGTCGTCTCGACGCTGGTCATCGGGCGCCGCCGCGCCGAGATGAAAAAGCCGTCGCCGATGGCGAAGCGGAGATAGTCCGTGCGCGAGGCGGGACCGGCCAGCGTCCGCTCGTGATCAAGCAGCGCGCCGCTCACGAGCCTGTCCGAATATTCGAGATATTGATGGTCGACCGGGTCGCACAGCGCGGCGCGCGCGGTTTCGGTGAGCGCCCCGATGCGGGCGATGACCGGACGGGCGCGGACATCGGCGAGATCCATGTGCAGCCAGAGGAAGCCCTCGCCCGGCTGGCCGAGCCGGGCGAGATCGGCCGCGCCGCCCGGCGCGGCCTCGCCCTGCGCGTCGAACCGCAACGCCCACAGGCAGCCGGGGATGTCCGGGTGAAGCGCGTCCTTGAGGCGGTCGATGGTCATCTGTCGGCTCGCGTGCATCGCCTCAAGGGCACGTTAAATCATGACAGTTGGATGACACGGCGCAACGCTTCGCCCTGGCGCCCTTCGTCGCCGTGCGGGCCTCGTCGAGGCGGCGGGCGACGAGGTCCGCGGCTTGCGGCGGGCCCTGGACGGAGGCCAGGGGGGCGCGTGCGAGACGGCCCGCGGAGCCGGTTCTCCGCCTGCGCGTTGCGAAAAACCAGAACCCGGTTTTTCGCCGGAAAGCGCGCTTTGAACTTTCAGAACCGATCACGTCGTCTGCAATCTTGCGATTCCGCCTGAACGCGACGTGATCTATGCGTCGGAATCGCCGACCTTCTGCTCGAGACGTCGCACGCGCGCCTCGAGATCGCTGATGAGCATGCCGTGGCCGAGCACGGCGGAGTGATACTCGACCACCGTCCGGCGCAGGCCGACGATCTGTTCGCGCGTCGCCCTGTGCTCGGCGTCGTTCTTCGCCTGCATCGCCACTAAGTCCGAGGCGACATCCGCGCGCAGGGAATGGATCTGCGACTGCGTGTCGGCGACATCGTCCCGTAACTGACGAAGCAACTGGAGAACGAGACTTTCCGGTTCATCGGCCATGATCGAAGCCTACAGTGTGCGCCGCCTCAGGTCATAACCACATTCACCGCGCTCTCGGGCAACTCCTTCCCGAAGCAGCGCTGGTAGAACTCCGCGACCAGCGGACGCTCCAGCTCGTCGCATTTGTTGAGGAAGGTGAGCCGGAAGGCGAAGCCGACGTCGCCGAATATTTCCGCGTTCTCGGCCCAGGTGATGACCGTGCGCGGGCTCATCACCGTCGAGAGGTCGCCGGCCATGAAGGCGTTACGGGTCAGGTCGGCGACGCGCACCATCTTGTTGGCCGCGTCGCGGCCTTCCTTCGTCGCGCCGTAGGACTTCACCTTGGAGATGACGATATTGGTCTCGGCGTCGTGCGGCAGATAGTTCAGCGTCGTCACGATCGACCAGCGGTCCATCTGCGCCTGGTTGATCTGCTGCACGCCGTGATAAAGGCCCGAGGTGTCGCCGAGGCCGACCGTGTTGGCGGTGGCGAAGAGGCGGAAGGCCGGATGCGGGCGGATGACGCGATTCTGGTCGAGCAGCGTGAGGCGGCCCGAGACCTCGAGCACGCGCTGGATGACGAACATCACGTCCGGGCGGCCGGCGTCATATTCGTCGAAGCAGAGCGCGACATTGTGCTGCACGGCCCAGGGCAGGATGCCGTCGCGGAACTCCGTGACCTGCTTTCCTTCCTTGAGCACGATCGCGTCCTTGCCGACGAGGTCGATGCGGGAGATGTGGCTGTCGAGATTGACGCGCACGAAGGGCCAGTTGAGCCGCGCCGCCACCTGCTCGATATGCGTGGACTTGCCGGTGCCGTGATAGCCCGTGACCATGACGCGGCGGTTCTTCGCGAAGCCCGCGAGAATGGCGAGGGTCGTCTGGCGGTCGAAAAGATAGTCGGGGTCGACGTCCGGCACATGCTCGTTGCGCTCGGAAAAGGCCCGGACTTCGAGATCCGAGTCGATCCCGAAGACCTGACGCGCCGAGACTTTCATATCCGGCAGGCCTTCCAGGCCCGAGCCGCCGTTTGCTGCATCGACCAAAACTCGTCCTCCAATTCGGGGGCTCAATCGCGCCCGATCAGACGAGTCGGGCGGCCCTCAGCGTCTTATAGGCGTGGATGATCTCCCGCAATTTTTCCTCGCGGGATCGATCTCCGCCATTGGCGTCGGGGTGGTGGCGTTTGACGAGCTCCTTATAGCGCGTCCTGATCAGCTCCGCACCCGCCGTCTCGTCGAGATCGAGCGCGGCGAGCGCCCGCATGGTCACCGGCGAATAGCGCGGCTCGCGCTTTGGCGCCGGCTGGCCATGGAAGCGGTTGCGAAAGAGGCCGAGCGGGTCCTCCGTCGGCCGGCCCTCCTCCCGGAAGCCCGATTGTCCCCGCCGCGCGCCCATCGACCAGGTCGGACGGTGCCCGACTGTCGCGTCCTTCATGTATCGCGCGACGTCGGCGTCGTTCATCCCGTTGAAATAATTGTAGGTCGCGTTGTATTCGCGGACGTGGTCGAGGCAGAAGCAGAAATACTGGCCCTCGCGCAGGCGGCCCATGGGCGCGCGGTAAGACCCCTCCGCCTCACAGCCGGGCGAGGCGCAACGGATCGTCGACTCGCGGCGCGGCTCCTCGCGCGGCTCGCGCTTTGTCCTTATGCGATCGAAGAGGGGCGAGTTCAGGTTCATGGGGTTCCATTATGATGCGGCGGGCGCCGGCCGCAAGCATTGACAGCGCCGAATTTTTCATGCGCCCAATCTTGCAAGTCGGGCGCCTCGGGCGCAGCCGCCCGACATTCTTAGAAAAACAATCATGGCGGATCAGGGTAAATTAACCGCCGCCAAAATGGATATTCCTGATTTCACGAGATAACCGGCTCAATCGCCATTTGGTCAAAGGCAAGCAGGAAGAAGGCGCCCCTTCGTGCTGAAGGGGGCGGATCGCCCCCTCCCTCACATCAATAATTCTTGCGGTTGATCAGAGCCTTACCACCTGCACTCGACATATTCTCCAGTGACGGTCACCCAAACGTTGCTGTTCGTGCCGCCCGGGCCGCGGTCATATACGAACAGCCCTTTTTTATCTCTGAAAACGAGAGGAGATTCCACGAAGCCTTGGGTTATCGTCGAAGGATACGGCAATACGAAAGGAAATTGCGTCGTCGAGCTGCCCGGCTGATTCCCGTCGTTCAGAACGACCACATGACCGTCGCTCCCGCCCCCGATTCTGTTGTTGTTGGCCGCGGTAACGTTCCACACCGCAATGCATTTGCGATACTTGCCGGGAACCAGAGGTCCATTTGCGTCACCGCAAGCAGGCCAGTTCCCCCAAAGACCGGTCGGCGGCGAACTGGTTCCGTTGTTCGGGAACTGACATGTTTTCTGGAACGTGTCGTGACCTTTGAAATCACGAGAATCAGCCAGAGCAGGGCCCGCGAAAACACTCGCCGCAAAGATAGTAAGCGCCAACCGTTTCATATGCTTACTCCATTTATTGCCCCCCGTCGGACACACATTCGCCCGGGTTCCACTCCGTTGCGAATTAGAGGGTGTTATGCACCTTGGATCATGAAATCTGCTGCGCGCTTGAGCATGAGACATGCGAAGGCGACGACGTGGAGTCCTGCGAGGGTCTGAGCATAGCGCTCGTAGTCTTTGACGAGCCGCCTGCATCGCGTCGCCCAGGCGAATGAACGCTCGACCACCCAGCGCTTGGGCAGCAACACGAAGCCCTTCTTCGCTTCGGCAAGTTTGACGACGCACAGTTCGGCGCCTTGCGCCTTCGCCGCCTCGGACGCCTTTTCGCCGGTGTAGCCCTGATCGACATAAACGAGTTCGACGCTTTCGCCTGTCACATCCTGCACGGCTGCGATGAGCTTGCCGACCTCGGCGCGGTCATCGACATTCGCCGGCGTGACATGCAACGCCAGCAAATGGCCCAATGTGTCGACTGCCATGTGCAGCTTCGAGCCGCGCTTTCGCTTCGCGCCGTCATAGCCCGCTCGTGGGCCGCTCTCAGGGGTCGAGCGCAAGGTGCGGCTGTCGATGATCGCCGCCGTCGGCTCCGCCGCCCGCCCGGAAGCGACGCGCAACTGGGCGCGCAGATCCTGCGCAAGCGCCTCGAACACGCCCGCCGACAGCCAGCGCTGCGATTGCTGATACACGGCGAACCATGGCGGCAGATCGTTGGGCATGGCGCGCCAGGCGATGCCGTAGCGCAGCACGTAACGCAGGCCGTTGAACAGCTCGCGCAGCGAATGTTGACGCTGCGGCGCGCCTTCGTCCATGAGCGTCAGATAAGGCGCAACCAGCGACCATTCTTCGTCGCTGACGTCAGACGGATAAGGTTTGCGAATCGGAGACATCCGATTCTACTAAGACAATCAATCACCAAAGTACATAACACCCTCTAGATGTCCGACCCCCGTGCAAGATTACATAAATAATGTAAACAAATCCATGATCAAAGGCAATTAACGCGCAGCCCCCTCAAGATATCGTCTTGAGCGGCTTGATTAGGCGCCTCCCCGGCCGCCTTGAGGGGTGTTTGGCTCCAGCGAAAACCGATTGTGGGTCAGGCCGCCTTTGCGGGGTCGAAACGACGGGCGGATTTTGCGATGGTAGTGTTAAGCGCCTTTTCGAAGAAGCCGATGTTTCTCCACGAGAGCGAGAGAGCCGGAGGAGGGAATAAGCTTCCTCTTCGTCTCCGCACGCATCTCGCGGCAGGGGCGGTCGAAGGGGTAGGCGCCGAATTAAATCGAGGACTTGGTGAAATGACAAAGGATCAGGGTAAAGGCGTCGTCAAGGCCAGCATCACCAGCAAGCTGATCGAAGCGCTGGCGCCGGTTTCTTTGAACGTTATCGACGAATCACACCACCATGCCGGCCACGGCCACCCCGGCGACAAGCGGCACGGCAACGAAAGCCACTTCAGGGTGGAGGTGGTGAGCGCAGCCTTCGAGGGCAAGAGCCGGGTGCAGCGGCACCGGATGGTGAACGAGCTGCTGGCGCAGGAGATCGCCGAAGGCGTGCATGCGCTGGCGATCAGCGCAAAGGCGCCGGGGGAGTAGCCCTCCAGCGAAAAGGCGTCCCGCTACCCGAAAATCTCCACCTCCTCCCCCTTCTCCAGCCGGTCGATGATGGCCCGGCAGGCGGGAGTCAGTTTCTTCTTGTTGCGGGCGAGGCAGGCCTGCATGGGGGCGCCGTAGCCCACTCCCTCGCAATAGGCCTTGCCGTCCGAACCGCAGTCGCTGATCACCTGCCGGAGCGGAACCGCCGGGGCGGGCGAAGCGGCGAAAAGCAGAAAGAGACAGGTCGGAACAAAAATTCTCATGGGACCGCCTTGGTGAAGCTTGATTGCGCTCAGGAACGTATCGGCGCGCCCGTCTCGTCGCAATCCACCTCCGTCACTTCGTCGCCCATCTCGATCCGCGCATGGGCGAGCGTGCCGTCGTCGCGATAGGCATAGGCGTGCGCGAGCTCGACCTCGCCATAGACGAGCTTTTCGCAGGTCGCGAGCCGTCCCGCCGGATCGTAGGTCGCACGGAAGAAAGTGTTGCGGTTCCCCAGCTCGGCGGCCTCCAGCGGCCGCACCAGCTTCAGCGGCAGGCGAACGCCGCTGTAGGTGAGAAAATAACGGTAATCCCGTCCGGCGTCGGACATCGGGCGATCCTCCTTCTCTTTATCGCCGCCGGCCGAAGAAAAAATCGCGCCAGCCCCGAAGCTCCCGGCCCCCGGCGGCATGGCGCTTGCGACCCGGGGCGCGGCGGCCCGGCGGCGGGCCGAAATTGTCGCAATCGCGACACCCCATTGTTCAAGGAGCGCGACATATGAGACTTGCGGAAAGTTATGCATCTGCGAGCGCCGAGGAGATCGGGAAAGCGCTCGCCGGCGGAAGGCTGGTCCTCTATTCCACCGGCCGGCCGCCGACGGCCGATCACGCCGTGACGCGCAGCGCCGCGCTCGCCGAATATGTCTTCGCGAGCCCGGCCTTCGACGCCGCCGGGGCGCCGCAATTCGGCGAGAACCCCGTCGCCGTCAAATCCGTCGGAACGCCCGGCTGGGCGCGGGCCTTCGCGCCCGATGGCGCGGTCGTCGCGGATTTTTCGGTCGGCCCCGGCGCGACGGAGATCAAGCTCGACGGGATTTCCGCGACCCCGGGCTTTCCGCTTAAGGTCGAATCCCTGAAGATCGCCCTTCCGGCGGAAAATGTGACCTGGGAAAAGACCGCGTTCGGCCATGTCTATGTGACGAGTTCCGAGGACCGTTACCGGAAATTGTCCGTGCGTGGCTGAAACGACGGGGCGTCGGCGCGTCTTGACGATTTTGTGACGAGCGCTTAGCGCGGGGTCTCACTCGCGCCTCGCGCGATTCATCAGGACAACGCGCCCATGGCCATCGCCAAACCCGCCGCGAAGCCGGCGAATCCCCGCTTTTCCTCCGGCCCCTGCGCCAAGCGTCCCGGCTGGGCGTTCGAGAATCTCGCCGGAGCGGCGCTCGGCCGTTCGCACCGCTCGAAGGCGGGCAAGGAGAAGCTCGCGCAGGCGATCGATCTTACCCGCGAGGTGCTGCGCGTGCCGGCGGATTACCGCATCGGCATTGTTCCAGCCTCCGACACCGGCGCCGTCGAAATGGCGCTGTGGTCGCTGCTCGGCCCGCGCGGCGTCGACGTGGCCGCCTGGGAGAGCTTTTCGGCCGACTGGGTGACGGACGTCATCAAGCAGTTGAAGTTGCCGAACGCACGCAGCTTCACCGCGCCCTTCGGCGAATTGCCGGATCTCTCGCAGATCGATTTCGACAATGATTTCGTCTTCGCCTGGAACGGGACGACAGCCGGCGTGCGCGTGCCCGATGCGGATTTTATCCCCGCCGACCGCAAGGGCCTCACGATCTGCGACGCGACTTCCGCGGCCTTTGCCCAGCCGCTCGATTTCCCCAAGCTGGATGTCACGACCTACAGCTGGCAGAAAGTTATGGGCGGCGAGGCCGCGCATGGCGTGCTGATCCTCTCGCCGCGCGCCGTCGAGCGGCTCGAGAGCCACACGCCGGCGTGGCCCATGCCGAAGATTTTCAGATTGACGAAGAAGGGCAGGATCAACGAGGGGATTTTCCAGGGCGAGACGATCAACACGCCCTCGCTCCTCGCGGTCGAGGACTATCTCGATGCGTTGAAATGGGGAAAGTCGATCGGCGGGCTTCCCGCCCTGATGGCGCGCTGCGACGCGAGCGCTTCTGTCATCGCCGATTGGGTCGCGAAAACGCCCTGGATCGATTTTCTCGCGAAAGACCCGGCGACCCGCTCCAACACCGGCGTCTGCCTCGTGTTTTCGGACGAGAGCGTCGCGAAGACGCCAGAGGCGCGCGCCGATCTCGCGAAGACGATGGTCGCGATGATCGAGAAGGAAGGCGCCGGGTACGATTTCGGCGCCTATCGCGACGCGCCCCCCGGCTTCCGAATCTGGTGTGGCGCGACAGTCGAGGCGAGCGACGTCGCGGCGCTCCTGCCATGGCTGGATTGGGCTTACGCCGAGGCGTCCGGGCTGGCGAAGGCGGCGTAATCGGCCGCTGACTATCCTTCAGCGCGGGGCCGCAACCTCCCGCCTTCTCATTTTCGCGGCGGATTTCCCGGGGGAAATGCGCAGGATCGGTCCCGCCGTCGATCTTGCCGCCAGCCTCGCTTGTCTTTTCGGCGATGGAGCGCCTTCGGAGCGCCCTTCGCGTCGCAAACAGAACCATCGATATCGGCTATTGTCGCGAATCGGCTGCGCCGCTTCGGGATGTCCGCCAATGAGAACCGGCGCGCGCTTAAAGGCCCGGCCGAGCCGCCCGATCTTGCGCTTTTCAAAGGATGAATATGCCGCCTCGCGTCCTCATCTCCGACTCCCTCTCCCCCGCCGCCGTGCAGATTTTCCGCATGCGCGGACTCGACGTCGATTTCGAACCGACGCTGGGCAAGGACAGGGACAGGCTGGCCGCGGTCATCGGGGATTATGACGGGCTCGCCATACGCTCCGCGACGAAGGTGACGGCGGAGATTATCGCCAGGGGGGGCCGTCTCAAGGTGATTGGCCGCGCGGGCATCGGCGTCGACAATGTCGATATCCCCGCGGCGACGGCGCGGGGTGTGATCGTCATGAACACGCCCTTCGGCAATTCGGTCACCACCGCGGAACACGCCATTGCGCTGATGTTCGCCCTCGCGCGCGAAATACCCGCCGCCGACGCCTCCACTCAGGCCGGCAAATGGGAGAAGAACCGCTTCATGGGCGTCGAGATCACCGGCAAGACCCTGGGCGTGATCGGCTGCGGCAATGTCGGCGCCAATGTCGCGGAGCGCGCGCTGGGCCTCAAGATGCGCGTCATCGCCTTCGACCCCTTCCTGACCGAGGAGCGCGCGCAGGCGCTCGGCGTCGAGAAAGTGGAACTCGATGATCTCCTCGCCCGCGCGGATTTCATCACCATCCACACGCCGCTCACCGCACAGACGAAGAATATCCTTTCGGCGGAGGCGCTGGCGAAGACCCGCAAGGGCGTGCGCGTCATCAATTGCGCGCGCGGCGGACTTCTCGACGAAGCCGCGTTGCGCAAGGCGCTCGACGACGGCCATGTCGCCGGCGCCGCGCTCGATGTCTTCGCGGTCGAGCCGGCGATGGAGAACCCGCTCTTCGGCCACGCCAATGTCGTCTGCACGCCCCATCTCGGCGCCTCGACGACCGAGGCGCAGGAGAAGGTCGCGCTGCAGATCGCCGAGCAGATGTCGGACTATCTGACGCGCGGCGCGATCACCAACGCCGTCAATTTCCCCTCGATCAGCGCGGAGGAGGCGCCGCGTCTGAAGCCCTTTGCGGCTTTGGCCGAAAAACTCGGCCTTTTCGCCGGCCAGATCGCGCGTTCGGGCGTCGAGAATCTGTCGATCGTTTTCGAGGGCGCCATCGCGCATCAGAAGACCCGGGCGATTTCCGCGGCCGCGCTTTCCGGCCTCCTCAAGCCGATTCTCGAGGATGTGAATCCGGTTTCGGCGCCGGTCATTGCGAGGGAGCGGGGCGTCGCGGTGGAGGAAATCACCCGCGACGCGCAGAGCGACTACGAATCGCTGCTCACTGTCAGCGCGAAGACGGCGCAGGGCGAGATCCGCGTTTCCGGAACTGTCTTTCACGACGGCAAGCCGCGAATCGCGCGGATCGGCGACATCGGGATCGACGCCGAATTCGCGCCCTCCATGATCTACACGGAGAATGAGGACAGGCCCGGCTTCATCGGCCGTTTCGCCGGCCTGCTCGGCGAGGCGAAGGTCAATATCGCGACTTTCGCGCTGGGGCGCGACATGCCCGGCGGCTGCGCCGTTGCGCTGGTCGCGATCGACGGCGAGCTGCCGGAGGACGTGCTCGCGGCCATTCGCGATCTGCCCGGCGTCAAGCAGGCGCTTACGCTCAGGTTCTAGTTTTCGTGCGAATGTGAACTGTTGCACGCCTGCAACTGTGGCGATGTAAATCGGCGTCAGACCTGCGTCTTGCCTGCTTGGCGCTTGCGAAGCCTTAACGCCTGCGGGACTAATCGTCGCAGATGTAGCGTCCGTTCGCCGTTTTCAGCGGCGCGCGGCTGATCTCTCCTCTCCGACTGCGAACAAGGGAACAACATGCGGCGGCTCGTCCTTGCATTGATCTGCTTTTTCGGCGCCACCGGCGCCCTCTCTGCGCAAACGCTCGCGCGCAACACCGCGCAGCCGGCCTATGAACCCGACCCGCTGTCGGCGCTTTTCGGCGGCGCGCCCGCGGCTGCGCCCCAGACGCAGGACGGCCGCCCGCAGGCCGTCGCCATTCCGCGCGAGGTCGTTTCCTTCGACGCCAAATATGCGCCCGGCACGGTGGTCATCTCCACCAATGAGCGCCGGCTCTATTACGTGCTCGGCGACGGTCAGGCGATCCGCTACGGCGTCGGCGTCGGCCGTCCGGGCTTCGAATGGTCGGGCACGCGCTTCATTTCCAGCAAGCGAGAATGGCCGGACTGGACCCCGCCCGCGCAAATGCTCAAGCGCCGTCCCGACCTGCCGCGCCATATGGAAGGCGGCCTCAACAATCCGCTCGGCGCGCGCGCCATGTATCTCTCGGGCACGCTTTATCGCATCCACGGCTCCAACGAGCCGGAGACGATCGGCCAGGCCGTGTCCTCGGGCTGCATCCGCATGACGAATGACGACGTGGTCGATCTCTACAATCGCGTGAAGGTCGGCACCCGCGTGGTGGTGACGCGGTAAGTTCTCCGCGACATAAAAGAATTTAACGGCCGGCCCCTGCGCCGGCCGTTTTCATTTCTCCCCCGGCCGGTCGCGGTCGAGTCCCTTGGCCTTCAGCTCCTCCAGATAGTCGGCGAAACTCTGCTCCGCCGTCTCTCCGAGCTTTCGCAGATAACGCCAGGTGTAGATGCCGGTGCGGTGCATGTCGTCGAAATCGAGCCGCACCGCGTAATTGCCCACCGGGGCGACCGTCATGATGGCGACATTGCGTTTGCCGCCCACGGTCTTCTGGTCGGCGGGCGAATGGCCCTGCACCTCGGCGCTGGGGCTTCTCACCCGCAGCAATTCCGCGCTCAATGTGAAGGCTTCGCCGTCGTCGAAAGCGACGCGCAAGGCGCGGCCTTCGTCGAGGAGGCGAATTTCGGTGGGCCATGGTTCTGCTGTCAATCGTTGCTCCTGAAGGCTTCGACGCTACTCCTGCGCCGGCGCCGACATATATGAGAAGCGGTCGCGAGGCCAAGCGCCGCTGACCCCGGCGCGACGGATCGGGAATGATCCGCCTTCGGGGCGATTTTTGTCAAAAGCCTATTACGGAGGTTTTTCAAAATGATCGTCAATGAAATCCAGCAACCGCGTCCTTTCGATCTCGTGGGAAATCCGGTTCTCATCGGCGGCGTCGGAACGGGCTTCGAGGCGACGCTCCAATATCGCGTTCACGACGGCCACGACGAGCGCGCCGGTTTCTTCAACCTCGGCGGCGGGACGGGCGAGCATGGACAATTCCAGCTATCCGTGGATCTCACGGGCGCAGCCTTCCAGCTCGACCGCCTGTTCGTCGAGATCTACGAGGAGAGCGCCAACGACGGCTCCGAGATCAACAAGGTCATCGTGCCGGTCATTTACGGTCCGCGCATCGTTCCCGGCTACATCGGCTACCGGCTTCATCGGGTGAAGCGCGGCGACACGCTGGCGGCGATCGCGCGCGACAATTACGGCGACGCCAGCCGCTTCAACGATATTGCGCGGGCCAATCCCGATATCATCAGCGATCCGAACCGCATTTTCGTCGGGCAGCTATTGAAAGTGCCGATCGGCGCATAGAAAACACGCGGGCTTCCCGCGACTTGCTTCCGGCAATATATGTCTCGGCGGGATGGATACCGCCCGCCGTCGAGGGAAGCGCCGCATGAACGCCCATTCGCAACCGCCCGCAGCCGCCGCAGAGCCCGCGCCGCTGATCGATCCCTTCGGCCGGGCGATTTCCTATGTGCGCGTCTCGGTCACCGATCGTTGCGACTTCCGCTGCGTCTATTGCATGTCCGAGCACATGACCTTCCTGCCCCGGCGCGATCTGCTGACGCTGGAGGAGCTGGACCGGCTCTGCTCGGCTTTCGTCGCGCGCGGCACGAAGCGGCTGCGCATCACCGGCGGCGAGCCTCTGGTGCGTCACGACGTCATGACGCTGTTTCGCGCGCTCTCGCGTCATCTCGCCTCCGGCGCGCTGGAGGAATTGACTCTGACGACCAACGGATCGCAACTCGCCCGCTTCGCCTCGGAACTCGTCGATTGCGGCGTGAAGCGCGTGAATGTCTCGCTCGACACGCTCGATCCCGGCCGTTTCCGAGCCCTTACCCGGACCGGCGACCACGCGCGGGTGATGGCGGGCGTGGACGCGGCCCTTGCGGCCGGGCTCAGGGTGAAGCTCAACGCCGTGGCGCTGAAGGGCGTCAACGAGGATGAATTCGTCCCCCTTGTGCGCTTCGCCCATGAGCGCGGCATGGACATGACCTTCATCGAGGTGATGCCGCTCGGCGAACTTGAGGGGCCGGACCGCATCGACCAGTATCTGCCGATGCGCGAGGTGCGCGACCGTCTGGCCGAGACCTTCACCTTGACTGAGACTGATTACCGCACGGGCGGGCCCGCGCGCTACATGCGCGTTTCCGAGACCGGCGGGCGCGTCGGCTTCATCACGCCGCTCACGCATAATTTCTGCGAGAGCTGCAATCGCGTGCGCGTCACCTGCACCGGCACGCTCTACATGTGCCTCGGGCAGGAGGACGCCGCCGATCTGCGCGCCCCCCTGCGCGAAAGCGCCGACGATGCGCCGCTCGTCGCGGCGATAGAGGCGGCCATCGCGCGCAAGCCCAAGGGTCACGACTTCGTCATCGACCGCGCGACGCAGGGCCCCGCCGTCTCGCGCCACATGAGCATGACGGGCGGCTGATTACATGACCGACGCGAAGACCGTCGCCTTCATCGGGCTCGGCGTCATGGGCGGCCCCATGGCCCGCCATTTGGCGCGGCGCGGCCATCATGTGATCGCCTTCAACCGGACGCAGGAGAAGGCGTGTCTCTTTGCGCAGCAACAGGCGGCGGAATGGGCGGCCACGCCGCGCGAAGCCGCCGCCGGCGCCGATTTCGTCTTCTCATGCGTCGGCAATGACGACGATCTGCGCGCCGTCACGCTCGGACCGGACGGCGCCTTCGCGGGCATGAAGATCGGCGCTGTCTTCGTCGACCACACCACGGCTTCCGCCCATGTCGCGCGGGAACTCCACGCCGAGGCCGCGGCCTTCGGGCTGGGCTTTGTCGACGCGCCGGTTTCGGGCGGGCAGGCGGGCGCCGAGAATGGCGCCCTCACGGTGATGTGCGGCGCCGAGCCCGATATTTATGCCAGGGCCGAGCCGGTCATCGCCGCCTACGCCCGCGCCTGCCGGCTCATGGGGCCGCCCGGCGCTGGCCAGCTCACCAAGATGGTGAATCAGATCGCTGTCGCCGGGCTGATCCAGAGCCTCTCGGAGGCTTTGCATTTCGCCCGGACCTCCGGCCTCGACGCGGAAAATGTGATCGACCTGCTGAAAAGCGGCGCGGCGCAGTCGTGGCAGATGGAGAACCGCGCCAAGACAATGCTCGCGGGCGAATTCGACTTCGGTTTCGCGGTCGAGTGGATGCGCAAGGATCTCTCCATCTGTCTTGCGGAGGCCCGCCGCAGTGGCGCGCGCCTGCCGGTCGCGGCGCTCGTCGACCAGTTCTACGCCGAGGTGGAGGCCATGGGCGGCAAGCGCTGGGACACGTCGAGTCTCATTGCGCGACTGGAACGATGAGGCGCAATTAAGGCGGCGCGAAAATTTTTTTGCCTCGCGATGCAACCTTCGCACGAGTGCGGCGTTATCCCCCCAACAAAAAGAGGAACACCCAAGGCCGCGCATTGTTCGAGTAGCGCGACGAGGGACAAGACCTTTTTCACCCTATGGGAGGGGAATTCATGGCCGTTACGCGTGAAAGCATGATCGCAAGCCGCACGTCGAAGGTGATCCTCGGATTTACGGTCGCCATTGGTCTGTGCGCCGCCGTCGCGGCGGCCCCCACTGCGCCGGCCGAGCCGCAGGGACAATCCGCCGCCGTCAAGGCCGCGGTAAGCCTCAATGACGATGGGCTGCGCCCGCTCGCGCGTGGACCGGCGATCCAGGTTGGACGCGCCTTTGGCGCAGAGGACGAAGATTGCACGCTGATCATCAGGCCAAGCACTGATGAGAAGGGCCGCGTCCGTTACATGCGCAGCGTGTCCTGCGCCAACTGACGTAAACGCGCAGCGTCCACTGATCGCGTGGTCGAAGGCCTACTGAAGGCGAAGGCCGTTCGGGAAGAACGCCTCCGCCTTTTCTTTTTGCGTGTCTCTCACGCCCGGGCGGCGTTGACGCCTTCCGCGTCGATACCTACTGTGCCGCGCTTCCCCAACACATGAATGGTCGCGCCTCAAGCACATGTCCGCTCCTCTCCTTTTGTCGTCCGAACTCATCGACGCCGCCCGCGTCTCTCCCGCCTGGCCGTTCGAGGAGGCGAGAAAGCTCGTCAAAAGGATCGAGGCCAGCGGCCAGAAATCCGTGCTCTTCGAGACCGGCTACGGCCCCTCCGGCCTGCCGCATATCGGCACATTCGGCGAGGTGGCGCGCACCAGCATGGTGCGACGCGCCTTCGAGGTTCTGACCGAAGGCAAGATCGCGACGCGGCTCATCGCCTTCTCGGACGACATGGACGGGCTGCGCAAGGTGCCCGACAACATCCCCAACAAGGAGCTGGTCGCGGCGCATCTCGGCAAGCCGCTGACCCGGGTGCCGGACCCCTTCGGCACGCATGACAGTTTCGGCGCCCACAACAACGCCCGGCTGCGCGCCTTTCTCGACGCCTTCGGCTTCGATTACGAATTCGCGTCCTCGACGGAATATTACAAAAGCGGCCGTTTCGACGCGGCGCTGAAGCACATGCTCGCGCGCTACGACGCGGTGATGAAGATCATGCTGCCGAGCTTCCGCGAGGAGCGCGCGGCGACCTATTCGCCCTTCCTGCCCATCCACCCCCAGACCGGGATCGTCATGCAGGTGGCGCTTGACGGCTATGACGCCGAGGCCGGCACGATCGACTGGACCGACCCCGACACGGGCGAGAAATTCACCACGCCCGTCACTGGCGGCCATTGCAAGCTGCAATGGAAGCCGGATTGGGCGATGCGCTGGTATGCGCTCGGCGTCGATTATGAAATGGCCGGCAAGGATCTCATCGATTCGGTGAAGCTCTCGGGCGCCATCGTCCGCGCGCTCGGCGGCCGCGCGCCGGAGGGCTTCAACTATGAACTCTTCCTCGACGAGAAGGGTCAGAAGATCTCCAAGTCCAAGGGCAATGGCCTGACGATCGAGGAATGGCTGACCTACGCCAGTCCCGAGAGCCTCGCGCAATTCATGTTCCAGAAGCCGACGGCGGCGAAGCGTCTCTATTTCGACGTCATCCCCCGCGCGGTGGACGATTATCTGACCTTCCTCGACGCCTACCCCCGGCAGGACTGGAAGAATCGTCTCGGCAATCCCGTCTGGCACATCCACGCCGGCAATCCGCCGGAGGCGGAGACGCTGGTTCACGCCGGCGAGACGAAGGGGACGAGCGTCTCCTTCTCCATGCTGCTCAATCTCGCGGCCGTGGCGAACGCCGAAGACCCGGCGGTGCTCTGGGGCTTCCTGCGCCGCTATGCGCCGGGCGCCAGCCCCGAAAACCACCCGCGGCTCGACAGGCTCGTCGGCTATGCGGTCGCCTATTTCCGCGATTTCGTGAAGCCGGCGAAGACCTATCGCGCCGCCGACGAAGTCGAGCGCGAGGTTTTGCAGAAGATCGACGCGACCCTCGGCGCGCTGCCGGAAGGCGCGAGCGCCGAGGACATCCAGACCGCGCTCTACGACGTCGCCCGCGCCGTGCCGCGCTATCAGGATTTCGCCGCCAAGGGCGCGACGCCCGAGCGGCCGGGCGTCTCCAACGACTTTTTCAACATGCTCTACGAGGTGCTGCTCGGCGAGAAGAAGGGCCCGCGCTTCGGCTCCTTCATCGCGCTTTATGGCCTTGCGAATTCCCGCAAGCTGATCGCGGACGCGCTCGCCGGCGCCTTCCTCGCCCCCGTCGCCTGATGCGCGCCGCCGACGCCGACATACTGATCGTTCCGGGCCTGTCGAACTCCGGCCCGGACCATTGGCAAAGCCGCTGGGAGAAGAAGCTCTCCACGGCGCGTCGCGTCGTCCAGCGCGACTGGGACAGGCCCGAGCGTTCGGAATGGGCGCAGACGATCGTTCGCGAGGTTCTCGCAAGCGCGAAGCCCGTCGTCATCGTCGCCCATTCGCTGGGGGTGATTGCTGCGCTCCATGCTGCGCAGCATTTGCGCGACAAGATCGCCGGCGCCTTTCTGGTCGCCCCGCCGTCCGAGGAGGTGATCCGCGAACTGCCGGCGGTCGACGCGGATTTCCTGCCCGTTCCCCGCGCGCGCCTGCCCTTCCCGGCGGTGGTGGTCGGCAGCAGCGACGACCCTTACGCCGACCCGCTCTTCGCCCGACGTCTCGCTGACGATATCGGCGCGAAATTCATCGACGCGGGCGCGGCCGGGCACATCAACGCAGACAGCGGCCGCGGCCCCTGGCCGGAGGGCTCCCTCGCCTTCGCGCATTTCATCGCGAAACTGTCTTAGTGCGTCAGCGACAGGTTCACTGTCTTCGAAACCATAGTCTGGACCGCCCTGTCGATCTCCTGCGGCGACTCGGCGTGGAAGTAGTAGTCCGGCGCCGATGCGCAATCGGTCATGCTTTTCGTCATCGCCGGCCCCATATCGCCCCGGACGGCGTCGAAGGTTGGATTATAGACGCCGTCGGGAATGAGATACTCCGTCTCCAGGGTCATCATCGTATAGCCCTTGGCTTTGATGGCGCTGCAGTTCGCCGCATCGGGGGCCTGGACGTAATGCAGCCCCCACGCAAAATAGGAGGGGTTCCCAACGACGAAGTTCGGCTCGACCCATTGCCTCGCGAAAGGCGGCGCAACGCCGTCGGCGTAGAAGAAAAGGCTCGAATCCTCGACAGCGTCGGTGGCGAGCAACACGAATCCGCGCGGCTGACTGGCCGTCAATCCGTTGCCCGCGCTGGCAAGCAGATTGTTCAACTGGTTCAGCGAATAGTGAAAGTTGGTTCCCCCCTGCCCGTTCTCGTTGGTCAGGTCGATGGACTGGGTCGCCGAGATTGCTCCCGCGATGTTGGTGGAGAGCGGAAACACCGTCTTGAGACTATTGCTGAAGCTGTGGATGGCGACCCGCGTCGATCCATCATTGGGGATTTTCGCAAGGGCGTCCATGACCGCCTTTCGCACGACGTCGATGCGCAGCGTGGCGCCAATTGCGCGGACAGCCGCCAGATTGTCTGTGGCGGGGTCGGCAGCTTCGGCGTGATGACAGGCGACAGCGCAGCCGACCGAATTTTGCATCGCCTGCTGATCTGCTTTGGTCGCGCCAATGCCCATCGAGGCGGATACGTCGATGACGAAGTGAATGTCCCTGTATTGCGCCGCGCTCATCGTCGCTGAAGCCGACCCCTTGAGGTTGATCGTGTTCAGGCCCGCAATCCTCAGAAAATGGGTCGGCGCATTCGCGGCGTAATTGAGGCTTCCCGAGAGCACGCCGCCGGACAGGCTGAGGTTGATCGTCGCGCCCGTTCCTGACACTCCTCCTATTTTGCTGGCGTTATTCGTAAAGGCCTTGCCGCCCTGCTTCTCGGCGATGCTCTGCCAATCCGGCTTGCCTTGTTTCAATTGCTCGCGCGCCTCTTTGAGCGCTGTAAGCACCCCCGCGTCGGCAGCCTGATTGAGCGCTGATTTCTGCCTCGAGATCTGGCTGAAGTCGACCGCCCCTCCGGCCATCAATGCCAGAGGCATCAGCGCGAGGCCGAAAAAAATCGCAACGCCGCCGCGCCTGTTTTGGAGAAATGAGCGACGCATTACGATCCTTCCCGCAGCAGAGCCAGCTTCAGCTTTGACATTCGGGCGTTAAATGAATCCTACTTTTTCATTATGATAGCTTGGCCAGTCTCGACCTTCCCGGTCCCGGCGTCGCTGCGAGGACCTTGAGCTGTGAGCCAGTCCAGAGGAGTGTCCCTGAGCTACTTTTCGGCCCTGCCTCCGGTGACCGCGACGCCCTCATGCCGCGACAGGCCTTATCGTCGCCATCGGCGCAAGCGCCATCCGGGGGAGTCGGGGCGCCTGGAACCCTTGCCGCGGTTGCGGGGGAAGTTCATCGACCGTTATCAGGAGACCAGGTTCGTCGCCGCCACACACCCTTCTTTTATACTGCGCCTCGAGGAGGAAGAGGATAAGCGAAGGGAGTGGGCGCGCTTGCCGGGCGATATTGAAATCGCCCTAGCCCGGGCGCGCGCGGGCGACGGAATCTGTCGGGATGCGCAAATCAATTGCTTTGTCGATGTTTCTTTTGTGCATTCCGGCGCGGGCCGAGCTTCTCAAATTCGAGGACGCAGGCGACGACATTCGCGCCGTATTCAGGGATGACGGCAAGGAATTTGCCCTTGCGGGAAAATTGCTGCGCACAAAGAAACCCGCGCCAGACGGCGCCCTGTTTGTTGAACTTGCGCAGGATGACGACCTTCGCCCAACGGCCGTTTCGCGCGGAATGACAGTCGCGGCGCTCGATTTGATCACCCTCCCGCCCGGCCTTCGCGCGCGGGCGCTGCGTGACCTCCTGCCCCGCCTGCGAGAGAAGAGCGCCGCAAAGCGCATTCTCGCGCATGGGAAAGGCGAGATGGGCGCGGCGCTCGTCGAGGCCGGCGCGTTATTCGACGGCCTCCTGCTGCAGGACGTCGAGGCGATTCCCTCGGGCGCCGCAAAGGCGCCGCGAACCATCGAGACATGGGGCGCCGACGCCTATTGGCGCGCCACGCCGCGCGCGGCGCCGGGCGGTCCGGAGCCGCAAAACCGTCGCAGCTTCTTTCTTGCCGGCGCCGCCGCCCCGGGCGCGGCCGCCAATTGCGCCGCGTCCGCGAACGTGCGCTCGGGCAGGCCGGCGCTGCGCGCGCTTCTTGTCGCGCTAGACGAATGGACGCGGGGAACGAAGCCGCCGGCCTCGCGCGCGCCGGGCGCAGCCGATCTCGTGACGGCGGGCGCGCTCGTCTGGCCGAAAATCCCCGGCCTCCCCGCGCCGCCCGCAGGCGAGCGGCTCGTCCCGAGAATAGACGCCGACGGCAATGAACTTTCCGGCCTGCGCCTGCCGGATCAGGCGCTGCCGATTGCGACCTTCACAGGTTTCAATGCGCAGAAGGACAAGGGCGGCCCCCCCTGCGTCGCCGGAGCGACGCTCCCATTTCCGACGACGAAGGCGGAACGGGAAAAGGCCGCCGACCCGCGTCCCTCGCTTGTCGAACGCTATGGCTCGCGCGCCTATTTCGTCGCGACCATGCGCGTCGTCGCCGACAGGCTCGTCAAGGAGCGGCTGCTGCTTCCGGAGGACGCCGACGCCTATGTCGCGGCGGCGAAGACGGCGCCCTTCTAGACCGCGTTCAGGAAAAGTGTAGGCGGTTTTCCGTTTGAATTCGCCGAATTTGCTCTAAGGGTTGAGCATCCAGACGCCGGCGTTGAGATAGGTCGCGAAGGCGACCCAGGCGGCGTAGGGAATGAGACAGCAAGCCGCGACGCGGTCGAGCCGCCAGAACTGCGCGATCATATAAAGGATCAGCGCCTCCATCGGCACGATCACCATGAGCCCGCCGATCGGGCTATGCGCGGCGAAAAATGCGAAGGACCACGACGCGTTGAGCGCCAGTTGCGCGAGAAAGATCGTGATCGCCGCGCGCAGTCCGGGCGTCGCGGGATCGAGCCGCAGCACGCGATAAAAGGCGAAGGCCATCAGAATGTAGAGGATGGTCCACGCCGGCCCGAACACCCAGTTCGGCGGCGTCAGCGCGGGTTTTGCGAGCCCTTCGTACCAGCCCGGAATATTGGGCATGGTCGCCAGATTGCCGAGCGCGGCGGCCGCCACGACCGGCGCCGCGGCCATCGCCGCCGCCGTCAGCGGCCCGGCCGGTTTGACGGGCGCGATCATCACGGATCCACGCCCGTGCCCGAGTGGATCGTGTGCCGCGCGTGATGGCCCACGGCCTCATAATGCTCGCCGAGGTTTTCGCGCGTGCGCGGATCGACGATCGCGAAGGGCGTCGCCACAGCGGCTCCCGCGGCGGCGCCGACGGTCGACACGGTGCCCGCCGCGAACATGCCGAGGCGGTCTCCGACGCCGGCCTGCCCATCGTTGAGCGCCTGACCCGACGCGAGCCGCGCGCCGATCGAGCGAACGACGGCCGGCGCCTCGGCGAATTTCGTGTGTCCCAGCGAGTCGCCGCCGCCCGACGATATTCCGGTAAGGTCGACGACCTGAATGCGATCGCTTTCGAGAACGCTTCGGTAGCGCTCGGCCTCGGGGTCGATGGCGCCGAGCCGTGGCGATTCTCCGCCCCACACATATTTCGAGGCGGCCAGCGCTTCGTCGTCGCGCGAGATGAAAATGGTGAACAGCGACGGCTTCACGCCCATCGCGTTGATCTGCCGGCGGAAGACGTCGAAGTCCACGTCGGGCGACGCAAGCATGACATTGCGGATCTTGCCGGGCAGTCCGCGATCACGGATGGCCATCTGGCGCAAGGCCTCCAGCGTCACCCAATTGCCCATGGAATGGGCCAGAATCGATATCTCGCCGACGTTCTTGTCGTCGACGAGAACCTGCAGCAGCCGCTCCAGCGAATCGCGCGAGTAGCTCGCGCTCTCATGGTCGTAACCATAGGCCAGAATCCTGCCGCGCGAGGGCCAGGTGAAGAGCACCGGCAGAACATCCGCCGCAGAATCGTGCGAAATCTGCGCGAAGCGATAGACCGCCTCCTCGAAGCGCGTGTTGAAGCCATGCACGAAGACGAGCACCTGCCGTTTCGGCGTCCGGTGAATGCGCCTGTCGAATTCGGCGAGGGCCTCCTCCTTGCTGAGCACCCGCGCGTCGACCGTGGTGAATTCGCGCATCGGATCGGGCGTGGCGCTCGTCGGCCATTGCACCTCGCCGACCCTGCGGTTGGCGTCGGGCGGCAGCGACACGATGATGTCCGCGAAGGAGGGCTGCGGCGCGCGATCGCCGGAGAACATGGCGGCGGGGTTCTCGCGGTCCGGCGCGCGGGTCGTCATGACCATCATGTCGACGAGGTTCGCGCCGGGCGGCTTCTGATGCGTCGCGACAAGCACGCCATTCGGCCGGCTCGAGCAGGCTGCGAGTCCAGACAGGACCAGAAGGGCGAAAAGGACGCGCGTAAGAAGAATGGGTCGGGCCATCCGATGTGGGCCATGAGCTCGAGTAAAAATGCAGCGATCCCGCGAAAGCGGCCCGCGGAAGTTTCTCTATCACATTTCCGGCGGCAATGCGGCTTTCGTGCGGAAACGGGCCGCGATGTGCGACGTCTCACATATCAATGAAATAAATTGCACAAAGATGACCATGCTCGCTGTGACAAGCGAGCGTCGGAGGCGAGGGCTGGGGGCGCAAGCCTCCGACTGCGCAGGAGGAAGCCGGTCCGCCGGTTTTCCTCCTGCCTTGCGGCGGAATCGGTCAGCTGCGCCGCGCCAGCGCCTTTTCGATCTCGGGCAGCGGATGGTGCGTGAGATCCTTGTCGAGTTCGCCGACAACCTTCGATTTGGCCTTGACCGACAGGTCCTTGCGGATTTCGCCCAGCGTGCGCGGCGGCGCGACGATCACGATTTCCGTCATCTCGCCGTTTTCGGCGGCCTTGTTGATGCGGTCCGCCATTGAGCGCGCGAAACGCTCCTCCTCGATTTCGTGCCAGTCGACGTTGTCCAGCGCGCTGCGCACGCCGCCGCGGGAGGCGAAGGCGCGTCCCGGCGCGTCGGAGCCCTGCTCGCGGGTGGCCGGATTCTCGTCGATCCGTGTCTCGACCACGCGCAGATCGAGCAGGGTCGCGTCACCGTGATTGGCGAAAAACAGCGCGCGCCGGCCGTCGCCGACAAGCACCCAGGCTCCATTATTAACGGCAATGCTACCCATGGTTTCCTCGCTTGAAATTATATCCTGAGGATGTGTACCCGAAGCGAGGGAAGGGCAAGCGCGACCATTAGCCGCCATCGTCGAGCCAATGACGTAGCGCGGGCGCTCGGGGCGCCCGGCGAACCGAAAAACGGAGGCGGACCGGCTTACGCCGCCAGTTTTTTCGCCGGCGACGGCTCGCCCTTCATCTGGCCGAGGACGGCATTGAGCTTGTCGGCGCCGACATTGGCGGCCGCCGGAGACTGCGTGGCAGAGGCTCTCGAGCCCCTGATCCGCCGCTCGTTCCAGGCCCAGACGAGGAAGCAGCCGGCGGCGATGGCGAGCAGGGCCGTATAAGGCTCGCCGATGACCGGACGCGGGAAAGACGCGAAATCGGGCGCGCATTCCTTCGCATATTCGCAGGCGTCCGACCAATCCTGAAACCACTGTCTGATCGCTTCCATGATGACCTCCATCGAGCATGCTCGAAGCAATGACGGCGCCGCTCCGTCACCGCGCTGAGTCCAACATATTTTGCGCCACGAAACTTTCGCCAGTGTAAATTTGTCGCGGGGAGTTTGATCAATTCACAAGATATTGAAAAATATATACTAAATCGCTTGACGAAATTTTGTGCATCGCAAAATGCGGCGCCGCAAACGCGTGCTGACAATAAGAAGGCGGCCCGGACAATTGTTCCGGACCGCCCGAAGAATCAGAAAGCCTGTGAGCAGCTAAGGCTACGTCAGCCTTCCAGAAGGCGACGCGCGATGACCTGCGCCTGAATCTCCGCCGCGCCCTCGAAGATGTTGAGGATGCGGGCGTCGCAGAGGACGCGGGAGACCGGATATTCCAGCGCGAAGCCGTTGCCGCCGTGGATCTGCAGGGCATTGTCCGCCGCCGCCCAAGCGACGCGGGCGCCGAGCAGCTTGGACATGCCGGCCTCGAGATCGCAGCGCTTGCCCTCGTCCTTCTCGCGCGCGGCGAAATAGGTGATCTGGCGAGCGACATGGATCTCCACCGCCATCGACACGATCTTGTTGAAGACGCGCGGGAAGGCGAATAGCGGCTTGCCGAACTGGATGCGCTCCTTGGCGTATTTCAGGCCGAGGTCCAGGGCGCATTGGGCGACGCCCAGCGCGCGCGCGGCGGTCTGGATGCGGGCGGACTCGAAAGTCTCCATGAGCTGCTTGAAGCCCTTGCCCTCTTCGCCGCCGAGGAGATTGGCCGCCGGGACTTCGAAATTGTCGAAGCCGATCTCGAACTCCTTCATGCCGCGATAGCCGAGCACCTCGATCTCGCCGCCGGTCATGCCCTTGGCCGGGAAGGGATTCTCATCCGTGCCGCGCGGCTTCTCCGCGATGAACATGGAGAGGCCCTTGTAGCCCTTCTCGTTCGGATTGGTGCGCGTCAGCAGGGTCATGATGTCGGCGCGGACGGGATGGGTGATCCAGGTCTTGTTGCCGGTGACCTTGTAGACGTCGCCCTCGCGAACGGCGCGGGTGCGCAGGCCCGCGAGATCGGAGCCGTTGTTCGGCTCGGTGAAGACGGCGGTGGGCAGGATTTCGCCGGAGGCGATCTTCGGCAGATATTTGTTTTTCTGCTCCTCCGTGCCGCCGACGAGGATCAGTTCGCCCGCGATCTCGGAGCGCGTGCCGAGCGAGCCGACGCCGATATAGGCGCGCGACAGCTCCTCGGAGACGACGCACATGGCGATCTTGCCCATGCCCGAGCCGCCGTACTGCTCCGGAATGGTGAGGCCGAAGACGCCGAGTTCGGCGAGACCGGCAATGACGTCGAGCGGGATGTATTCGTTCTTCGCGTGCCATTCCTGCGCGTAGGGAAGGACGTTGTCGGCCGCGAATTTGCGCATCTCGCTGCGGATGGCCTCCAGCGTCTCGTCGAGGCCCGAGGCGCCGATGGTTTCCGCCGCCGCGTGATGGTCGATGAGCTCGGCGAGACGCGCGCGGTTTGCAGGCGTATTGCCGGAAAGAATGAGGCGATCCACCGACGCGGGGCGCTTTGCGGCGACCTGCTGGGCCGTGAGCCCGAAGTCGGAGAGACGGACGGTCTCGCCCTGGCTCATCGGGATGCCGCCATAGACCTGGGCGAGCAACTCGGCGTAACCGATCTGGTTCAGAAGCTCCTCGGTCTCGCCATAGGCGCCCTCGGCCGTGAGGCGTTCGGCGTAGTCGATGAGCTCCTTGAGGCCCTGCACATAGGTCGCGAACCAGGCGAGGCCGTGGGCCGCGTGCTGGTCGGCCTCGATCAGCTCGTTGGAGAGTTTGCCGTCCTTCGTGACGCGGGCGCGAACGCTCGCGAGTCCTTCGTTGTAGAGCGCCTCGACCGCGGCCAGCGCTTCTTTGGCGTCCGAAAGCCAGGTGTTTGCGTCAAGTTTCATCGCGAGGGCTGCAGTCATGTTTCCTACCCGGAAGAAGGCCCGAAAGGGCTCTGGAAAAATTGACGCCCTACATGCCGTCATTTTTTCCGCGACGCAACCGGCGGCGCCTGCGCCGCATCATCGCGGGGCGCAGCGGCGAAAGCCCCGCCAGGCGAAGGCGGCGAGGACGAGGGCGGGGAGCGCGAGGCCGAGGAGCGGCGCCGAGATGTCCGCCCCGCCGGCCTGCGGGGCCTGCGGAAAGCGCGGCAGCGCGGCGTAATCCTGCGCCGTCATCGGCGCGCCCGCGCGGGCGCGGGAGAGGAAGAAGTCGCGCCAATCCAGATGGAAGGCGTGGATGCGGGCGAGGAAATCCCGGTAGCGCGCCTCGCCCGTTCCCGCGATGTCGGTCATCGCGCGCCAGGCCAGCAGCGGCGGAGAGAGGAAGGCGAGACGGTCGGCCAGCGCGCGTTGCCTTTCGAGTTGCGCGTCATGTTCGGCGATCACGCCCTCGACGCGCTGAAAGGCCGCCTCCTGCGTCGCGAGGCGGCGCAGCGTGCGCTCCTGCGCCGCGCCGCGTTTCATGCCGGCGTCGGCGCCATGCTCGTCCATGTAGCGGGCGAGCGCCGCGTCGCGCTCCCTGTCGGCGTCGGTCGTCGCGGCGCGGGCGGCGAGCACCATATCGACGCGCGAGGGCGCCGGATGGGCGTAGCCGGCGAGGCTGTTGATCGCGGCGGGGGTCAGCATGGTGAGCGCCACCCAGGCGCCGATCACCGTCAGCGCGTTGAACGCCGAGCTTTTCCCGAGGCCGTCGACCGCCGCCGCGAGCGCCGCCCAGAACAGGCCATAGACAAAAATGACGGCGACGAATTGCGCGAAGCCCGCCGCGGCGAGCGCCTCCCGGCCGGCGAAAAATCCGGCGCCGGCCACTGTCGCCAGCAGGATCGCGACGATCGGCGCCAGAACGCGGGCGGCGAGCTTTCCGCCGAGCGCCGCGCCGGGCCGTCTGGCGGAAGCGAGCGTCATGGCGAGCGAACCCGCTTCGCGCTCGCCCGCGAGCAGGTTGAAGGTCAGGGCGAGGATGACGAGCGGATAGATAATCACGATCACGAAGGCGAGGTCGGTTGCGCCGCTCAGGAGATTGGCGGGATTGTCGATCTCGTCGGCGAAAAGGAAATTGTCCTTCGAGCCAGTCGTCACCCTGATCGCGGGCGGGAACAGGTCGCTCTGCCCGACGGCGACGAGCGCCAGCGGCGCCGGCGATAGAGCGGCGACCGTCGCGGCTGGCCCTCCTCCCATGAAGGCCGCGTTGCGCGGGTCGCGGTAGGGCGGCGGCTCGCCGTGGGACTCGCCCTTTTCGAGCTCGGCGAGGGTTCTTCGCAGTCCCTCGATGCGTTGCGCCTCATCGGCGCGCGCGCTGGCGACGAGGTTTCCTTGCGTCTCGACGCGCGCCGCGCCATTCCAGAGCGCGAAGAGGGCGGCGGCGACGAGCGCGGTCAACGCCAGCCAAACGGCGGCCTCGCGCCGCAGCATCACCGCCTCGAAGCGCAGGCCCGCGAGAAAGGCGCTCATAGGGGACGCAACCGGCGCGCGGCGAAAAGCGCGAACAGGGCGGTGAGGGCGAGCCAGCCGGCGAGCCCGGCGACGGCGCCCCCGCTGTTGGCGAGCGCGAAATCCGCTCCCGGCGCGCGATAGGCGAAGGAGCCGATGCGTTTCCAGAGATCCGGCCCGGCCACATAGGTCGAATCGCCATACCGGCCGAAATGGATGAGATTTTCGCTCACCTCGTTCTGGATTTCGCGGCGATGCGCCTCCGCGGCGGTCGCGAAGTCGAACTGGCTCCAGCTGTCGGAGCCCGCGAAGGCCATCGAGAAGGGCCGCAGCGCCAGCAGCGGAAAAAGGAAGCCCGGCGCGGCGCGCAAGGCGTCCTGACGGTCGAAGGCGGCCTGCAGCGCGCCATAGTGGCGGTCGAAGATCCGGTAGCCGTTTTCATCGTCCTTGCGCAGCGAAAGGCCCCGGAAATTCACCGGCAGATCCTCGATGCGGGCGACGCCGTATTTTCTGAGCGTCTCGTCGCGGAAAGCCGCGAAAGCGGGATGGCTCTCGTCATGCCCGAAGGTCTTCGCCTTGTCCTTCGCGATCGCGGCGCGAAACTCCTGCGCCGTCGGGGTCGGCGCGAGGCTGCGCGCAATATCCGTCGCGACGCGCGGGGCGATGAAGGAATTGACGAGCCAGAAGGCGAGAAGCGTGACGAGCGCGGCGCGGGAGCTTTTCGACAGCGCGGAGACGCCGAGCGTCAGCAGGGCGAAGCCCGCGAGATAGACCGCATAGCCGAAACCGAGCGCGCCGAGGCGCAGGAACTGGTCGGCGAGCGACAGCCGCGCGTCCGTCAGCAGCGCCAGCGCCGCAGCCGCGCCGGCCAGAGCCGGCGCGAGCAGCGCGAAACTCGCGCCAACGAGCGTGAGCGCCTTGCCCGCCAGAATGTCGCGCGGGCGCGCGCCGACGCCGAGGAGCTGTTTCAGCGTTCCGCTCTCCCGCTCGCCGGAGAGGCTCGCGAAGCCCATGAGGATCACGACCAGCGGCGCGACGATCTGCAGGATGAAGGCGAGCGACAGGCCGCCGAGTCTGGCGCCGACCCCGAGGTCGCGCGCCGCGCGAAACTGCGCCTCGTTCTGCTTGTGCGCCTCGAGCCAGACGGCCGAGCCCGCATAGGCGTCGACGCCGGGATCGGCGAGCGCCAGCGGGCTTGTCGGCTTGAAGGCGTATTGGCCGAAATGCGCCGCGGCGTGCGGGTCCTTCGCGCCCTGGCTCGTCCAGAGCATCCTGTCGGCGGCGGCGGCGTTCGCGCGCTCGCGCGTGAGGCGCTCGTTCTCGGCGGCGCCGAAGGCGAGCGCGGCGAGCATCAGCACGACGACGAAGGCGCAGAGCCAGACGAGCCGGCGGTCGCGCGAAAGCTCTTTCCACTCCTTGGACGCCACGGCGCGGATCACGCTCCAGTGATTCATGCGTCGCGCCGCCGCCGGGAGCGGCGCACAGGCGAGGTCGCTCACGCCGCGACTCCCGTCCGGAAGAGATCGAGATAGGCGCGTTCGAGCCCGAGATGATCGACGTCGTCAGCTCCGAAGACGCTGGCGAGCTTTCCCTGCGCCATGATGCCGATCTTCGTGCCGCACTGCTTGGCGAGGAAGAGGTCGTGGGTGACCATCAGCACCGCCATGCCCTCCCTGCGCAGCCGCTCCACCAGCGCGGCGAATTCATTGGCCGCGAGCGGGTCGAGGCCGGAGGTGGGTTCGTCCAGCGCCAGCGCCTGCGCGCGGCGAGCGAGCGCGATGGCGACGCCGACCTTCTGGCGCATGCCCTTGGAGTAGCCGCGCACCGGGCGCTCCGCCGCTTCCCGGGGGAGACCTGCGGCGGCGAGCAGCGGAAGGAGGTCGGACGGCGGCGTCGGCGCGCCGGAAATCTCCGTGAAATATTGCAGATTCTCGACGCCGGTCAGCGCGCCGTAGAGCATCACGGTTTCGGGAATGTAGGCGAGTTTCGCCCGCGCGCCGAGCGGGTCTTTCGCTGCGTCGATGCCGCAGACCAGCGCCTGCCCTTCCGTGGGCTCGAGAAAACCGAGGAAGAGATTGACCGTCGTCGTCTTGCCGGCGCCGTTGGGGCCGAGCAGACAGAAGACCTCGCCAGCGGGGACGGCCAAATTCAGCTCGTCGAGCGCTGCAGACGCAGCGCCGTCGTACCGCTTCGTTAAATTGCGCGCTTCCAGCATCGCCGCATCCTTGCCCTCTCCGTCCGCGCGCTTGGCCTCGCCCGGACGTCGGGTATGATCTTTGGCTCGAGTGTGCATCGCGCCTTGGCTCCCGTCAAGCAAGACGGCGCGCCGGTTTCCCGACGCGCCGCAAAATGAGCGAAAGGACGTTGGCCGTTACTTCTTCTTGTTATAGGCCTCGACCACGTCCTCGACGGTGTGCAGTCCCGGCTCCGGCGACATGACGAGCACGGCCATGTTGCCCGGCGCATGTTCGTTGCGCCACATCTTCATGTGCGCTTCCGGGATCTTCTCCCAGGAGAAGACTTCCGACATGCAGGGGTCGACGCGGCGATCGAGCACGAAGCGGTTGGCGGCCGACGCCTGCTTCAGATGCGCGAAATGCGAGCCCTGGATGCGCTTCTGGCGCATCCACACATATCGGGCGTCGAAGGTGATATTGAAGCCGGAGGTGCCGGCGCAGAACACCACCATGCCGCCACGCTTGGCGACGAGGCAGGACACCGGGAAAGTCGCCTCGCCCGGATGCTCGAAGACGATGTCGACATCCTTCTTGCCAGTGATGTCCCAGATCGCCTTGCCGAATTTGCGCGCTTCCTTGGTCCATTCGTTGAATTCGGGCGAATTGACCTTGGGGAGCTGGCCCCAGCACTTGAAGTCCTTGCGATTGATCACGCCCTTGGCGCCGAGCGACATGACGTATTCGCGCTTCGACTCGTCGGAGATGACGCCGATGGCGTTGGCGCCCGAGGCCGCGCAGAGCTGCACGGCGAAGACGCCGAGGCCGCCCGAGGCGCCCCAGACCAGCACATTGTCGCCGGGCTTGAGCTGATGCGGCGCATGGCCGAATAGCATGCGGTAGGCGGTGGCGAGCGTCAGCGTATAGCAGGCAGCCTCTTCCCAGCTGAGATGCTTGGGGCGCTCCATGAGCTGGCGGTCCTGCGCGCGGCAGAACTGGGCGAAGGAGCCATCCGGCGTTTCATATCCCCAAATGCGCTGAGAGGTAGAGAACATCGGGTCGCCGCCGTTGCACTCCTCGTCGTCGCCGTCATCCTGGTTGCAGTGGATGATGACTTCGTCGCCGACCTTCCAGCGCTTCACCTTGGAGCCGACGGCCCAGACTATGCCCGAGGCGTCGGAGCCGCAGATATGATAGGGGTGCTTGTGGCCGTCGAGCGGAGAGATCGGCTCGCCGAGCGAGGCCCAGACGCCATTGTAGTTGACGCCCGCCGCCATCACGAGAACCAGCACGTCGTGGCTGTCGAGTTCCCACGTCGGCACGACCTCCAGCTGCATCGCCTTGTCCGGCGGCCCATGGCGCTCCTTGCGGATCGCCCAGGCGTACATGTTCTTCGGAACATGGCCGAGCGGCGGAATCTCGCCCAGTTCGTAGAGGTCTTTTTTCTCGCTCAAGGTCAGGCTCCTCCCCCGTTGAGTTGCGGCGCGACAAAATCCCGGGCGAGCTTATAATAGGCCCGCGACGCCCCGAATAGCCCTAAAATTCCGATGTGTGGGCAGGTTTTCGCGATGGTTTCGCTTGAGGGCCGAGCCTCGCCGCGCGACCATGCCGTATCTTGTCAAAACAGCGGTCTGTGCTATCGCACACGGCGGAGGACACGCCCGATGATCGAGAAGACCGCCCCGCGCCGCGACAAGCCCTGGATGTTTCGAACCTACGCCGGTCACTCGACGGCGGCGGCTTCGAACCGTCTTTACCGCTCCAACCTCGCGAAGGGACAGACGGGCCTCTCCATCGCCTTCGACCTGCCCACCCAGACCGGCTACGACAGCGACCATATCCTGTCGCGCGGCGAAGTCGGCAAGGTTGGCGTTCCGGTCTCGCATCTGGGCGACATGCGCACTCTTTTCGAGGGCATTCCGCTCGGCGAGATGAACACCTCCATGACCATCAACGCCACCGCCGTGTGGCTGATGGCGCTCTATATCGCGACCGCGGAAGAGCAGGGCGCGCCGCGCTCGAAGCTGCAGGGCACGACCCAGAACGACATCATCAAGGAATATCTCTCGCGCGGCTCCTACGTCTTTCCGCCCGCGCAGTCGCTGCGGCTCACGCAGGACCTCATTCTCTTCACCACGAAGGAATGCCCGAAATTCAATCCGATGAACGTCTGCTCCTACCATCTGCAGGAAGCCGGCGCGACGCCGTCGCAGGAGCTGGCCTATGCGCTGGCGACGGCGGTGGCCATTCTCGACGGCGTGAAGGCGGCGGGGTTGTCGGACGAGGAGTTCGCGCAGGTCGTGGGGCGCATCTCCTTCTTCGTCAACGCGGGCATGCGCTTCGTCACCGAGCTGTGCAAGATGCGCGCCTTCGTCGAGCTGTGGGACGAGATCACCCGCGACCGCTACGGCGTGAAGGACGAGAAGCTGCGCCGTTTCCGCTACGGCGTGCAGGTCAATTCGCTGGGCCTCACAGAGCAGCAGCCCGAGAACAACGTCTACCGTATTCTTATCGAGATGCTCGCGGTGGTCCTATCCAAGAACGCCCGCGCCCGCGCCGTGCAGTTGCCCGCCTGGAACGAGGCGCTGGGCCTGCCGCGTCCCTTCGATCAGCAATGGTCGCTGCGCATGCAGCAGATCATGGCCTATGAGACGGATCTCCTTGAATATGGCGACATTTTCGACGGCAATCCGGAGATCGCCCGCAAGGTCGCGGAGCTGAAGGCCGAGGCGATGGCCGAGCTGAGGAAGATCGACGAACTCGGCGGCGCCGCCGCCGCGGTCGAGATCGGCTACATGAAGTCGAAGCTCGTCGAGTCCAACACCGCGCGCCTCGAGGCGATCGAGGCCGGCGAACAGACTGTCGTCGGCGTCAACAAATTCACCTCGACCGAGCCCTCGCCGCTCGCCTCGGGCAGCGACGCCATCATGGTCGTGCCGGAGGGCGTCGAGGCCGACCAGATCACCCGCCTGAAGGCCTGGCGCGACAGCCGCGACAACAAGGCCGCGCAGGCCGCGATCGAGGAGCTCGCCCGCGCCGCCAAGGAAGGCCGCAACATGGTCGAGCCCTCCATCGCGGCGGCGAAAGCCGGCGTTACGACGGGCGAGTGGGGCAGTGTGCTTCGCGGGGTTTTCGGGGAATACCGCGCGCCGACGGGCGTTTCCTCCACGGCGCGCCAGGTCGGTGGCCAGCTCGACAAGGTGCGCGGCGAAGTCGAGCGCGTGTCTCAGAAGATCGGCAAGCGCGCCAAGTTCCTCGTCGGCAAGCCGGGCCTCGACGGCCACTCCAACGGCGCCGAGCAGATCGCCGTGCGCGCGCGGGACGCGGGCTTCGACGTCATCTACGCCGGCATCCGCTCGACGCCTGCCGAACTCGTCGAAACCGCGAAGAAGGAGGGCGTCCACTGCATCGGCCTCTCCATCCTCTCCGGCTCGCATGTGACGCTCGCGCATGAAGTCATGCGGCTGATGAAGGAGGAGGGCGTCGCGGCGCCGCTCGTCGTCGGCGGCATCATTCCGCCGGACGATGAGAAGCTTCTCCTCGAATCGGGGGTCGCGGCGGTCTATACGCCGAAGAATTACGACCTCAACGTGATCATGACGGACCTGGCGCAGATCATCGAGCGCAGCGTCGTCTGACGCGGCGTTCCCAAAAGGTCGCTCCCGCAAGACATGTTCCGGGCCGGAGTCGCATGATCCCGAAACCGGCCCGAAACAGTCGGCCGCGCGTGATCGCGCGGCCGGGGAGCGCAACCCTCGCGCGCGCCTCCGGCGCGGCGCCTGCCGTCATCTCACGCTGGCGGCGATCGACCGGCAGATCGACTCCGACAGGATATGGGTCCGAATATGAAGGCTGTCGGCCGCGCTCCAGCCAGAATGTCGCCAATTCATTGATCACTCGGCCACTGCAAGCTATCAGCAGATGATCAAGGCGTTCCTGTAATCGAACCGAGCGTAGCCTCGGCGCGGATATCGCATGCGCCGGAAAGGGGTTGAGAGGATGGATATGGCCGTTTCGCAGCAACCGCATTTTCTGAGCCGCGAACGGACCATCGCCTCGCCGACCTTCAATCGCTGGCTCGTGCCCCCGGCCGCGCTGGCGATCCATCTGTGCATCGGCATGGCCTATGGATTCAGCGTCTTCTGGTTGCCGCTGTCCCGCGTCGTCGGCGGCGCCGCGCCGAAGGAATGCCCCGCTGACCTCGGCTTCTTGCCGACCATCGTCGCGACGGATTGCGACTGGAAAATCAGCTGGCTGGGCTGGACCTTCACGCTGTTTTTCGTGCTGCTCGGCTCATCGGCCGCCATCTTCGGCCACTGGCTGGAGACGGCGGGGCCGCGCAAGGCGGGTCTTGCCGCCGCCTTCTGCTGGTGCGGCGGGTTGCTGATCTCCGCGCTCGGCGTCCACCTGCATCAGATCTGGATGCTGTGGCTCGGATCCGGCGTCATCGGCGGGGTCGGACTCGGGCTTGGCTACATCTCGCCCGTCTCGACGCTCATCAAATGGTTTCCCGACCGGCGCGGCCTCGCGACGGGACTCGCCATCATGGGCTTTGGCGGCGGCGCCATGATCGGCGCGCCGCTCGCCGACAAACTGATGGGTTTTTTCGCGACGCCGATCTCTCCCGGCGTCTGGCAGACCTTCGTGGCGCTGGCCGGCGTTTATTTCATCTTCATGGTCGCCGGCGCTCTCGGTTATCGCGTGCCGCCCGACGGCTGGACGCCGGAAGGCTGGACGCCGCCGTCGCCCGCCGCCAACGCCATGGTGACGCATCGCCATGTGCATCTCGACACGGCCTGGAAGACTCCGCAGTTCTGGCTCCTTTGGGGCGTGCTCTGCCTCAATGTCTCGGCCGGCATCGGCGTGCTCGGCATGGCGTCTCCAATGCTTCAGGAAGTCTTCGGCGGCCGTCTCATCGGCCTCGACGTCGGTTTCGACGAACTGAACGCTGACCAGAAGAAGCAGATCGCCGCCATTGCGGCCGGCTTCACCGGCCTCCTGAGCCTTTGCAACATCGGCGGGCGCATCGGCTGGGCTTCGGCCTCGGATGTCCTCGGGCGCAAGGGCGCCTATGCGATCTTCTTCATCGTCGGCTTCCTGCTCTACGCCGCCGTTCCCTTCGCGGCGAAGGGCGGCGCCGTCGCCCTTTTCGTGCTGCTCTTCGCGGTCATCATCACCATGTATGGCGGCGGTTTCTCGACGATTCCCGCCTATCTCGCGGATGTGTTCGGCACGCATCATGTTGGCGCGATCCATGGGCGCCTGCTGACCGCCTGGTCGACGGCGGGCGTGCTTGGGCCGGTGCTGGTCAATTACATCCGCGAATTTCAGCTCGCGACGGGCGCGCCGCGCGGCGCCGCTTATAACCAGACCATGTATGTGCTCGCGGGCCTGCTGCTCGTCGGTCTCGCCTGCAATCTCCTCGTCCGCCCGGTCGCGGAGAAATATTACATGACCGATGAGGAAGTGGCGGCGGAGAAGAAGATCACCGTCGCGCAGGTGCGCGAGCAGGACGACGACATCCACGCGGATTTCGAGGATTTTGTCGAGGAGGCGCTCGAGCCTGAGGCGATCGCCGCGGCCGCGCCGACGTCGCCGCAGAAGGGCGCGGCGGGCGGGTTCTCGGCGTTGCTGATCTTCGCCTGGGCCGCAGTGGGAATTCCGCTCGCCTGGGGCGTGTCGATGACGGCGATCAAGGCGCTGGCGCTGTTCAGGTGATCGCGCGGTTCCTCGCGCCATTCTTTGCGCTCCGTTAACCAAATTGCGCAAATGGTGAAAATTCCATAGCGCGCCGCGCGCAACCATTGCGCGCAACAAGTTTCCGACGGGAGAACAGATGGCGACGGCTTGCACCAATGGTCTCGACACCGGTTTCGTCGACCTCGGCTATATAAAAGTGGCGGCGCTCGGCGTCGTGCAGGGCATCACCGAGCTCCTGCCGATTTCCTCGACCGCGCATATGCGCATCGTCCCGGCGCTGCTCGGCTGGAAGGACCCGGGCTCGGCGTTTTCGGCCGCCATGCAGCTCGCCGCGCTCGCGGCGGTCGTCAGCTATTTCTGGAGCGACATCCGCACCCTCGCGGTCGGCTCCATACAGGCGATCCGGCGGCGGGACTTCAACGACTGGACCTTCCGCTTCGTGATGTGGATCGGCTTTGCGACCGTGCCGATCGGCGTTGCGGGCATTCTCCTCTCGCATACGCTGAACACCTGCGGTTCGCCGCTGCGCTCCCTGCCGGTCATCGGCATTTCCTGCATCGTCATGGCGGCGCTGCTCGCGATCGCGGAGCTCTACTGCAACCACAAGCGCACGCTCGACCATGTGAGCCTCAAGGACGCGATGATCGTCGGCTTCGCGCAGGTCGGCGCGCTGATCCCGGGCGTCTCCCGCTCCGGCTCGACGCTCACCGCCGCGCTGTTCCTCGACCTCAAGCGCGAGGAGGCGGCGCGCTTTTCCTTCTTGCTCGGCCTGCCGGCCATCGCGCTCGCGGGCCTCAAGGAGCTCTGGGAGCTTCACAAGGCGCATCTCGACTTCCACGGCTGGTCGGTGCTGACGCTTGGCCTTTTCGTCGCGTCGATCTCGGCCTTTGTCGCGATCTGGGGCCTGCTCCGCATTCTGGAGCGCTTCTCGGCATGGCCCTTCGTCGCCTATCGCGGATTCATCGGCGTCGTGCTGCTCGTGGGCTTTTACGCCGGATTCCTCGCCTGAGGCGCAGGCCGCTTTTCCGATTGGTTCGGGGCCGGGGCTGATCCCGGCCCCCCATTTTTGGGAGGTGCCGGCCGCATCCGCTCGTCGCTAAATTTCCCTTGCTGAACCAATGCCTTACATCGGCGTAGCGGTTCGGTCGAATTCCCAAGGGGCGAGGTCGATGACTCGAGCGGAAAATACCAGCGCTTCAAAATACGCCACAGACATGCCAGATCGGTTGGCGCGCGCGAAAGAGGAGCGCAGGCGGGAGGCCGCCGTTTTGAAACTCTGGAGCGCCTACCGCCTCATCGACGATCCCATGACGCGCGCGGTCGTGCAGTTTGCGCTGCGACGGCTCGCCACAAGGCCGCATTGCCAGATGTTCCACCCTTCGAGGTGAACGACGGCGACGCCCGGCTCGAGGCCTATTCCGCTGCGCCGCGCATATGGTCGCGCATCTGCGCGCGCAGCTCATCGATGGGCGCCACCAGTCCGTCGGCCTTCTCGTAATGCCAGAAGGTCCAGCCGTTGCAGGCCGGAAGACCCTGCGCCAATGCGCCGGTCTTGTGAATCGAGCCGATGAAGCCCGATAGCGAGAGCGTCCCGTCGGCGCGCACCATTGCGACATGGCGCTTCTTCAAATCCGTCAATCTCGCGCCGGGGGCGATGAGCCCTGACTCGACGAGGCTCGCGAAAGCGATTCGCGGTTCGGCGCGTTTCGACGGCGCGACAGAGACGGCGTGCTCCGGCAGGGGCTCGATCTCGGCGATTCGCGCATTGGCCGCCTTCGCATAGACGGGGTCGCGCTCCAGACCGAGGAAATCGCGCCGCAGGCGCTTTGCGACGGCGCCCGTCGTGCCGGAGCCGAAGAAGGGGTCGAGCACGAGATCGCCCGCGTTGGAGGCGGAAAGAATCACGCGCGCGAGCAGCGTCTCGGGCTTTTGCGTCGGATGGGCCTTGCGTCCCTCCGCGTCCTTGAGGCGTTCGGCTCCGGTGCAGATCGGCAGCAGCCAGTCGGAGCGCATCTGGCAATCTTCATTGCCGGCCTTCAGCGCTTCGTAATTGAAAGTGTAGCTCTTCGCCGAGGCGTCGCGCGCCGCCCAGATCATCGTTTCATGGGCGTTGGTGAACCGGCGGCCGCGGAAATTCGGCATCGGATTGTTCTTGCGCCAGACGATGTCGTTCAGAATCCAGAATCCCAGATCCTGCATGATCGCGCCGACGCGGAATATGTTGTGATAGGAGCCGATGACGAAGATCGTCGCCGAAGGCTTCATCACGCGCCGCGCGGCCGACAGCCAGTCTCGGGTGAAAGCGTCGTAGGTCGCGAAATCGGCGAATTTGTCCCAGTCGTCGTCGACCGCGTCGACGAGGCTCTGATCCGGCCGGGTAAGCTTGCTGGCGAGCTGGAGATTATAGGGCGGATCCGCGAAGACGAGATCGACGCTCTCATGGGGCAGGCCCCGCATCAGCTCGACGCAGTCACCCTGCAATATGGCGTTTCGCGCCGACATCGCGCGGGGCGGCCCTGCAATGGAAGACCCGGTACGCGTGACCTTGATCCGGGTTTGGAGGCGGGCCGCCCCGACGCGCGCGCTACTCATTCACTCAACACCACATACGCTACCAACACGTGCGATGATGCCGGAACGAGGTAAAAGCCGCGTATAGGAAGCGTGGGCGCTACCGTCTCTTTTTCGAACGGATATCTTAAGGAAAAGAAAAGGTTATCAGAAGGTTTCCAGCGCCCCTCAGGACTTGTCGCGTAACGGCGCAAAACTGAAACGATGCACGGGAGTAGGCCCTATCCTCTCCAGCGCGTCGAGATGACGCCTCGCGCCGTAGCCGGCGTTGGTCTCGAAACCATAGTCGGGATAGGCCGCCGCCAGCCGCCGCATCATGCCGTCGCGCGCGACCTTTGCGACGATGGACGCGGCGGCGATGGACAGCGCCAGGGCGTCGCCCTTGACGATGGCGCGGCAGTGGCAGGCCAGCGGCGGCGGATCGCGCCCGTCGACGAGCACGAAGGCGGGCGCCAGCGAAAGTCCGGCGACCGCGCGCGCCATGGCGGCGAGAGACGCCTGCCGGATGTTCATCGCGTCGATTTCCGGGGGCGTGACGAAGGCGACGCTGACCGCTTGCGCGGTGGACAGAATTCTCTCGAAGGCGGCCTCGCGTTCCCTCGGGCCGAGAGCCTTCGAATCATTCACGCCAAGCGGCAGGCGGGCGGGATCGAGAATGACCGCCGCCGCCGCCACGGGGCCGGCGAGGGGACCACGGCCGACCTCGTCGACGCCGGCGACAGGCCAAACGCCTTGCCGACGCAGCCGGCCTTCGAGACGAAAATCCGGGCCCATCGAAATCATGGGGAGAAACCGCCGTTCACAGAGGTCTTTCCGGTTCAGCTTCAGCTTTGCTAAAGAAATGCAAACAAGCGCCGGAAGGCGTGGCCTGGCGAGAATCGGCCCCGTGCGGCGGGGCGAGGCGGGCAAGGAGCGCAGGAGGCATCTTATGGAACAGCAAAGCGCGGCGACTATGGGCATGGCAACCGAAAAGTCGGTCGAAGCGGCGACTTATCCGAAGGAAAAGGCGCTTCCGGCGGTCTCGGGCGCCGCGCCGGCCCCGCCGATCACAAACGATGCGGAGCACAATGGGGTCTTTCGAAAACTCGTCTCGGGCGACGACGACATCATCGGCCTCGTCGCCTATTCGCTTTACAAGCAGAACAAGATCGACTGGATGCGCGCTTTCGAGAGCCAGAACGGCCGCGCGCCGAACGATCAGGAATTCGCCTCCTACATCATTGGCGAGAACACGCCGCGCCGTGTGGCGACCTATCGCTTCCTGGCCGAATCGACGGTCGATCGCTCCACGCCGGGGAGCTATGGGGGGCGCCGCCCGCTGTTGAGCGCCACGATGCAGATTTTCTACGGCCTGTTCGGCGTCGCCGCCGTCGCGGCGCTCATCGTGCTGCTGCGTTTCTTCTTTTCATTGAAGCACTAGGGCAAATTCGGCGAATTTGAATTCTCCGAATCTGCTCTCGCTTCATTTTCTGTCGCGCGTTCAAGCGGAAAACCGCCTGCACTTTTCCTGAACGCGCTCCAGCCGCGCTCAAAACAACGCGAGCTGCTGCGGCGCGCGCCGCGGCGGTTCGAAGAGATCGGTCCGCAGTCGCGTCTGCGAAAAGCCGAGGCGCTTGGAGGCGACCTCAAATCGGCGCCCGATCATCCAGGCGTAAGGGCCGTCGCCGGTCATGCGCTTGCCGAAGGCGGCGTCGTAGATTTTCCCGCCGCGCGTGGAGCGCACGAGCGACAGGGCGCGCCGCGCCTTGTCGGGAAAATTGGCGACGAGCCACTCGCTGAAAATGTCGCGCAGTTCGAGCGGCAGGCGCAGCATGATATAGCCCGCCTCCCGCGCCCCCGCGGCGTGGGCGCGGGTCAGGATCGTCTCGATCTCCTCGTCATTGACAGCCGGTATGATCGGCGCGGTCATCACGGCGACGGGAACGCCGGCCGCGGCCAGCTTCTCGATGGCGTCGAGCCGGCGCTCGGGCGTCGCGGCGCGCGGCTCCATGATGCGCGCAAGACGCGGATCGAGCGTCGTCACCGACAGCGCGACTTTCACCAGGCCCTGCTCGGCCATGGGCGCGAGCAGATCGAGATCGCGCAGCACCAGCGCTGATTTCGTCACAATGCCGACCGGATGTTTCGCGCGCGCCAGCACTTCGAGAATCGAGCGCATCACGCGGTGGCGTCTTTCCGCCGGCTGATAGGGGTCGGTGTTGGAGCCGATGGCGATCATCTTCGGGACATAGTTCGGCGCCGACAATTCGCGCTCGAGAATCTGCGCCGCGCCGTCCTTGACGAAGATTTCCGTTTCGAAATCGAGGCCGGGAGACAGGCCCATATACGCGTGCGTTGGCCGTGCGAAACAATAGACGCAGCCATGCTCGCAACCGCGATAGGGATTGATCGAGCGATCGAAGGAAATGTCGCGCGAATCGTTCTTGGTGATGATCGAACGCGGCTTCTCGACGTGAATATTGGTCTTCAGTGCGTCCAGCGTTCCGAGCGCGCCCCAGCCGTCGTCGATTTCCTCGCGGGTCTCCTTTTCAAAGCGCCCGCTGCGCTTCGAGACCGCGCCGCGTCCGCGCCGGCGCTCGGCGTCGATCAACCCGCCGATCCGCGCCCCCGCGTCTGGCGCAATTTCCGCCAAATGGCCCATGACGAACTCCACCCGTTCCGTGACAGTGACGGGAGGCCCTCGCTCCGTCGCGACGAAAGCGCGCGACAGCCCGGGCCTCCCACGCAGTCGCAACACGCAACGCAACTCACTGGGGACTTCCATGCCCCGCCATGGCTCGACCTGCCGCTGCGGAACATAACCAGAATAAAGAACAATTATAGAACAAAATTTCGGGACGCAAGAGGCGTTCGGCGGATTCGTTCCGGCAATAAAAAACGCGCCGCCCCTTGCGAGGCGGCGCGCGCGTAAGCGGATCGGCTTTTTTTGCGGCTTCAGCGCACCAGAATGTTTTTGAACTGCCAGGGATCGCTCTCGTCGATGTCCTCCGGGAAGAGGCCGGGGCGGCCCTCGAGCGGCGTCCAGTCGGTGTAATAGCCTTTCACGGGGCCGAGATAGGGCAGTTGCACTTCAAGGCAGCGCTTGTAGTCGACCTCGTCGGCCTCGACGATTCCGGCCTCCGGATTCTCGAGCGCCCAGACCATGCCGGCGAGCGCGGCGGAGGCGACCTGCAGGCCGGTCGCGTTCTGGTAGGGAGCGAGGTCGCGCGTCTCCTCGATCGAAAGCTGCGAGCCGTACCAATAGGCGTTCTTGGCATGGCCATAGAGCAGCACGCCCAGTTCGTCGATCCCGTCGACGATCTCGTTCTCGTCGAGAATCTTCCAGCTGTCCTGCATCTTCCCGGCCTGCCCGAACATCTCGTGCAGCGAGAGCACCGCGTCGTCGGCCGGGTGATAGGCGTAATGGCAGGTCGGGCGATAGACGGCCTTGCCGGAGGCGTCGCGCACGGTGAGATAGTCGGCGATCGAGATCGACTCATTGTGCGTGACGAGGAAGCCGTATTGCGGCCCCGGCGTCGGGCACCACGAGCGCACGCGCGTGTTGGCGCCAGGAGAGAGCAGATAGATCGCCGCGCCGCAGCCCGTCGAATGCGTGCGGCCGATGTCCGGCAGCGACTTTTCATGCGTGCCCCAGCCGAGTTCGGCGGGCTGCATGCCTTCGGAGACGAAGCCCTCGACTGACCATGTGTTGACGAAGACGTTGCGGGGCTTCGGGTCGCGGGCGCGCTGCGTGTCGCGCTCGGCGATGTGGACGCCCTTGAGCCCGAGCTTCTGCGCCAGCGCGCCCCATTCGGCGCGGGTCGTCGGCTCCCGGTCGAGGACGCCCGTGTCCTTGGCGATGTTCACCAGCGCCTGCTTCACGAACCAGGAAACCATGCCGGGGTTGGCGCCGACGCAGGAAACGGCGGTGGAGCCGCCCGGATTCTTGCGACGCTCCTCGAGGACCGTCTCGCGCAGGGCGTAATTGGTGCGGCCTTCGTTACCCTTGCTCTTGTCGAAATAGAAGCCGGGCCAGGGCTCGACGACCGTGTCGACATAAAGCGCCTTCAGTTCGCGCGCTAGCTGCATGATGGCGAGCGAGGAGACGTCGACCGAGAGATTGACGATGAAGCCCTGTCCGTCGCCCTTGGTCAGGAGCGGCGTCAGCACCTCGCGGTAGTTCTCCGGCGTGAGGCCGGTCTTGATAAAGGCGACGCCGCGCTCGTCGAGCAGGCGACGGTGCGTGTCGACGGGATCGATGACCGTGAAGCGGCTCTTGTCGAAGTCGAAATGGCGCTCGATCAGGGGCAGGATGCCGCGCCCGATGGAGCCGAATCCGATCAGAACGATCGGGCCGGTGATTTTGCCATAGACGGGCCAGACGGACATGGGCGGGTCTCCTGCGGGAATGATTGTTGCGCTGCGATAAAGCAAGAGTGGGTGTGATAATCAAGCCCGGCGGGACCGCGGCTTTCGATCGCCCCGGCCGGCGCGCGGCTTTCGGGCGCTCCGTCTCGCCTCCCGCCGCGGCCACGCTTGATTGTGACGCAAGCTTCGTTTCAGTTTCGGGGCGCGAAACGCGGAGGTTCGGACATGAAGCGTTCGGCGGAGGCCCGGGAGTCTCCCGCCGCCGAGGGATCGGCGCCGCGGCGCGACGTCGTGGCCGGGCCCGCGTCAGCCGGACCGCAGAAGGCGCGGCCAGTAAAACTCGCTCCCGAGGACTCGACGGAGGACGCCGCGATTTGCGTCTTCCTCTCCGCGCTCGACCAGTTCGAAGCCAATGCAAGAGCGTTACGGGCGCAGGAAGATCCGGAATGCGTCCACCAGATGCGGGTGGCGCTGCGCCGGCTGCGCGCCGCCATCGGCCTGTTCCGCAACGCGCTTTCGGGACCGGCGTTAGACGCCGCGCGCGAGCGCGCGAAGGCGATTGCGTCCGTTCTCGGCGCCGCGCGAGATTGGGACGTGTTTCGCGAGATGCTCGAGGCCGGCCCGCGCGCGGCCTTTGAGCAGGAGCCGAGTTTCTTTGCGCTGCTCGACGCCGTGGCGTCGCGCCGCGCGACGGCCTATGCGCAGGCGCGCGCCAAGCTCGACGAAACGCAGGCGGTGCAATTCGTCGCGGAGTTCCGGGCGGCGATCGAGCTGCGCGACTGGAATGCGGCGGCGGACGCGCGCGACGAGGGCTCTGCGAAAGGCTTCGCGCAAGCGGCGCTGACGCGGCTGCGCAAGCGCGTGATGAAAAAAAGCAGGGGACTGGCTGATCTGTCGCCCGAGGATCGTCACCAGGCGCGCATCGCGCTGAAAAAGGCGCGCTATGGCGCGGAGTTTTTCCAGAGCCTTTTCCCGCATCGGCGCGGCGCGCGCAGATTTTCCCGCGCGCTCGCCGAATTGCAGGACGGACTCGGCGCCTTCAACGACATGGAGACGGTGACGCCGCTGCTCGACGAGATCGACGCCGGGGACGGCGGCGTGACGATGCGCGCGTCAGCCTTCGTGCGCGGCTGGTTCGCCCATGCGGCGCGGGCCGGCGTCGAACATGCGCGGGAAAGCGAGAAGCGGCTGAAGGAGCTGGCGCCGTTCTGGAGCTGACGCTCGACTCTTTCCCCTTCGGATAGAAGGGGAGAGCCCCCCGTCTTTCTTCCGTCAACGCATTTGTTCACGCGAACCGGTTTCCGCTTCGCTCAAAAGACGCTTCACGCCGAGATCGCCACGCTCCCGTCGATGCGTCCGAGCAGGCCATTGGGCAGGCGCGGGCCGTTCGCCATGTAGCGGCCGCGGTCGCGCACCATCTTCGTCACGCCGGCGAAATCGAGCTTGCCGGAGCCGAGCAGCGGCACCTTCTCGACGACCAGAACTTCGGCCGGGACCATCAGATCGGCGGCGCCTTTCGACTTGGCGTAGGCCTGGAAATCGGCGCGCGTCGCGTTCTTCTCCTGCGTGACGAGCACGATGCGTTCGCCCTTGCGCGGATCGACCTCGGTGGCGGCGGCGGAGATCGCCTTGGGCCAGAGCTCCGCGGCGAGCTGCTCGATCGCGGCGAGCGAGACCATCTCGCCGCCGATCTTGGCGAAACGCTTGGCGCGTCCCTTGATCGTGACGAAGCCCTGCGCGTCGATCGTGACGATGTCGCCCGTGTCGTACCAGCCGCCCTCCGGCGGTTGCAGCACGCCGGGCCTGTCGGCCTTGAGATAGCCCATCATCACATTGGGGCCGCGAACCAGCAGACGTCCGCCTTCCTCGACGCCCGGCACGGTTTCGAGCCTGTAATCGACGCCGGGCATGAGTCTTCCGACCGTGCCGAATTTGTTGAACATCGGCGTGTTGAGCGCAAGCACCGGCGCCGTCTCCGTGACGCCGTAGCCTTCCAGAATCCTTATGCCGAATTTCTCGCTCCACACGTCGCGCGTCGACTGCTTCACCGGCTCCGCGCCCGCGACCACATAGCGTATCGAGCGGAAGTCATAGGCGTGGGCGGAACGCGCATAGCCGGCGAGGAATGTGTCCGTGCCGAAAAGGATCGTCGCGTTGGTTCCGTAAACCAGCTCCGGCACGATGCGGTAATGCAGCGGCGAGGGATAGAAATAAACCGGCACGCCCGAGATCAGCGGAAGCATGAAGCCGATCGTCAGCCCGAAGCTGTGGAAGATCGGCAGCACGTTGAAGACCTTGTCGGCGCGGCCGAAGTCGATGCGCGCCGCCGCCTGCGCGGCGTTCGCCAGCATGTTCCGGTGCGAAAGCGCGACGCCCTTGGGCGCGCCCTCCGAGCCCGAGGTGAAGAGAATGGCGGCCATGTCGTCCGGCTTGCGCGCAACGACGGGCTTGGTGAAGCGCAGCATGGCGCGCAGCTTGTCGAAAAGCCCGATCGTTGCGCGGATATCTTCGAGATAGACCAGCTGGACCTTCTCCTCGATCGCGGCGACGAGCTTTTCCAGCTTGCCTTTCTCGATGAAGCCGCGCGAGGTGAGAATGGTCTTCACCTGGGCCGCTTCGCAGCCCGAGAGAATATTCGCGGCGCCCGCGGTGAAATTGATCATCGCCGGCGCGCGGCCCGCCGACGTCACGGCGAGGAAGGCGACCCCCGCGCCATTGGCGTTGGGCAACATGATTCCGATTGCGTCGCCCGGCTGTCCATAGGCGGCGATCTTCTCGCCGAGCGCGCGCGCGCCGACGAGGATCTTGCGATAGGTGAGCTTGCCCGTGATCGGGTCTTCGAGCGCGACGCGCGAAAAACCGTGCTTGTCGGCGGCGCGGACCACCGCCTCGAATAATGTCTCGTCCGTCCTCGTCGTGCGGAAGATGAGATCCGACATGATCTGATAGAGCGCCGCGCCGGCGGCCATGCGCCGCGCCTTGCCCTTCAGCTCGTCATCGACGGTGAGGCGCACCGGCTCCTGAACCGTCAGCGTGAATTTCGGGAACCAGCGGCGGCGCGCCTGTTCGCGGGTGAGGCGCGAGAACATCGTCGCCTCGGGACCGTCGATCCTCACGGGCACGACCATGGCGCCGGATTTCTCGGCGATCAGCCCGGCGCCGTCATAGACCTTCATCAGGCTTCCGGTGACGGTGAGGCGCCCTTCGGGAAAGATCACCAGCGGATCGCCCGCCTTCACGGCGTTGACCAGCGTGCGCGTGCCGAGCGGCTTCGACGGATCGAGCGGAATGGCGCGGGTGAGTTTCAGGAAGGGCTTCACCCACCAGCGCTGCGAAATGCCGTGGTCGATGGCGAAAACGGGCTCCTTCGGCATGACGGAGAGAATCGCCGCCGCGTCCAGAAAGCTCACATGATTGAGCGCGACGATGGGATTGGGCCCCGCCTTCTCGAAATTCTCCAGTCCCTTCACCTCCAGCCGGTAGAAGGCGCGAAAGAAGATCGAGAGGACGTCGAGCAAGGGGTTCCTGACGACCGCCTTCCAGATCCAGACCGCCGACAGCAACGCGACGACGGCCATGCCGATGAGAAGATGCGCGAGCGAGACGCCGTAGCTCTGCAGGCCGGCGACGGCCAGTCCGCCGATGGCCATGAAGGCGGCGTTGTGCACATTGACCGCCGCGACCGTGCGGGCGCGCTCCGACGGTTCGCTCTGCGCCTGAATGGCGGCGAAGGCGGGAACGATCATCAGGCCGCCGGCGAGCGCGAGAAGGCCGAGATCGATCGTCGCGCGCCAGGCGCCGGGCTGCGCGAAATAGGCGGCGGGGCCGAGATCGGCGGCGCCCTCATGCATCGGCTGCAGCAGCAGCGAAAGGCCGAGATCGCCGGATACGAAGGCGATGATCGCCGAGCCGACGGCGGCCGGCAGAAGCACGATCCTGCCATGCAGCAGGAAGGCGGCGAGGCCGGAGCCCACGGCGATGGCGATGGCGAAGACGGCGAGATGGATCGTGACGACGCTTTCCGAACCATGCAGCACATGCGTCACGAGCGGCGGCATCAGTGACATTGCGATGGAGCCGAAGAGCCAGAAGAGGCTGGTCACGCCGGTGAGGCGCGACAGCGTCCGGTCGGCGCGCAGCACGCGCAGCAGGCGGTAGGTCGAGCGAAAGATGTTGGCGTCGATCCTCAGCCCGGCGGCGGCGCTCTGCGTCGGGGGAATGAACCAGGCGGCGGCGTAGCTCGCGACGGCGACGACCATGATCCCGACAGCGAAGGCGATGTCGCCATGCGACTCCATCGCGAAACCGCCGGCGATCGTGCCGGTGAGAATGGCGATGAAGGTCGCGCTTTCGACGAGCGCGTTGCCGGCCGGCAATTCCTCGCGGGTCAGATGATCGGGCAGGATGCCGTATTTCACGGGGCCGAACAACGCGCCCGTAATTCCGAACAGAACCAATGCCGCAAAGAGCGTCGGAACGTCGCCCAGAACAAAGCCCGTGGCGGAGACGCTAGCGACGCCGATTTCCGCTAGGCTGAGACGGCGGGCGATCAGCGCCTTGTCGTATTTGTCGGCGAGTTCGCCGCCCAGGCCGGACAGCAGGAAGAAGGGCGCGATGAAAAGCGCCCCCGCAAGGGTCACGAGCGAAGCGCCCGCATCCCCGCCGATCTTGAAGAGGATCAGCAAAACGAGCGCGTTCTTGAGGAAATTGTCGTTGAAGGCCGCGAAGAACTGGCGCCAGAACAGGGGCGCGAAACGGCGCGTTGCGAGAAGCGACTGCGACATGGCTTGAAATCCGTGCGGGCGAGGCCGGCGACAATGACCCGATCTCATTTAAGGATCGGTCAAAACGCCGGCCGATTGCGAGGAAAAAGGGGCGCCTTTCGTTACGCCGCCTTGGAGACGTCCATCAGCAGGCGTTCGGTCTTGGCGTCCTCGATGCGGTTGAGGAGCTTTTCCGCCTCCTGATTGTCGCGGATCGTCTTGGTCACGATGATGCAGGACTGCACCAGCATCACGATCCCCATGGCGAGAAAACCCTTCATCCAATGGTCGATCGGCATGAGGAACACGCCGCCGCCGACCATGACGAGCGACAGGATGAAGGTGGCGTAGGAGAAGGTGACGAAGGCGGAAGAGTGTTTGATCGGTTGCGAGGTCATTTGATTTGTCCTTTGAATTGGGGGCGCGCTCAGGCGCCGGCCTTTTCCTTGAGCCTTGCGAGAACGGCCGACGCGCGCGGCTTCACCGGCGGGCCGAAGCCTTCGTTGGCGAGCGTCTCGTTGAGGTTTTCGGCCGTCGGCTCCGCGTCCAACGCGTCGAGCGCCGCTTCCGCCGCGCAGACTTCCGCCTGTTGTTCCCGCAGCCTTGCGAGCGTCGCCTCGGCCTCGGAGAGCGTCGACTGATAGCAGGGCGCCTCCTCCAGCCGGCCGCGGCGGGCGACGCGCACCGCCTGCGCGGCGCGGGCGATGCGGCGGCCGCGTTCGAGCTCGGCGAGACGCGCCGACTGGTTGCGCACATGGCGCTCGAGCTTTCCGATCTCGGCGACGAAAATTGCGCGCGCCCTGTCGGCGGCCTGCGCGTCGCCTTCGAGCGCGGCGATGCTCTCGGCGGCCTTTTGCGCCAGATCCTCGCGCCCGCCCCTGAGCGCCTCGACGGCGCGGGCTTCGAGTTCCGCTATCTGCGCGCGCGTCGCGGCGAGTTTCTGCTCCTCGCTGCGGTCCTGCGCGATGGCGATGGCGAGCGCCTTTTTTGCGCGATCGACGCTCGCCGCCGCGTCGCGCATCTGCTGGTCCAGCAGCGAAAGGGCGTGGCGGTCGGCGAGACGCTCCTCGGCCTCGAAAGCGCGTCCTCTGAGAAGGGTGACGACGGTCTTGAACATTGCGGCTCTCCCAATATGAACGGCGTTCAAGCAGAATTTGAACTTGGTTCAATTTCTGTTGGGACGGTGGAGCGGGCGGGGACTTCGACTCCACGAGAAAACGAGCCTGCCTGCCGTGACGCGGGCGGATTTCGGCAGCCGTTGTCGACGCGGGGGCCGGAAAGGTCGATCAGCAGGAAATCAGACGGAAAACTCGGGGGCCCGAAAAACAGGCGCGGCTCGGGAGGTGTCCATCTCGTCGAACCTGCGCCGCCCGGCGCGGTCCTTGACGCCTTTCTCGCCGCGTTCCGCAGCTCGCAGACCGATCTGGACCAGCTGGTCGAGCAAGGCCTGTTCGACTTCGGCCGTCCGGTTGTCGCCGGAGCGTCCGGTCTGCTGTTCGACGCTGGCGGGACGCGGCTTCCTCGCATCCGCGGCGTTCGCGGGATCGCCGTCGCTCCCTTCGCGCCGCCGGCTCTGCAGGTCGAAGAAGCGCGTGGCCTGGCGCTCGACGCGGCCTTGCAGGCGCGCAATCTGCGAAGACATGTTCGCCTCGGCCCTTTTCGCGGCCTCGATCACGGCGTTATGCGCCGCGATCTCTGCCGCCGCCAGCCGCGCCAGCTCCGGATTCTCGTCCGCGCTGGCCTTGATCCAGCGCAACTGCTCCATCTTCCGCCGGGCGTCGGCCACGCGCTGGTCCTGCAGTTCCGCCCGCGTGAAGGCCGCCGCCAGATCCCTTTTCGACCGCTCCAGCGCCCGGCCCACCTCCCGAATCTGGACGTCGAGGGAGCGAACGAGGCGCGGTTCGCTTCCTCGCGGCTGTCTTGCGGCGCCGGCGGTCGCGTCAGTGGGCGAAACGGGGGAGAGCATGTTCCTTCCTCACATAGACCATTGTTCAGCCGTCGAGTTTAGGTAATGCTCAGCTGCTTCTCAACGCGCGGTTGCAGAGGCTTGAGAATGTGGCGAAGGGAAAGTTGCGGGTGAGCGTAAAAACTAGGGAAAATGCCGCCGAACGCCGCCCCCCGTTGCGCGATCGCCTGATTTCGGCGGCCGAGCAGGCGATTGCCGGGCGCGGGCTCTCGGGGCTCAAGGCGCGCGATCTCGCCGCATCCGCAGGCTGCGCGCTCGGCGCGATCTACACGGCCTTCGCCGATCTCGACGAGTTGATCCTGCGCGTCAACGTCCGCACGCTGGAGCGGCTGGAGGCGGCGCTCGACGCGGCGCTTCGCTCGACCGATCCGGCGCAGGCGCTGCCCGCCCTCGCCCGCGCCTATCTGGATTTCGCGCGTCGCGAGGAGCCGAGCTGGCGCGCCCTCTTCCAGCATCGCCTGCCGCAGGGCGCGACGGTGCCGGAGTGGTACGCCGAAGCGCGCAACCGTCTCTTCGGGCGGCTGGAGGCGCCGCTCGCCGCGCTGCTGCCGTCGCAGGACGCCGCCGCCCGCGCGCGGCTGGCGCGCACTCTGTTTTCCGCCGTGCACGGCGTCGTCGCGCTGGGGCTGGAGGAGAAGCTCGCCGATACGCCGCCGGCGCTGCTAGACGCGCAGCTGGAGACATTGGTGCGCCTCGTCGCCGCCGGCCTCTCGCAGGAGACGGGCCGCTTGCCTTGAGCGGCGCGAGCTGACATAGGCGCGCATGACCTATCTTCTTCTTTTCGCGGTCGCGATCTGGGCGGGCGCGCAAAATGCGCTCGCCGGCGGCGGCTCCTTTCTCATCCTGCCGACGTTGATGTTCACCGGGATGGACGCGCTCGCCGCCAACATCACCTCCTGCGTGGCGCTGTTTCCCGCGCAGCTCGCGACCGGCTGGACCGGGCGTCGGCTCGCGGCGGGCGTCGGCCCGCTCTCCTTGCGCGGGCTTTTCGCCATCAGCATCGTCGGCGGGGCCATCGGCGCCGTCATTCTGCTCGGCACGCCGCGCGGCCTTTTCGCGCGGCTCGTGCCCTGGCTCGTGCTGTTCGCGACCGGAATTTTCGCCTGGGGCAGCTTCCTTCGCAAACCCGGCGAGAGCCATGCGCATCTCTCTGCGCCGGGCGCGGGTCTGGCGCAATTTCTCATCGCCACCTATGGCGGCTATTTCGGCGGAGGCGCGGGCTTCCTCATGGTCGCGGCCCTGACCATGGCGGGGCAGGCCGTGCGTGTCGCGAGCGCGACGAAGAATGTGCTCGCGGGCGTGATGAACGCCTCGGCTGTCGCGATCTTCCTGTTTTCGCCCGATCTGCACTGGACGCAGGCGCTGATCACCGCCGCCGGCGCAACGATCGGCGGCGTCGCGGGCGGGCGCCTCATCCATCACATCGACGAGAAGATTCTGCGCGCCTTCATCATCGTCATCGGCGCGGCGTTGACGGTGGGTCTGTTCATCAAGGCGGGGTGAAGCGTCGAAACAACGCAATTTGACGCCCGCTGGTCAGACAACGGCAAGGTTTCCAAAGTTAAGGTGAAGTCGCCTCAGGAAGAGGCGTTGACCGAGACCGCCATGCCCGCACCCTCCCTAGAAAAAGGCAAGTCCAAAGTTTCCCCCGTCGACGAAAGGCGGACGGCCGCCCGCCTGAAAGCCTATGCGGAAGCCTGGGCCGACCCGGGCGGAATGGAGCCGGCGATACCCTGCAAGGTCATCGACATTTCCGGCGGAGGGGCGAAGCTCGACTGCCAGGCGACGCTCCCGGAGAGATTCACGCTGCATGTCGGCGCGGCGAAGCACGCGGCGCATGTGATCTGGCGTCGCCAGACCCAGGTCGGTGTCGAATTCGAAAAGTCGGCGAAGAAGCTCCCCTGATCGGGAGTTACTTTCCCGCCGCCTTCATGATTTCCGGGATGAGCGTCGTCGCGGCGGCGGAAGGCGTCAGCGGGCCGACGAATTTGTAGGCGATGGTTCCGTCGCCCTTCACGACGAAGGTTTCGGGCACGCCATAGACGCCGAAGTCGATCGCCGTGCGCCCCGCCGGATCGACGCCGACGCGCTGGAACGGATTGCCGACACCCTGCAGGAAGGCGAGCGCATTGGCGGTCTCGTCCTTGTAGGAGAGGCCATAGATTTCGACGCCCTTCGCCTTCAGCGCCTCGTCTCGCGCAATCGACATCAGGACCGGGTGCTCCTGACGGCAGGGCGCGCACCAGCTCGCGAAGACATTGACCACGCTGACATGGCCCTTGCGCAGGTCTTCGGTCGTCAGCCCCGGAACGTCGGCGAGGCCCTCGAGCGCCGGCAGGTCGAAAGTCGGCGCGGGCTTTCCGATAAGCGCGGACGGAATGCGCGAGGCGTCGCCCGCGAACAGGCGGATGAGGAACAGTCCCGCGAGCAGCGCAAACAGCGCGAGCGGCAGGAAACGCAGGGCCGAGCGCGGCTCCTGCGGCGTCACGGTCGGCTCGGTCACGCCGCGTCTCCCTCATCGCGCTGGCCCGCGGCGCCGAAGCGCGCGAGTTCGGAGCGCAGGCGCCGGTAGTCGAGGATGATGCGCATCGCGACGCCGCCGATCACGACGAAGGCGACGCCGTAGGCGAGGATGATGAAGCTTGCATGTTCGCTCATTGCGCGGCCTCCAGCGCTTCGTCTTCCTCGCCGCGCGCGGCTTCCTGAAGCGCGCGCATGGAGAGGCGCGCCACCCGGCGGCGCAGGATCTCGTTGCGGATCGCCATGAAGTGAAGGGTAAGGAAAAGCAGCGTCGCCGCGAGCGCCATGACGAGCAGCGGCCACAGCATGGAGCCCGAGATCGTCGGTCCGCCGATGCGGAAGACGGATGCGGGCTGGTGCAGCGTGTTCCACCAGTCGACGGAATATTTGATGATCGGGATGTCGATCGCGCCGACGAGCGTCATGATCGAGGCGACGCGCGCGCCGCGCGGCGTGTCGTCCATCGTCTGCCGCACGGCGATGAGGCCGAGATAGAGCAGGAGGAGCACCAGCATCGAGGTCAGCCGCGCGTCCCATACCCAATAGGTTCCCCACATCGGCTTGCCCCAGAGCGAGCCGGTTACGAGGCAGACGAAAGTGAAGGCTGCGCCCAGCCCCGCCGCGGTCTTCTGCGCGGCGTCGGCGAGCGGGTGTTTCCAGACGAGCACGCCCAGCGAGGCGGAGGTCATCACGACATAGGCGAAGATCGCAAGCCACGCCGAGGGGACGTGAATATACATGATCCGAACCGTCTCGCCCTGCTGATAGTCGGCGGGCGCGGTAAAGGCTCCGAAAAGGCCGACGGCGAGAAGGATGAGCGTCAGTCCGCCGAGCCAGGGCAGGACGATCTGCGCGAAGCGCAGGAAACGCGTGGGATTGGCGTAGTCGAGAAAATTGGGCATCGGCGCCGACTCGTTACAATAAGCGAATGGCGGACGCCGCTTTCGCGACCCGTCCGCCATTCTCTGGTCCGCCTGATTAATTGGCCTTCGTCGCCGGCTTTGTCGAGTCCTTGGCGACGTCCTTGGTCTGCTCGGCCATGATCTGGGCCTTCGATTTGCCGTGCAGCAGTTCGATGGCGGCGATCAGCTGCTTGTCCTTCTTCTCGTCCGGCGGCACATAGGCCTGCGAGCCGGTCTTTTCGTCGTCGCCATTCTTGAGATGGCCCTTGAGCGAGGCCTCGCCTTTGGTGTCATCCTTGCCCTTCAGCTCATCCGGCACGTCCTGCAGGATGATCATGTCGGGATCGATGCCCTTGGCCTGGATCGAACGGCCCGACGGCGTGTAGTAGCGCGCCGTCGTGAGGCGCAGCGCGCCGGCGTTGCCGCCGAGCGGGATGATGGTCTGGACCGACCCCTTGCCGAAGGAGCGCGTGCCGATCAGCGTCGCGCGCTTGTGGTCCTGCAGCGCGCCGGCGACGATCTCGGAGGCCGAGGCGGAGCCGCCGTTGATCAGCACCACGACCGGCTTGCCCTTGGAGAGATCGCCCGGCCGCGCGTTGTAGCGCTGGGTCTCGTCGGCGTTGCGGCCGCGCGTCGAGACGATCTCGCCCTTGTCGATGAAGGCGTTGACCACCTGGATCGACTGGTCGAGCAGGCCGCCCGGATTGTTGCGCAGATCGATGATGTAGCCCTTGAACTTGTCGGCGGGAATTTCCTGCTGCGCCTTGGCCATCGCGTTTCGCAGGCCGTCCGCGGTCTCCTCGTTGAACTGGGAGATGCGGATGTAGGAGATGTCGTCGTCCTGCTTGCGCGAACGCACCGATTTGATGTGGATCTCGGCGCGGGTCAGCTTGAGGTCGATCTTGTCCTTGTCCTTGCCGCGGTAGATGGTGAGCTTCACCGGCGTGTTGATCTGGCCGCGCATCTTGTCGATGGCCTGGTTGAGCGTCATGCCCTGCACGCTCTCGTCGTCGATGGCGCCGATCAGATCGCCCGACATGATGCCTGCGCGGGAGGCGGGCGTGTCGTCGATCGGGGTGACGACCTTCACGAGCCCGTCTTCCTGCGTCACCTCTATGCCCAGACCGCCGAACTTGCCCTCGGTCTGGGTCCGCATGTCCTTGAAGCCCTTGGCGTCGAGGTAGCTCGAATGCGGGTCGAGCGAGGTGAGCATGCCGTTGATGGCGTTCTCGACGAGCTTCTGCTCGTCGGGCTTCTCGACATAATCGCCGCGGACCTTGTCGAACACGTCGCCGAAGAGGCTGAGATATTTGTAGGTGTCAGCGGTGGCCGCGACCGCGGGCGTGCCGATGAGGGCGCGCGCCTGCTGGCCGACCGTGGCGCATCCGGCGCCAATGGCGATTCCTGTAGCGATAAGGGCAGTTTTGCGAATCATCCGCCGACCTTCCGACTGTCTGACTTCGCCCACCATGGGCTCGAGTCGATCGATGCTCCGTCCTTCCGGAACTCGACATATAAAATGGGCTGTTTCGCGCTGATCGCGATGGTCGCCGCAGTCTGCGCGGCTCCGTCTCCCATGCTGGCCACCGGCTCACCCGCCAGGACGAACTGCCCGACGTTTACATTGGTGCGACTCATGCCGGCCAAGACCACATAATAGCCGCCGCCAGCGTTAATGATCAAGAGTTGACCATAGGAGCGGTAAGGCCCCGAAAAGGCGATCCACCCGTCGCAGGGCGCGACGACGAGGCCGTTCTCCCGCGCGGCGATGGAAATTCCCTTTTCTTTTCCGCCATATCCGTCGGGCGCGCCGTAGCGCTTGAGAATGGCGCCGGCGACCGGAAGCGGCAGCTTCGCCTTTAGATCGGCGAAGGCTGCGGCCGGGGCGAGGCGGGCGGCGTCCTTGAAGGGCGCGGCGAGCGCCTTGCGCCGCTGCTCTTCCGTCAGCCGCGCCTGGGCGGCGGCGCGCTCCTCGTCGGCCTTGCGCGCCGCCTCCGCAGCCTTGCGCGCGGCCTCGCTCTCGGCCTCCATGCGGCCGATCAGGTCCTTCAGGGTCGTCGCCTGCCGCGCCAGCGTCTGGGCGCGTTCGGACTCCATTCGCAACGCCGATTGCGCGGCGGCGAGCGCCTCCTGCCGCGCCGCGATCATCGGCGCGAGTCGGGCGCGCTGATCGTTCAGATTGGTCTTTTCGGTCGCGAGGCGCGCCTGCTCCCGCCGCATGTCGTCGCGCAGCCGAACCAGCTCGGCGAGGTCGCTCTGCAGCGCCTGCGTCTCGGCGCGCATCTGCGGCAGCATCTGACCGAGCGCCAGGGAGGCGCGCACCGCCTCCAGAATATCCTCCGGCCGCGCCAGAAGGGCGGGCGGGGGGCGGCGCCCCATGCGCTGCAGAATGGTCAGAATTTCGACGATCAGCGCGCGCCGGTCGGCGAGCGACGTCAGGATCTTCCGCTCCTCCTCCGAGAGCTTCCCGAGGCGCTCCTCGATCTCGGCGGCGCGCGCTTCGGTGTCCTGCAGCCTGCGCGTGGCCTCTAGCAGCGTCCTGTTGAGATTCTCGCGCACGGCGGCGTGAGAGCTGATCTCGCCTTCGAGCTTCTTCGCGCGCTCCTGCGTCTCGCCGATCGTTTCCTCGACGCCGCGCAGCTCTTCGCGCTTGATGGAAATGTCAGGGGCGTTCGGCTCGGCCCGGACGGAGAGCGCTATGACGGCGAGCGCAATGGCGAGCGCCGGCGTTCGTCCGTCGCCTGATCGAAATCGCTCGATCGCAATCCTCATTCACGCCTACGCAGTTCGGCCTCGCCGCGAAGCGTGAGATATGCCGCCGAAATCTAGACCAGATTGCGGCGAAGTCCGGCGATAATCGCGGCCGCGCGGGACGTTGCGAAAAGCTCATCCGTTCGCAATGCAATTTTTCGTCGCCAGTTCGGCCTCTCGCGGTCCGTGCCGGGGAGATTGACCGCGCCTGTCTCGCCCGCGAGATCGTCGATCTGAGCCATGGCGAGAAGCGCCGGCGCGCGCGCCGCGAAAGCGTGCAGCGCCCGCGCCAGAGCGTCGTCGAAGGCGGCGTCGGCCTTCGCCTCCCCGATCAGACCTTCGCCGCGCAGCGCGTCGAGCAGCGCGCGCCTGTCGGCGGCGCGGGCGTCGCGCTCGTCCGCCGCCGCCTGCGCAGACAGGAGCCCGAGCGCCGCCTTCTCGTCGATGTCGGCCCCCCGCCACCAACCCTCCAATGTCGGCAGGTCATGCGTCGAGACGCAGGCCATGGCCTTGCGCGGATAATCCTGCGGGGGAATGAAACCGGCGCCTCGTCGCTCGAACCAGACGACACGGTAACTGAGCACATTGGCCGCATCGAGCCGCTCGCGAAAACCCCAGGGCAGCGTGCCGAGATCCTCGCCGACGACGATGCAGCGCGCCCTTGCGCTCTCCAGCGCCAATTGCGCGAGCAGCGCCTCGAGCGGATAGGAGACATAGGCGCCGGCGCTCGCCTTCTCGCCCGCCGGGACGAGAAAGAGCCGCGCAAGCCCCATCACATGATCGATGCGCAGCGCGCCAGCGTGGCGCATATTGGCGCGCAGGAGCCCGGCGAAATCGGCCCCGCCGTCCGCCCGCATCCGCAGCGGATCGGGCGCGGGCAGGCCCCAGTTCTGGCCGTCGCGGCTGAAGGCGTCTGGCGGCGCGCCGATGGAAAAGCCGTCGAGCAGGCCACGTGCCCTGCTCCAGCTCTCCGCCCCGTCGGGCGCGGCGCCGACGGCGAGATCGCGGCAGAAGCCGATGGAGAGACCAGCGTCGCGCGCCGATTGCGCGGCCTGGGCGAACTGGCGGTCGGCGAGCCATTGCAGGAACTGATGAAAGCGAATGCGCGCCGCGTGTCGACGCTCGAAATCGCGCAACGCGTTGGCCTCGGCGTCGCGCAACGGCTGCGGCCAGTTCCTCCAGGCTTCTCCCTTACGCGTTTCGATGATCGCTTCAAAGCAGGAGAAGCGCGCGAGCGCCTCGCCGCCTTCCGGGACGAAGCGCGCAAAATCGGCGACAGGCGCGGCGTCGGGCCGATTGCGCGCAAGCTCCTCGAAACGCGCGAAGGCCGCCTCGAAGGCGCGCGCCTTGAGCGCGTGAACGGCGGGATAGTCGACCGCGTCGCGCTCCGATAGCGCCGCCGCCGTCGCTTCATCGAAACCGTCGCCGAAAAGATCGGCGATATCGACATAGAGCGGATCGAGAAAACGACGATCGGAGGGGTAATAGGGGCTCGCGCGTGAGCGATCATTTGCGAACAAGGCATGCAGCGGATTGATCGCGACGAGAGAAGCGCCAGCCTCGGCGCCCGATTGCGCGAGCTGCGCCATCGTCGTGAAATCGCCGACCCCCTGATCGCCGGCGCGGCGCAGGGAATAGAGCTGCGCCGAAAATCCGAAATCGCGGCGCGCGTCATCCGGCAGATAGCATTGCATCGGCGCGACGGTGAGGCGGCAAATCGTTTCGCTGTCGTCAACCCGTAGCAAATGCCGTCCGATCGGCAATGGCGGCAATTTCGCGCGCGCGCCTTCGACCATGCGGCCATCTACGCCGCGCCACGAAAAGGGCTCCAGCGATCGAAGCGCGACGCGCTCTTCTCTTCCATCTTCGCGCGTCAGAAAAAGGCGCGCCGGCGTTCGGCCATGGCGTGACGCGAGACGCAATGTCGTCGCTTCGCCGTCCCATGCGATAAGACTTTCGGGGAGCGCGCGACGATCTTGCAATTCCGCAAGGCGCGCAAGGCTCTCGCGCGCGTCATGGAGCCCTCGCGCAGGCAGTCCGAAGCTTTCGAGCAGCGCGGCGATCGTGTCTCCGGGAACGTGATGCGCGCCGCCGTCAACGTCCCGCCATTGCGTCGCAACGCCAGCGGCGTGAGCGAGGCGTGACAGCAACTCGTCGCCGGCGGCGGGCGGCGGACGGCGCTTCGCGGCTCTTTCCTCCACGAGAAGCGCAACGGAATGCGGCGCGATCGTCACATATTCCTCGATCGCGTCGCTTGTCCTTTCGCCCGAAGAATCGAAAGCGATGCGCCAGCCGAAATCTTCGCGCGGCGCTGGCGGTCTCACATCGAGCGCCACACGGCCGCGATGAAGTATGATCAATACGCGATCATTCGACACGTATAGCGGTGCGATCAATGTCTCCGCGTCATCGCGGCGCCAATCCTCCTCGCGCATCGGCGCACCGTCGGCCTTCAGCCATTCGACGTCCGGAATGAGCGATCCGTCATGCGCCTCGCCATCGAAAAAACGATCGTCGCTCAGCGCGATGTGGGATCTGCGCAGCGCGACGAGCTGCGACGTCACGTCGATCAGGGCCTGATCCCTGTTCGACCAGTCGATCCAGCTTCGCCTGTTGTCCTGCGCGTAGGCGTTGTTGTTGCCGTGCTGTGTGTGTCCCAGCTCCGCGCCCATGGCGAGCATGGGCGTCCCGCGCGAGAGAAGAAGCGTCGCGAGCAGATTGCACTGATCCCGCGCGCGGGCGGATATCACGCCCTCGTCGCCGGTCGCTCCCTCGACGCCATTGTTCCATGAACAATTGTCTTCCGTTCCGTCGCGATTGTTCTCGCCATTTGCTTCATTATGTTTGCGCTCGTAGGAGACGAGATCGCGCAGCGTGAAGCCGTCATGCGCGGTGATGAAATTGATCCCGCGCGACGGTCCGCGGCGCGCGAAGAAATCTTGCGAGCCGGCGAAACGCGTCGCAAGCTCCGCGACTCCCGCCGCATCGCCGCGCCAGAAGCGGCGGGCGCAATCGCGATAGCGATCGTTCCATTCCGCGAAAGGATGCGGGAAATTCCCCAATTGATAACCGCCGGGGCCAATGTCCCATGGCTCCGCGATGAGCTTCAGATCGCGCAGAACGGGATCCTGCAGAATTGCCGCAAGAAAGGGCGCGTCGGGATCGAAGCCGGTCCGGCGTCGCGCAAGGGTTGTCGCGAGATCGAAACGAAAACCGTCGACGCCGCCATAAGTCGCCCAGGCCCGCAGCGCGTCCATGGCGAGACGCACGACAGGCGCGCGGTCGAAAGCGAGAATATTGCCGCAGCCCGCGTCGTTCACATAATGCGCGCGATTTTCCGCGAGGCGGTAATAGGTCGCATTGTCGAGGCCGCGCAGCGACAGGGTCGGACCCAATTCGTCGCTCTCGCCCGTATGGTTGAACACGACGTCGACAATGACTTCGAACCCCGCCGCGTGAAGCGCGGAAACCGCCTCTCGCACATCGTCCCAGCCGCCCGGCGCGAGACGCGGATCGGGCGCCATCAGCGCGACGGGGTTGTAGCCCCAGTAATTCGTCAATCCGAGCGGCGGCAGATGACGCTCGTCGATCCACGCCGCGCAGGGCAATATCTCTATCGTCGTGACGCCGAGTTTCTTCAGATGCGCGATCGCCGCCTCATGCGCGAGCCCCGCGAAAGTTCCACGCAGCGGCGGCGGAATATCCGGATGCGCCGCGGTGAAACCTTTGACATGCAGCTCATAGACGATCGTGTCGCGCCATTCGTGAAACGGCCGTGCCGCCGGCGCCTGCCGCGGGCGTGTGACGACGCATTTGGGAACATGCGGCGCGCTGTCCTCATGCGCCGCCGCGCCATGCGCGAACATGGTCGGATGCAGCGCGAACCCGCCGTCGAGCGCAAGCGCGTAAGGATCGATCAGGAGTTTCGATGGATTGAAGCGATGGCCTTCGCCCGGCGCATCGGGCCCATAGGCGCGAAAGCCATAGCGGCTTCCCTCCTTCAATCCTTTTACATAACCATGAAACACATTGCCGCTGCGCGCGGGAAGTTTTATGCGCGCAGCCTCGTCGTTTCCTTCGCTGAAGAGACAAATCTCGATTGCCTCGGCATGTTCGGAACAGACCGCGACATTGGCGCCCGTCTCATCCGGCGTCACGCCGAGCGGACCGGGCGCGCCGTCGGCGACGCGGCTCACGTCGGTCTCACTGCGCCCGCGCCGCAACGGCTTCGCGATAAAGCTCTGCGTATCGTCGCGCGGGGTGGCGCCAAGACACGTCGGTCTTCATGCCGTTGATCTGCAGTTTGCGCCACGTCTCCTTGTCCCGGAACAGATGCTCGGCCCGACGCAGCGCGGCGCCGAATGCGTCGGCGACGGGCGGCGAGAACTGGAAGCCCGTCGCGACGCCCGCCTGCAGGGCCATTTCATTGGCGTCGATGATCGTGTCCTTCAGCCCGCCGACGCGCGAGACGATGGGCACGGCGCCGTAACGCAGCGCATAGAGTTGCGTCAGTCCACAAGGCTCGAAACGCGACGGGACGAGAAAAGCGTCGACGCCGGCCTGGATGAGATGGGCCATGTCCTCGCTGTAGCCGATTTCGACGGCGACCCGGCCAGGATAGGCGGCCTGCGCGGCGAGGAATCCTTCCTCGAGCGTCCTGTCGCCGGTTCCGATCAATGCGAGCTGGATATTTCGCGCCATCAGCGCAGGCAAATCGGCGAGCAGCATGTCGTGACCCTTCTGCCACGACAGGCGGCTCACGACGCCGAGCAGGAAGGCTTCGGAGTCCGCCGCGAGGCGCATGCGGCGTTGCAGCGCGACCCTGTTCTTGACGCGCGTCACGAGGCTGAAATGATCGTAACGCGATTCAATGCGCGGGTCCTTGGCCGGATTCCATTCCGCCACATCGACGCCATTGAGGATGCCGCTGACGACGTCCGCGCGGGCGCGCAGCAGACCATCGAGCCCCATGCCGAATTCGCTCGTCTCGATTTCCTGCGCATAGCTCGGCGAGACGGTGGTGATGCGGTCGGAAAGCTGCAGGCCGGCTTTCAGGAAACCGATCGCGCCGTAATATTCGACGCCGTCCAGCGTGAAGGATTGCGGCGGCAGGCGCAGCGCTTCGAGCAGCTCTTTCGAGAACTGGCCCTGAAAGGCGATATTGTGAACCGTGAGAACAGTCGCGGGACGCGGCTTTCCGCTGTAATGCAGATAGGCCGGCGCCAGCGCCGCCTGCCAGTCATGCGCGTGCAACACGTCCGGCCTGAAACCGCGCACGGCGCCTTGCGCAATCTCGGCGCCGGCCCAGCCGAGCGCTGCAAAACGAAAGGCGTTGTCGGGATAATCGGCGCCGTCCGGCCCCGCATATGGCCCGCCCTCGCGCGCATAAAGATGCGGCGCCACGAGCGCGTAAATGTCGATGTCGCCGAGCTGCGCCGCATGAATCCACGCCGGACCGCCGAAGAGATCCTCGAAGGCGTGCGCCGTGTCCCCGACGCGCAGCGCCGCCAGGACCTCCGGATAGCCGGGAATGAGCGTGCGCGTTTCGACATGTTCGGCGGCGAGCGCCGCGGGCAGGGCGCCGACGACATCGGCGAGGCCGCCGGTCTTCACGAGCGGGCTCATTTCCGAGGCGACGGCGAGGACGCGCAGCCGTGTCATGGCTGGAGCCTGTCGATCATCGGCTGCGTGATGAGGCAGACGCCCTGATCGCTGCGCCGGAAGCGTTTCGCGTCGAGTTCCGGATCTTCGCCGACGACGAGGCCCTGCGGGATCTGCACGCCGCGGTCGATGACGACATTGGTGAGCCGCGCGGAGCGGCCGACGTCGACATAGGGCAGCACCACGGCGTTCTCGACCGTCGCGTAAGAATTGACGCGCACGCCGGTGAACAGCAGGCTTCGGCGCAGCGTCGCGCCCGAGACGATGCAGCCGCCGGAAACGAGGGACGAAAGCGCCTGTCCGCGCCGCCCGACCTGGTCGTGCACGAATTTCGCAGGCGGCGTGATCTCGGCGTGCGTCCAGATCGGCCAGTTGCGATCGTAGAGATCGAGTTGCGGCACGAAATCGGTGAGGTCGATATTCGCCGCCCAATAGGCGTCGACGGTCCCCACATCGCGCCAATAGGCGTGCTGCTCGCTTTCCGAACGCACGCAGGAGCGCGAGAAGTGATGCGCGACCGCTTTCCCGTGCTTCACGATATAGGGAATAATGTCCTTGCCGAAGTCATGCGTGGAGCTCGTTTCCTCGGCGTCGCGGCGCAACTGGTCGTAGAGGAATTTCGCCTCGAAGACATAGATGCCCATGCTGACCAGCGCGCGGTCGGGATGGCCCGGCATGGCCGGCGGGTCTTTGGGTTTTTCGATGAAGGAAATGATGCGGTCGTCGTGATCGACATGCATCACGCCGAAGCCCGACGCCTCGCTGCGCGGGACTTCGAGACAGCCGATGGTGACGTCCGCGCCCTGATCCACATGCTGCTGCAGCATGGGCTCATAGTCCATCTTGTAGACGTGATCGCCCGCGAGCAGCACGATATATTTGGGATCGTAGCTTTCGACGATGTCGAGATTCTGGAACACCGCGTCGGCCGTGCCGAGGTACCAGTGGTCTTCGGACACGCGCTGGCTTGCGGGCAGAATGTCGAAACTCTCGTTTCGCTCGGTCCGCAGGAAACTCCAGCCGCGCTGCAAATGGCGAATGAGGCTGTGCGCCTTGTATTGCGTGGCGACCGCGATGCGGCGGATGCCGGAGTTAAGCGCATTGGAGAGCGCGAAGTCTATGATGCGGGACTTGCCGCCGAAATAAACAGCCGGCTTCGCGCGCCGGTCGGTCAGCTCCATCAGCCGCGAGCCGCGGCCGCCGGCGAGAACATAGGCCATGGCCTGACGCGCGAGAGGCGCATTTTCAAAGGCGGCCATCACTCGAAATCCTGTTCGATGGCGTCCGATTCGAATTTCATTCTAGACCATCGCTTTCGATTTCGAAGAACAAAGTAGCGAGCGGCGGCAGGAGAATGTCGGCGCAGGCGGGGAAGGCGCCGCAGGGCTCTTCGCGCGCGTCGACGGCCCCGAGATTGCCCATTCCCGAACCGCCATAGGCCAGCGCGTCGGAGTTCAATATCTCGCGCCAGCGGCCGGCGCGCGGCAGACACAGGCGATAGGCCCCGCGCGGCACGGGGGTGAAATTGGCGACGACGACGACGGGCCGCGACCGGTCGGCGCCGAAACGCACAAAGGCGAAGACCGAGCTTGCGGCGTCGTCGACGACGATCCACTCGAATCCCTCGCTCTCGCAATCACGGCCATGCAGCGCCTCCCGCTCACGATAGAGGCGATTGAGGTCGCGGATGAAGTCGCGCAGGCCGCGATGCGGCGCGTGGTTCAGCAAATCCCAGTCGAGCGAGCCGGCGAAATTCCATTCGCTCATCTGTCCGAATTCCTGCCCCATGAACAGGAGCTTCTTGCCGGGATGGCCCCACATGAAGCCGTAATAGGCGCGCGCGCCCGCGAAGCGGCGCCAGTCATCGCCGGGCATCTTGCCGATGATCGAGCCCTTGCCGTGCACGACTTCGTCATGTGACAGCGGCAGCACGAAATTTTCCGCAAAGGCGTAAAGCAGGCCGAAGGTCAGCTCATTGTGTCGCCATTTGCGATAGACCGGATCGGACGACATGTAGCGCAGCGTGTCGTTCATCCAGCCCATGTTCCATTTGAAGCCGAAGCCGAGACCGCCCGCGCTCGTCGGGCGCGTGACGCCCGCCCAGGCGGTCGATTCCTCGGCGATGGTCACGACGCCCGGATAAAGTCCGTAGACGCGTTCGTTGAAGCTTTGAAGAAAGCGCACGGCGTCGCGATTGTCGTTGGAGCCGTCCGGATTCGGCGCCCATTCGCCCGCCTTGCGCGAGTAATCGAGATAGAGCATGGAGGCGACGGCGTCGACGCGCAGACCGTCGATGTGGAAGCGGTCGAGCCAGTAAAGCGCGCTCGCGATGAGGAAGTTGGAGACTTCGCGACGCCCGAAATCATAGATCGCCGTGTTCCAGTCGGGATGAAAGCCGCGGCGCGGGTCGGGATGTTCATAAAGCGGCCCGCCGTCGAATTGCGCGAGCCCATGTTCGTCGGTCGGGAAATGCGCCGGCACCCAATCGAGTATGACGCTCAGGCCGGCCTGATGCGCCCGGTCGACGAAGCGGCGAAAGCCGTATGAATCGCCGTGCCGGCGCGTGGGCGCGAAAAGCCCGATCGGCTGATAGCCCCATGAGGCGTCGAGCGGATGCTCGTTGATCGGCAGCAATTCGATATGGGTGAAGCCGAGATCGGCGACGTAGGGAACGAGCTGGTCGGCCAGTTCGTCGTAGTCGAGAAAGCGTCCGCCTTCCCCGCGCCGCCATGAGGGAAGATGAACTTCATAGATCGACATGGGCGCGCGGCGCGGCTCATATTTGCTGCGTTCGCGCATATGAATCGCGTCGCCCCATTCATAGGGCGCGTTCGAGGCGACGACGGAGGCGGTGGAGGGACGCAGCTCCGCCTCGAATCCGAGCGGGTCGGCCTTCAGCGGCAGAAGGTCGCCGTTGCGGCCGATGATTTCATATTTGTATCTGGCGCCGGGGCCGACCTGCGGAATGAAAATCTCCCAGACTCCGCTGTCGACGCGCTTGCGCATCTGCGCGCGGCGCCCGTCCCACTGGTTGAAGTCGCCGACGACGGAGACGCGCCGCGCATTGGGCGCCCAGACGGCGAAATGCGCGCCCTCGACGCCTTCATGAACCATCACATGCGCGCCGAGCTTTTCGTATAGTTTTTGGTGCGCGCCCTCGACGAAGAGATGATCGTCCAGCGCTCCTAGGATGGGCGGAAAAGCGTATGGATCGTGATATGTCCATTGCGCAGCGCCATTCGACGCGCGCAGCCGATAGGGGGCGCGGGATTCGAGATTTGCGCGGCCTTCGAAGAATCCGTCCGCGTGAACGCGCTCCAGCGTCGCGACGAGATCGCCTCCGGGCGCGAGGGCCTCGACGGTTTCTGCGCCCGGCGCGAAGGCGCGAATGACGAATCCCTCCGTCGTCCGATGCAGCCCGAGCAAAGAGAAAGGGTCGCCGTGTCGCGCGGACAAAATCGCGGCGATGTCCTCTTGTGAAGCGCGCCAATCGGGCTGCGTCGCGGCTGGGCTCACGGTGTCTCGCGCGATGCGATTTCTGAAGTCTGGAGCCTAACGAAAAACGCGCGCCGTCGCCAGCGCGCGTTTCGTCTCACCCGCCCGGATCGCGCGCTCAAACCGGCACGTTCCAGATGTCTTGCGCATATTCGCGGATGGTGCGATCCGACGAGAACCACGCCACGCGAGCCGTGTTCAGGATACAGGCGCGCCGCCACGCCTTCTGGTCCCGCCAGCGGGCGTCCACCCTGCGCTGCGCGTCGCAATAGCTGTCGAAATCCTTCGAGACCAGGAAATGGTCGTAATAGGTCAGCGTGTCGACGAGCTGCGCATAGCGGTGCCTGTCGTCGGGTGAAAACGCCCCGCTCGCCACCGCCCGCAGCGCTTCCGTCAGGCGCGGGCTTGCGGCGATGGTTTCTCGGGCGTCGATGCCGTGCGTGCGGCTGTTCTCTACCTCCTGCGCGGTGAGGCCGAAGATGAAGATGTTGTCGTCGCCGACGCGCTCCCTTATCTCGACATTGGCCCCGTCGAGCGTGCCGATGGTGAGCGCGCCGTTGAGCGCAAACTTCATGTTGCCGGTGCCCGACGCCTCCATTCCCGCGGTCGAAATCTGCTCGGACAGATCGGCGGCGGGAATGATCGTCTCGGCAAGGCTGACATTGTAGTTCGGCAGGAACACGACTTTCAGCAGGCCGCGCGCCCGCGGATCGGAATTGACGACGGTCGCGACGTCATTGGCGAGCTTGATGATGAGCTTGGCCTGGTGATAGCTCGCCGCAGCCTTCCCGGCGAAAATCTTCACGCGAGGAACGAAATCGCGGGCGGGCTGCGCCTTGATGTCGTGATAGAGCGCGACCGTCTCCAGCACATTGAGCAATTGCCGCTTGTATTCGTGAATGCGCTTGATCTGCACGTCGAAGAGCGCGGAAGGATCGACTCTCACGCCGAGGTTCTGCGCGATCAGCTCCGCAAGCCGATCCTTGTTCTCGCGCTTGGCCGCGGCGAAGCGACTCTGGAAGGAAGAATCGTCCGCGAAATTTTCGAGTTCGATGAGCCTTTCGGGGTCGTCGAAGACGGCCGGTCCGATCGTCTCGGCCAGCAATCGCGACAGCGCGGGATTCGCCTCCAGCAGCCAGCGGCGGAAGGTGACGCCATTCGTCTTGTTGACGATGCGGTCGGGATAGAGGCGGTGGAAGTCGCTGAACACGGTCTCCTTGACGAGTTCGCTGTGCAGCGCCGAAACGCCGTTGATCCTGTGCGAACCCAGAAACGCCAGATGCCCCATGCGCACATGGCGGCCGTTGTGCTCGTCGATGAGCGAGACCGAGGATAGCGTCGGCGCGTCGCTGACGCCCTTCTCGCGCAACCCGTCGAGATGCATGGCGTTGATGAGATAGATGATCTGCATGTGGCGCGGCAGCAGCTTCTCCATCAGCCAGACCGGCCAGGTCTCGAGCGCTTCGGGCAGCAGCGTGTGGTTCGTGTAGGAGAAGGTCGCCTGCGTGATGCGCCACGCCTCCTTCCATTCGACGCCATGCACATCCACGAGAAGCCGCATCAGCTCGGCGACGCCGATCGCCGGATGCGTGTCGTTGAGTTGTATCGCGACCTTGTCGGCGAGTTTTGTTATGTCGCCGGTCTGCTTCATGTGGCGCCGGATGAGGTCCTGCAGCGAGGCGGAGGCGAAGAAATACTCCTGCCGCAGCCGCAGCTCCTGTCCGGCGGGCGTGGAGTCGCTCGGGTAGAGAACCTTCGAGATCGCTTCGGCGCGCACCTGCTCGGTCAGCGCGCCGACATGGTCGCCCTGATTGAAGGCGTCGAGACGCAGCGGGTCCGGCGCGCGCGCCGACCACAGACGCAGCGTGTTCACATGCCTGCCGCGCCAGCCGACGACCGGCGTGTCATAGGCGACGGCCACGATCGTTTCGCCGGGGCGCCAGACATGCGCGAGCATGCCGTCGGTGAGGCGGGCGGATTCGACATGGCCGCCGAAGCAGACGTCATAGGTGATCTCCGGGCGCGGGAACTGCCACGGATTGCCGAAGGAGAGCCAGTCCTCCGGATATTCGTGCTGCCACCCGTCCTTGATCGTCTGGCGGAAAAGGCCATGGTCGTAACGGATGCCATAGCCCATTGCGGCGATTTCCAGCGTCGCCATGCTGTCCATGAAACAGGCGGCGAGCCGGCCGAGGCCGCCATTGCCGAGGGCGGCGTCTGGCTCCAGCGCGCGAAGCCTGTCGAGATCGACGCCAAGCTCCGCCAGCGCGTCGCGCATCGGGTCCGTCAGCCCGAGATTGGTGAGCGCGTCGATCAGCAGGCGGCCGACGAGAAACTCGAGCGACAGATAATAAACGCGGCGGCGGTCCTCTTCGTAATTTCGTTTCGTCGAGGCGAGCCAGGACGACACGACACGGTCGCGCGTCGCGAGCGCCGTCGCGATGAACCAGTCCCGCGGGCTTGCCGACGCGTTGTCCTTGCCGACCGTGAAGGTGAGGCGGCGCTGCACTTCTTCTCGTAGCGCCGCGACCGTTGCGGCATAGGCGGGAGCTTTCGTGTCAATGGCGTTCAAGATGTTCTTTCTTGTCGATCTTCTTCGGCAGGCGCGCCCCGGGGCGAGCGCGCTGCGCTGCGCGCATGGCGAAAGCGCGTCTTCAGATTAGAGCATTCGCGGCGCGGGGGTAAACAGCCATCCGGCGCGCAGGCGCGCCCGCAAGCGATCAAACTTTCGGCATGGTTGCGAAATAAACGGGCGTCACTGAATCGCGTAGTCGATGGTGCGGAATTTCGCGCGCGCGTCCAGTTCGGCCTTCGCGGTTCTGGCGCGATGCGCGCCATGCCCCGCGACGACGACGCGGCGGCCGCCGAGGCCCTCGCGGCGCAGATAGCGCGCGACGGCCTGCGCCCGGCGCACCGAAAGCGCTTCGTTGTCGTCGTCGGCATGTCCGCGCACCTCGATCGTCACATCGGGGCAACGGCGAATCAGCGCCACCGCCTTGTCGAGCGCCTCCGCCGCCTGGCGCGTGATGGCGGCGCTTCCTTCACGGAACTCGACGCGATCGACGACCGCGACGGCGTCGAGCGCGCGCTGGCATTCCGCCGCGTCGAGCGCGCCGGACGGCAGGGCGGCGAGAATCGCGCGGGGGTCGCCCGGCGATTCCGCGGTGCGGGGAGAGGGCTCCGCGGGGGGCTCCTGCGTTGTCGGCGTCGAAGGAGTCGCCGGCTGGATTGCGGCCGTCGCAATGGGCGCGGCCGCCGCGATCACGCGCCGCACGCCGGGCGCCGAGGCGATCTGCGACATCAGGGCGGGGTTCTGCGCGATTGCGGCCGGAGCGGTCACGTCGCGGCCGGAAACGCCGACGCCCGACGCATCGACGTTCGCGGCCGCCGCGAGGGCCGTCACGCGGCGCTGCAACTCCGCCTGATAGGCGGGCTGCGCGAAAAGGGTCGCGCCCCACCAGATGAGGCCGGCCGGAATCAGTCCCAGCGCCCAGCCCTCATGCGCGGCGAGCGATCCGCCAGAGCCCAGGGCGCCGACCGCCGCGCCGATGAGGAAGGTCGCATAGAAGGCGAGGGCGCTTTCGAGGAAAACGCCAGCCGCGCCCTGAAGGGCGCCGAGCGCGGCGGCGACGGCGCCGGCGCAAAAGGCGAGCGCCGTCCAGATCAGCCAGCGCGCAGGCCCCCCCTTCGCGGGTCTGTATTGGACGAGCGCGCCGGTCAGCACGCCGACGGCGACGCAGACCACGAGCCAGAAGCGGAGGTGAAAAAGAAAGTCCAGCATGACGCGCCGTTCTGCCTGCGGGCGGCCGCCCGTGCGGAACTCGAAAATTGGTGCTGAGCGCCCTGGAAGGCAAGCTGGAGCGTGATCCGTCCGGGGCGCGGCATTGACAATCTGACAGGCGCGACCGAGAAGCGCAACGCCGCCGTCCACAGCGAAAGGCCGCAGACGCCGATGGACGTTCAACTCATCGTCGCCGTCAATCTGATGGCGCTCTCCGCCCTTTCCCTGCTGCTTGCGCTGCTGCAGCGCCGAAGCGAGATGGCGCCCTTCGCCATCGTCAACGCGTTGGTGATCGTCGCCGGGGCCGCAGCGCTCTACTGGCTTCCGCAATATGTCGGCGCAATCGTTGCGCTGGTCTTCACGCCCTTCGTCGCTGCGCCGGTCGCGCTGAGCGCCCTGCAGGCGCGCATGACCCGCGCGGGACGGCTCGAGGCGGCGGCGCGGCTTGCAGCGCTCGCGGCCTTGTTTCATCCGACCGCCGCCATGAGGTTTACCGCCGCCTTCGCCCACGCCGCCGCGCTTTCTGACCCGCAGGAGAAGGCGCGCGCCCTCGCCGCGCTCGCGAAGGAGGCGCCTCCGGCGCACAGATCGGCGATCGAGGCGAGGCTCCTTGCGGAGCGCGGGGAGTGGGAGAGGCTTCTCGCCCTCGCCGCAGCGGACGGGAACGAGCGGCGGCTCGCCGGCTATCGTCTGCGCGCCCTGGGAGAGACGGGGCAGGTCGAGGAGTTGATGCGCGACTACGAGCGCACGAAGGATCGCACGCCGGTCGAGCAGACCGTTTTTGGCTGGCTCTTCGTTCTCGCCTTCGGCGGCCGGCCGCGGGAGGTCGAGCGGCTCGCCGCCCAGACCCTGAGGCTCGACGCCGACACGGTCGCCTACTGGCTCGCCGTCGCGCGCGGGCAGGCGGGGGAACAGGCCACGGCGCGCGCCGAATTCGAGCGCCTCGCCGCCGGCCCTGCCGACCGGCCGGCGACGGCTGCGGCCCGCCGTCAGCTCGAAAAGGGATGGACGCCGCCCGCCAAGCTATCGCCGGCGGCGCGGAAGACGGTCGAGGAGGTCGCCGCGCGGGTGGAGACGGAATGCGCCCGTCACGCGCGGGGCTGGCGCCTGCCGCGCGTCACTTTCGCGCTCGTCGCTGTCAACGCGCTGGTCTTCGTCGCGGAAATCGCGCTCGGCGGCTCGCAGAACCTCGGGACGCTGGTGGCGCTCGGCGCGCTATGGGCGCCGCTCGTCCTGCAGCAGGGCGAGGACTGGCGCCTCCTCACCTCCGCCTTCCTGCATTTCGGCGGAATGCATTTCGCGCTGAACATGCTGATGCTGGCGCTCATCGGCCGCGACGTGGAGCATGAGATCGGCGCAATTCGCACGCTCGCGCTCTACCTCGGCGGCGCGCTCTTCTCGTCCGCCTTCGTATTGGGGCTGATGGCTTTCGGCTCCGTCGCCTATGGCCTTTACGTCGGCGCGTCGGGCGCGATCTTCGCGCTTTTCGGCGTCGTCGGCGCGCTGCGCGTCAGGGACTGGCTGCGTCATCGCGCGAGCCTCGACACCTTCCGCACGGCGGCTCTCGCCCTTGCGATCCTCGTTCAGATCGGCGCGGATTTCCTGCTGCCGATGTCGAGCCTCGCGGCTCACCTCTCGGGCTTCGGCTTCGGGCTCGTCGCCGGCTTCTTCGTGAAGCCGGGACGGGGCCGCTAAACCCGCATCGGCATCAGCACATAGAGCGCGCTTGCGCCGTCGCGGTCCTGGATCAGCGTGGGCGAGCCGGGATCGGCGAGCTTGAAGAGCGCCGTGTCGCTGTCGAGCTGCTGGGTGATGTCCAGCAGATAGCGGGCGTTGAAGCCCACGTCGAGCGGCGCGCCGTCGTAATCGGCCTCCAGCTCCTCGACCGCCGAACCCTGATCGGGATTGGTGACCGAGAGCACGAGCTTTCCTTCCGTCAGCGCCATCTTCACGGCCCGGCCGCGCTCGGAGGAGATGGTCGAGACGCGGTCGACCGCCTTGGCGAAGACGTCGCGCTCCACGGTGAGGCGCTTGTCGTTGCCGGCGGGGATGACGCGGGAGTAATCCGGGAACGTGCCGTCGATAAGTTTGGTGGTCAGCAGCGCGTCGCCGAAGGAGAAGCGCATCTTGTTGGTCGAGAGCTCGACCGAGACGTCGCCCTGCGCGTCCTCGATGAGACGCTGCACCTCCGTCACCGCCTTGCGCGGCAGGATCACGCCCGGCATGTCGGCGCAGCCCGCGGGCGCCGGCAGTTCGAGCCGCGCGAGACGATGGCCGTCGGTGGCGACGGCGCGCAGCATCAGCTGGCCGTCGACGTCCATCGCATGAATGTAGATGCCGTTTAGATAATAACGGGTCTCTTCGCTGGAGATCGCGAATTGCGTCTTCTCGATCAGCCGCTTGAGATCCGCCGGGGCGAGCTGGAAGCGATGGCTGAAATCCCCCGAGGTGACGTCCGGGAAGTCGCTTTCCGGCAGGGTCGAGAGGTTGAAGCGCGAGCGGCCCGAACGCAGGGTGAGCTGGCCCGCTTCGCCCGAGGCGTCGAGCGAGACCTGCGCGCCCTCGGGGAGCTTGCGCACGATGTCGTAGAGCGTGTGGGCGGGGAGCGTCGTCGCCCCCGGCTGGCCGACTTCGGCGGGCGCCTTCTCGGTGATTTCGAGGTCGAGGTCGGTCGCCTTCAGCGTCAGCGCGTCGTCCCGCGCGTCGATGAGGACATTGGCGAGAATGGGGATCGTGGTGCGCCGTTCGACTACACGGTGAACATGGCCGAGCGCCCGCAAAAGCGCCGCTCTCTCGATCGTGACCTTCATCGCCTGAAAACCGTTTCCGCATTTTGCGCGGCGCCGCCGCGCGGGGGCGAAAACTTTGGCCCGCCGGGCGGCAAATCGCAAGGGGCGCGGGCCGCGAGCTTGTGAACAAATCCCATTTGCCGCAGTGCGGCGAACGCTTAACCGGCCCTTAAACGGCCTTCCTTAAGTTTCAACATTCGGAATTTGGACGGTCGCCGCCGCTGATCGAGGCGCGGCCAGGGTGAAGCGTATGGCGCGTAACGACAGACGTCGGGAACCGCGGTTCGACGACAGCGACGACGACGGCGAGCTTCGCGCCGAACGGCGGCCGCCGCCGCGCGCCCGCGCCAAGAAGAAGGCGAAGGCGCGCCGGGCCTCTTCCGGCTCGCTTTTCGGCTCGTTCATCTACTGGGCCTTCACGCTGGGACTATGGGGCGCGATCGGGGGCGGGGCGCTTGCAGTCTATTATGGCTCGCAATTGCCGCCGATCGACCAGCTCGCGATTCCCAAACGCCCGCCGAACATCGCCATTCTTTCGGCCGAGGGCGAACTTCTCGCCAATCGCGGCGACACGGGCGGCGCGGCGATCCGCATCTCCGACCTGCCGCCCTATCTGCCCAAAGCCTTCATCGCCATCGAGGACCGGCGCTTCTATTCGCATTGGGGCGTCGATCCGCAGGGCATCGGCCGCGCGCTCCTGCGCAACGTCACGGGGCGGGGCGGCATGCAGGGCGGCTCCACGCTCACGCAGCAGCTTGCGAAAAACCTGTTCCTGACGCAGGAGCGCACCATCTCGCGCAAGATTCAGGAGGCGATTCTCGCGCTCTGGCTGGAGCATAAATTTTCCAAGGACCAGATCCTCGAACTCTATCTCAACCGCGTCTATTTCGGCTCCGGCGCCTATGGCGTCGAGGCGGCGTCGGAACGCTATTTCGGCCACAGCGCCAGGACCGCGACGCTGTCGGAGGCGGCGGTTCTCGCGGGTCTCATGAAGGCGCCGAGCAAGCTCGCGCCCGACCGCAATCCCCAGGGCGCGACCGAACGCGCCGCGCAGGTCGTCGCCGCCATGGCGCAGGAAGGCCATATCAGCGAGGCGATGGCGAAGACCGCGCTCGCCCATCCGGCGCGCGCGCGCCACGACACGGGCGCGGGGTCGATAAACTACGCCGCCGACTATGTCATGGACATGCTCGACGACACGATCGGCGCGATCGATCAGGACATTGTCGTCACCACGACCATCGACGAGCGGCTGCAGACCGTCGCGGAAGGCGCGCTGAAGGAGGAACTCGACAGAAAGGGCGCCAAATTCGGCGTCACGCAGGGCGCGATCGTCTCGCTCGACCCCAATGGCGCGATCCGCGCGCTCGTCGGCGGGCGCGACTATTCGGAGAGTCAGTTCAACCGCGCGGTCTCGGCGAAACGCCAGCCGGGCTCGGCCTTCAAGCCCTTCGTCTATCTCGCCGGCCTCGAACACGGGCTGACGCCGGATACCGTGCGCGAGGACGGGCCCCTGAACGTGAAGGGCTGGCAGCCGGAGAATTACAGCCACGAATATTTCGGCCCCGTCACGCTCACCCGGGCGCTGTCGCTCTCACTCAATACGGTCGCCGTGCGCGTGGGGCTCGAAGTCGGGGCAAAGACGGTCGTGAAGACGGCGCATCGGCTGGGCATACAGTCGGAGTTGCAACCCAACGCCTCCATCGCGCTCGGCACGTCGGAGGTGACGCCGCTCGAACTCGTCGCCGCCTATGCGCCTTTCGCCAACGGCGGCATAGGCGTGCAGCCGCATATCATCACGAAGGTGAAGACGGCGGCCGGCAAGACGCTCTACCAGCGCAAGGCCGCCTCCTTCGGCCGGGTCATCGAGCCGCAATATGTGGCGATGATGAACACGATGATGCAGGAGACGCTCCTCACCGGCACGGCGCGCAAGGCGGAGTTGCCGGGCTGGCAGGCGGCGGGCAAGACCGGCACCAGCCAGGATTTCCGCGACGCGTGGTTCGTCGGCTACACGAGCCGGCTCGTGACCGGCGTGTGGCTCGGCAATGACGACAATTCGCCGACAAAGAAAGCCTCGGGCGGCAATCTGCCGGTCGAGATCTGGAGCCGCTATATGACGATCGCCCACAAGGGCGTTCCCGTCGCCGGGCTGGCGTCGGGCGCGTGGCGTCCGGAAACGGCGGCGGCAGTCGACGAGGTCGTCGCCAAGCCGCTCGACGATCTCATCGGAATATTCACGGGCGCGGCTCGCCAGCCGGCGCCGCCGCGGGAATCGCGCGCCGCGCGTCCGGCGCCCGCCGCCGAGCGCCCGAGGGACGAGAAGCCCCCGGCGCAGACCGCTCCCGAGACCGACGAGACCGCGACGATCCCGCCGCCGCCGCCTCCCCGTCCGCGCGCCGCACGGCCGCAGGCGATCGACGATCTGCTGCCGCCCGAGGACATTCCCGGCGCCGCCCCGGCCCCTGCCCGCCCCCATCGCGGAGAGCGCGCGCCGTCGCCTCCCTCGGTGGAGGAAGACGAGCGAAATTTCGTCGAGAAGCTTTTCGGCGGCGGCTGAGTTTCAGTCCGGCTGGATGACGATCTGCGGCATCTCGTCGTTCTCCGGCCGGTCGAGCCCGTCTTCCTCGGCGAGTTCGACGCCCGCGAGGCAGATGTCGTCGCCGTCCACCACCACCTCGATCTTCTCCAGCGCCGCGCCGGCGCAGGGGCCGTCGTGGCAATGGCCGGTGGCGATGTCGAAAAGCGCGCCATGCTTTCCGCAGACGATGGCGCGATGACCCTGGTCGAGAAACTGGCCCGGCTGGAAGTCGAGCCGTGTCCACTGATGCGGGCAGCGGTTGAGATAGGCGTGGTAGTTCCTGCCCTGGCGGACGATCACGACCGGGAAGGGGACAGTGCTGTCGCCGTCGCGGCGCGCAAGAACGAATCCGACAGCGCCGCGCTTGGCGACGTCATTGACATGACAGACGGCGAAGATTTCGGTCGTGGACATGGCGGCTCCATCGCGGGGCGCGCGCGGCGCCCCTCGCAATGGAAGCAAGATCCCTGCCTTAATGCAGGCTCACCATCTGAAGATCGTTCTCCCGCGCATTGCCGATCGCTGCGTCGGCCGAGTCGGCGAGCAGAATGGGCGCGCCATCCGCGCCGATCAGCGCGAAGATCGTCAGGCCGGGCGCGATTTCCGGCGCCTGCGGATAAAGACGATTGATGTCTTCCGAGCGCATCGGCCGCACATAGGCGATCATGCCGTCGCCGAGGTGGGCGAACTGCTCCGGCGTCAGCGCTGGCGCCTTGGCTTCAAAAGTGTTTTTCGCGTCCATGACATCCCTCCTGAGGCGTTCAACTCGACCCGCCTGCCGTGCGCCTCCCCTCGGGAGCGCGCCGTCTGAAAGATTAGATGTGCATGTTTCGTGGAATTTGAAGGGGCTCGCCGTTACAGGGCAAGGGCGAGCCGCGCCGGGTCCTCCAGCGTTTCCTTCACCCGCACAAGGAAGGTCACCGCCTCCTTGCCGTCGACGATGCGATGGTCGTAGGAGAGCGCGAGATACATCATCGGACGGATTTCGATCTTGCCGTCCACGGCGACCGGCCGCTCCTGGATCTTGTGCATGCCGAGTATGCCCGACTGCGGGGCGTTGAGGATCGGCGTCGACATGAGGGAGCCGTAGACGCCGCCGTTCGATATGGTGAAGGTGCCGCCCTGCAGGTCGGCGATGTCGAGCGCGCCGTCGCGCGCCTTCTTGCCGAGCGCGGCGATGGCCTTTTCGATCTCGGCGATCGACATGCGGTCGGCGTCGCGCACCACCGGCACCACGAGGCCTTTGTCCGTGCCGACCGCTACGCCGACATGGCAGAAATGCTTGTAGACGATGTCGGTTCCGTCGATCTCCGCGTTGACGGCGGGAATTTCCTCCAGCGCCCCGCAGCAGGCCTTCACGAAGAAGCCCATAAAGCCGAGCTTCACGCCGTGCTTCTTCTCGAAAAGATCCTTGTAGCGCGCGCGCAGCGCGATCAGCGCGGACATGTCGACCTCGTTGAAGGTCGTGAGCATGGCCGCGGTGTTCTGCGCCTCCTTCAGCCGGCGCGCGATGGTCTGGCGCAGGCGCGTCATCTTCACGCGTTCTTCGCGCGCGCCGTCCTCCTGCGGAACGGGCGCCCGCGGGGCGGGCGGCGGCGGCTCGACGCGGGCCTCGACAGGCGCAGGGGCGGGCGCGGGAGCAGCCGGGGCGCGGGCGGCGAACTCCAGCACGTCGGACTTCAGCGCCTGTCCGCGCTTGCCGCTGCCCGTCACCTGCGAAAGGTCGATGCCCTGCTCGGCGGCGATCTTGGCCGCGGCGGGGGAGGGCGGCATGGCGGTCAAGGGCGCCGCGGCCGCCGGCGGCGCAGCCGGTTTTGGCGCGGGCGCCTCCGCGACGGGCGCAGCGGCCGCGACGCCTTCGGCGATCTGTCCGAGCAGCGCGCCCGGCGTGACGGTCTCGCCCTCCTTCGCGACGATTTCAGCCAGAACGCCCGTAGCGGGCGCGTTGACTTCCAGCGTCACCTTGTCCGTTTCGAGTTCGGCGAGGGTTTCGTCCGCCCGCACCGCCTCGCCGGCCTTCTTGAACCAGCGGCCGACAGTGGCCTCGCTCACCGATTCGCCCAGCGTCGGAACGCGAATATCAGTCATTGGCGTCTCATTTCGTCGAATGGAGGCCGCGGCCCGGGCCGCGACGGAGAATGGCGGTCAGACGGCGAAGGCGTCTTCGAGGAAGGCCTTCAGCTGCGCGAGATGTTTCGACATCGTGCCCGCGGCGGTGGAGGCCGAGGCGGGGCGGCCGACATAGCGCGCGCGTTTCGCCTTGCCGCCGACCTGCGTCAGCACCCATTCGAGATAGGGCTCGACGAAGAACCAGGCGCCCATGTTCTTGGGCTCCTCCTGACACCAGACGACGTCGGCGGTCCTGAAACGCGCCAAAGCGGTGACGAGGCCCTTGAGCGGGAAGGGATAAAGCTGCTCGACGCGCAGCAGATAGACGTCGTCGATCCCGCGTTTCTCGCGCTCTTCCAGAAGGTCGTAATAGACCTTGCCGGAGCACAGGATCACGCGGCGGATGTTCTCGTCCCCTTGCAACGCCGGCTTTTCCGTCGGCGCGGTCTCGGCGTCGTCGAGAAGAAGGCGCTGGAAGCTCGACGCCATGCCCATCTCGCCGAGCCGCGAGACGCAGCGCTTGTGGCGCAGCAGCGATTTCGGCGACATCAGCACGAGCGGCTTGCGCACGCTGCGATGCAGCTGGCGCCGCAGGACGTGGAAATAGTTCGCCGGCGTCGAGCAGTTCGCGACCTGCATGTTGTCTTCAGCGCACAGCTGCAGGAAGCGCTCGAGGCGGGCGGAGGAGTGCTCCGGCCCCTGTCCCTCATAGCCATGCGGCAGCAGGCAGACGAGGCCGGACATGCGCAGCCATTTGCGTTCGCCGGCGGAGAGGAACTGGTCGAAGACGACCTGCGCGCCATTGGCGAAATCGCCGAACTGCGCCTCCCACAGCACCAGCGTGTCGGGCTCGGCGAGCGAATAGCCATACTCGAAACCTAGCACCGCCTCTTCCGAGAGCATCGAATTGATGACCTCGAAACGGCCCTGTCCCTGCGAAATATGATCGAAAGGAACGTAACGCGCTTCCGTGTCCTGATCGATCAGCACGCTATGGCGCTGCGAGAAGGTGCCGCGTTCGCAATCCTGGCCGGACAGGCGCACGCCATGCCCTTCCTTGAGCAGCGTGCCGAAGGCCAGCGCCTCGGCGGTCGCCCAGTCGATCGCGAGACCTTCCTCGATCGCGTTCCTGCGATTGTCGAGGAAACGCTGGATCGTGCGGTGGAGGTGAAAATCCGGCGGCGTCGTGGTGAGCTTCGCGCCGATCTCGCGCAGCGTCTCCAGCGGCGCGCCTGTCTTGCCGCGGCGCTCGTCCTCGGAAACCTGATAGCCGGGCTTCATGCCCGACCAGCGGCCGTCCAGCCAGTCGGCCTTGTTCGGCTTGTAGGTCTGGCCGGCCTCGAACTCCTGCTCGAGACGGGAGCGCCAGTCCTCTTTCATTTTGTCGACGTCGGCGCGGGTTACCTGACCCTCCGCGATCAGCTTCTCGCCATAAAGATCGAGCGTCGTCTTGTGCGCGCGGATCTTTTTATACATCAGCGGCTGGGTAAAGCCCGGCTCGTCGCCCTCATTGTGGCCGAAGCGGCGGTAGCACCACATGTCGATGACGACAGGCTTCTGGAACTGCTGGCGGAATTCGGTCGCAACGCGGGCCGCGAAAACCACTGCTTCGGGATCGTCGCCGTTAACATGGAGGATCGGCGCCTCGACCATCTTCGCGACATCCGACGGATAGGGCGAGGAGCGCGAATAGCGCGGATAGGTGGTGAAGCCGATCTGGTTGTTGATGATGAAATGCAGCGAGCCGCCGGTGCGATGCCCCTTGAGCCCCGAGAGGCCGAAGCATTCCGCCACCACGCCCTGGCCCGCGAAGGCCGCGTCGCCATGGATCAGCAGCGGCAGAACCGCGCGGCGGTCGCCGCCATGCTGGTCCTGCTTGGCGCGGACCTTTCCGAGAACGACCGGGTCCACGATCTCCAGATGCGACGGATTGGCGGTGAGCGAGAGATGCACCTTGTTGTTGTCGAACTCGCGGTCCGAGGAGGCGCCGAGGTGATATTTCACGTCGCCCGAGCCTTCCACCTCGTCGGGCAGAAAGGAGCCGCCCTTGAACTCGTGGAAGAGGGCGCGATGGGGCTTGCCCATAACCTGACAGAGCACGTTCAGGCGGCCGCGATGGGCCATGCCGAGCACGATCTCCTGAACGCCGAGCGCGCCGCCGCGCTTGATGATCTGCTCCAGCGCCGGGACGATGGATTCGCCGCCGTCGAGGCCGAAGCGCTTGGTGCCCGTGTATTTGACGTCGAGGAATTTCTCGAAGCCTTCGGCCTCGACGAGCTTGTTGAGGATCGCGCGCTTGCCCTCGCGGGTGAAGACGATCTCCTTCTTGGGGCCCTCGATGCGCGCCTGCAGCCAGGCCTTCTCCTCGGGATTGGAGATGTGCATGAATTCGAAGCCGATCGAGCCGCAATAGGTGCGGCGAAGGATCGTCACCATCTCGAAGACGCTGGCGTATTGCAGGCCGAGCACGCCGTCGATGAAGATCTTGCGGTCGTAGTCCTCGTCCTTGAAGCCATAGGTCTCGGGATGCAGCTCGCCATGGTCGTGGCGCTGCTCGAGGCCGAGCGGATCGAGATTGGCGTGGAGATGGCCGCGCATGCGATAGGCGCGGATCATCATCAGCGCGCGCACCGAATCGCGCGTGGCGCGGACCACGTCTTCCGAAGTTGCCGCGGTCGGCGCGGCGATCGGCGCTTTCGCGCCCGGGGCGGGCGCGGGATAGTCGGCGGTGAGCGCGCTCACCCAGTCGCCGTTGGCGGCGGGCGGCCAGTCGCGCCGCGCCCATGACGGGCCCTCGCCGGCGCCATCGGGCCGGCGGGTTACGCCCATCTCGGAGAAGAACTTGCGCCAGTCGGCGCTTACCGAGGCGGGATCGGCCTCATAGGCCGAAAGCAATGCCTCGATATAGGCTGCGTTTGCGCCCTGGAGGAAAGAAGTGTTTGCGAAAGAGTCGTTTTGAGCAGTTCGGGTGACGACGGGGGCCGCAGGCCCCGCGCCGCCATTGGTTTCAAGACGCGCCATTTTCTCGCTTCTCTTAAAGCCGCCGACAGCGCGTTCGCCGGGAAAAAGCCCGCCGCCGGAAGCTCGTTGGAGCGCCGCCGCCAATCACGGCGCCGCCCTTCGGATTCAAATTCGTCGAGGCGGGAGAGAAGGCGCCCCAGCGCCTAGCCCTTCAGCACCTCGACCAGCGTTTTGCCGAGCCGCGCGGGAGAAGGGGAAACCCTGATCCCCGCCGACTCCATCGCCGCGATCTTGCTTTCGGCGTCGCCTTTGCCGCCGGAAATGATCGCGCCCGCGTGACCCATGCGACGCCCGGGAGGCGCCGTGCGGCCGGCGATGAAGCCCACCATGGGCTTCTTGCGGCCGCGCTTTGCTTCATCTTTCAAGAATTGGGCCGCTTCCTCCTCGGCCGAGCCGCCGATCTCGCCAATCATGATGATGGATTTGGTCGCCTCGTCGGCCAAAAACAACTCCAGCACCTCGATAAAATCCGTGCCCTTGACCGGATCGCCGCCGATGCCGACGGCGCTGGTCTGACCCAGACCTTCGCGGGTCGTCTGGAACACCGCCTCATAGGTCAGCGTGCCGGAGCGCGAAACGACGCCCACCGAGCCGCGCGAGAAGATGTTGCCCGGCATGATGCCGATCTTGCTTTCGCCAGCCGTGACGACGCCCGGGCAGTTCGGGCCGATGAGGCGCGATTTGGAGCCGCAGAGCGCGCGCTTGACGCGGATCATGTCCTGCACCGGAACGCCCTCGGTGATGCAGACGATCAGCGGGATCTCGGCTTCGATGGCCTCGCAGATGGCGTCGGCCGCGCCCGGCGGCGGCACATAGACGACGGAGGCGTCGGCGCCGGTCTTTTCGCGGGCCTCGGCGACCGTGTCGAAGACGGGGAGATCGAGATGGGTGGAGCCGCCTTTGCCCGGGGACACGCCGCCGACCATCTTGGTGCCGTAGTCCATCGCCTGCACGGAATGGAAAGTAGCGGTCTTGCCAGTGAAACCCTGGGTGATGACTTTGGTGTTCTTGTCGATCAGCACGGACATGAAGCGAAATCCTAAGGAAACGGCGGCGGCGGAAAAGCGACGAGGCCCTCGCCGAAGCGGCGTTCAGGCGTCATCGCGGCGATTATTCGCGCGCGGCCAAATTATTTAGAAGAGCGCCGCCTTACAAGGCGGAAAGCGCCCATGCGACAGGCCGCCGCGATGAAAAAAGAGGCGTGGGAACATTCCTGTCCATTTACGCGTCAAAACCCGGCCCCGGACGGAAAAGCCGGCGGTTCCCCGCCGGCTCGTCAACGCAGCGTCGCGGGAGCGCCTATTTAGGCCATTGCGGATAACCCGACGGCTCCGTGGTCTGCGCGCGGCGCTTCGACGAGGCGATGTAGACGTCGCGGCGCAAGCGGTTGATGCCCCCCAGAGGCTGATGGACGGTCAGGCCGTGCCAGGGGGTGAACACGAGATGTTCGCATTCGGTCGCCTGCAGCGGATGGTCGAAATCCTGCGGCTTGATCGTGATCTCGGCGACATTCTGGAATTTCGCCGTTCCGTCGCTTTTCGGCTCCCATTTCTTCGCGGCGTTCTCGATGGGGTAGTCGCTGTCCATCGGCTGCAGCCCGTCGGGCCGCAACTGCACCTGGAAATCGAAGGTGACGGGGCGTCCGCTATAGAGCTCAAGGCTTTTTTTCATCGCCTCGCGCAGATAGTCGGGAGAGGGATTCTTCGGCGTCAGCGAGGGATTCGCCGGGTTTCTTGGCTGGGCGGCGAATTTGGCGACCTTGTCCGCGCCGAAAAGGAACGGCGAACCGGAATGATAGGTCGCGTCGAGCGGATTGGCCAGTTGCGTCGGCGCGATGATTTTGGTCACGATCTCCGCGGTCGTCTTGTGCGCCGGGTCGGCAAGGAACGGCAGAAGGTTTTCCTTGTTCTCGAACTGGACTTTCGTGCCGGCGAGATATTCCGGGACATCCGGAAAGGCGAACATCGGCTGGTTGATCAGCAGGAAATCCTGGGTTTTCGCGCCGGGTTCGCCGAGCAGCGTCTCGCCCTCCACGCCCATGAGCTTGATCGCCATGCCGCGGCTCGACGCGCCGAGCTTCCCGACGTCGGCCGTCACCGTGCCCGTCGCGTTGGAGAAGCGGATCCAGGCCTCGTATTTCTTGCCCGGCGTCGCGAAGACGCCGACCCTGTAATTCTCGGGAATGTTGGCGTTGACGACGAAATCCGCCTTGACGCAGCCATGCGCCTTGGGATGCACGGCGCGCCGCGCCATCGTGTCGCCCGCGCTCTGGCCCGAAAGGGTCCCGTAGCGCTGCTCCAGCAGCTTTCCGGTGAGATCGACGATCTCGGCGATCTGCGCGCTTTCGCCGGGCTGAACCGCCTCGAATTTCGTGGGCGTGAATTCTGCGGCGCGGGCGCCGCCCGCGGCGGTCGTCGCGGCGATAGCAACGAATGCAAGCGTCTTTTTCATGGGTTTCGCTCTCGAAAAGTTTGGCGCGCCTTGGGGGCCGCGCCAAAAGATCAAAGTTCTCCGCGCCGGTTTTTTCCGGCGCGCGCTAAAGCGTCTTCAAATACTCGAGCAGCGCCTTCCTCTCTTCCGTCGTCAGCTTCGTGGTCCCGTATTCATGGCCGCAACGGCTGTCGCCGGAGTTCCGGTCCGAGCAATCCGTGGTCTTCATGGTGTAAGCGGACTTCGGCTGATCCGCCGCCAGTCCGACATTGACCACGTCATAGGCCGGTCCGATCTTGAAGCTCGCGACCCTGTCCTTCGCCGGCTTCAGCAATTCGACGAGACTGGGCGCCGAACCATTGTGGAGGTAAGGCGCGGCGGCCCATATCCCCTCGAGAACGCGCGCTTCATATCTGATCTTGCCCTCCGTCTGCGGCGCCGCGCAGGTCCATTTGGCGCCCGAGGACTGGTCGGGCAGCTTGTAGACACCCTTCAGCTCCTCGATCACCGGCTGCAGCAGCTTCAGCGTCAGATCGGCCTTCAGACGCTCCGCTGGATTCAGTGTGACCGGAAGGAAATGCTGAAGGATCGCGCCCTTGACGGAAGTCGACAGCACCGCGACCGCAGAATCGACCGGCTTCAGCGGCGGGGAGACGAAGGGGATCGCCGCGCCGGTCAGCGCGCCTGTCTTCGCCGTATATTCGGGAGCCAGATATTTATATTCCCGCGAATCCGTTCCGACGTCCTGAACGGGCGTGCACCAGGTGTCCTTGTTCAGGACGCGCGGTTGCCCGGGCTTGATTCCGTGGCAATCGGCGCAGCCGTCGTCCTCGACGCTGCGCTCGAAGATTTCCTTGCCTCTTTCGGCGAGCGCCTTGTCCACCGGCCACGGCCATTTCGGCGGACCCATTTTCTCGACCAGATGCTCCAGCGCGATCAGCCCCATGAAATCCGCGGAGTTATTGTCGACGTAATTGAAGCCGAGCAGATGCGAGGCGTCTTTCCTCGGGAAGAACTCGCCGAACACGCCATAGACCTGTCCGAGATTGCGCGCCATGGCGAGGATGCGGTCGCCATTGTCGGCGAAGCCGGGCCATTGGGTGTGGTCCTGCTTCGGCGCGTTCCACAGGAAGGGCGGGCGAACCGGCGCATCGGCCCGTCTGATATTCTCGGGGATCATGTGCGAGGGCGGCGGACCGATGTCGAGGCCCGTCACGCGGTTGAGGATCATGCCGACGGCGTCGAGACGGCCCGGCCCCCAGGGCTTGTCCGTGGGAAGTCCGCCCTTGGTGATGGCGTTGTGACGCGCGAACCAAGCATCCACGTCGCTGTGAAGCGCCGTTTCCCTTTGCGGCGAATAAGAGGCGCCGAGAACCGCCTTCGCAAAGTCTGTGAAGGCGGCGCCATCGCCCAGAATCTTGCCGACGGCCGTATCGAAGTCGGCCCACAGGGCGCCGATGTCCGCGAGCGCGGGGCCGCCGTCGATCCGCCAGGATTTCCCGTCCACCTCGATTTCGCGGGTGTGGCACGCCGCGCAGGTGGGGCCAAGGTAGCCGTCCGCGACGACGAAGCCGACGGGCAGGCCCGGCGTCGGGCTCGCCGGATTGGGCAGGTAGCCGTAACGGGCGAGTCCGTCGGCCGTGAAGGACTGGCCGTTGGGCTGTTTCAGCGCCTTGATCCAGTCCCAGGGGATGAGGCGCGAACCCTGGCCGCGGCTGTAAAAGTCGTTCCACGCCCCTTCGGTCCAGCCGATCCCCTGATCGACCCGTTCGAGCGCCTGAACCCCTGCGGATGGAGAAACGAGGGCCGCCGCGATCGCAACGCCCGCGACGGACGCAACTCGAAAATGCTTTCTAATGCTCATGTCAAATCGTCCCAATAAATACTGGCTGCGAAAAATCTCGTCCGGGAGCGAAGCCTCGATCTGGTTCTTCCCGGACGGCGCGCCGATAAACTTGCCGCGGACGGTAAACGCGCGCCAATGATCGTGGTTCCGGGCGCCGACAAAAATTGCCGCGCAGCGCGCAGGCCAAGATGCGGCCGCATAAATAAAAAAGCCGGCGGTCACCCGCCGGCTTTTCGTATTTCGGACTGTCGGCCGGCTTACGCCGTCGTCGCGCCGAGGCTCGAGACGTCGACCTTCACGCCCGGACCCTGGGTCGAGCAGATGGCGACGCGCTGGATGTAGGTGCCCTTGGCGCCCTGCGGCTTGGCCTTGGCCACCGCGTCGACGAAGGCCTTGATGTTCTCGACGAGCTTACCGTCGTCGAAGGAGGCCTTGCCGACCGTGCCCTGCACGATGCCGGCCTTTTCGACGCGGAACTCGACCGCGCCGCCCTTCGAGGCCTTGACCGCGCCGGCGACGTCCATCGTCACCGTGCCGACCTTCGGGTTCGGCATCATGCCGCGCGGGCCGAGAACCTTGCCGAGGCGGCCGACGAGCGGCATCATGTCCGGCGTCGCGATGCAGCGGTCGAACTCGATCGTGCCGGCGAGAACCGTATTGACCAGATCCTCCGCGCCCACGACGTCGGCGCCGGCGGCCTTGGCCTCGTCGGCCTTCGGACCACGGGCGAAGACGCCGACGCGCAGCACGCGGCCGGTGCCGTTCGGCAGATTGACCACGCCGCGCACCATCTGGTCCGCATGCTTGGGGTCGACGCCGAGGTTCATGGCGATCTCGACGGATTCGTCGAACTTAGCCTTGGCGCGCTCACGCACGAGCTTCACGGCGTCGTCGATCGGGTAGAGCTTCGTGCGCTCGATGCCCTCGCGCGACTTGGCGATGCGTTTTCCGATATGGGCCATCGTCTTACTCCACCACCTGGAGGCCCATCGCGCGGGCCGAGCCTTCGATCATCGACATCGCGGATTCGATCGACGAGCAATTCAGATCGACGATCTTCTTCTCGGCGATCTCCTTGACCTGCGCCTTCGTCACCTTGCCGACGACGTTGCGGCCGGGGGTCTTGGAGCCGGAGGCCGGCTTCTTGCCGATCTTCAGACCGGCGGCCTTCTTCAGGAAGAAGCTGACCGGCGGCTGCTTCATCTCGAAGGTGAAGGAGCGGTCCTGATAGGCGGTGATGATGACGGGGATGGGCGTCCCCTTCTCCACCTGCGCCGTCTTGGCGTTGAACGCCTTGCAGAATTCCATGATGTTCAGGCCGCGCTGACCCAGCGCGGGACCGATCGGCGGCGAGGGGTTCGCCGCGCCGGCCGGCACTTGCAGCTTTATGTAGCCGGCAATTTTCTTCGCCATTTGCTTTCTCCAACGAATGACGCGCGGCGGGCCTCAAGAGCCAACCGGCGCCGGTTGCAGTTCGTGGTCCGGTCCGTTTTCCCCGATGGCGTCGGGGCGGACCCGCCACGTTTGTCCGGCGCGGCGAACCGCGCCGAATTCCTTTAAACCTTCTCGACCTGTCCGAACTCCAGCTCCACAGGCGTGGGTCGGCCGAAGATCGACACTGCGACCTTGAGGCGGGAGCGCGCCTCGTCGACTTCCTCGACGAGGCCGTTGAAGGAGGCGAAGGGCCCGTCCGCGACGCGCACGGTCTCGCCGACCTCGAAGCTGATCGTGGGCTTGGGGCGCTCGACGCCCTCGGCGACCTGGCCCTTGATGCGCATGGCCTCCTCTTCGGAGATCGGCATCGGCTTGTTGTCGGCGCCCAGGAAGCCCGTGACCTTCGGCGTGTTCTTGATGAGCGAGAAGACCGGGTCGGTGAGATTGCACTTCACCAGCACATAGCCGGGAAAGAACTTGCGCTCGGTCGAGACCTTGCGGCCGCGGCGCACCTCGACCACCTGCTCGGTCGGCACGAGGATCTCTTCGAAAGCGTCGGTCAGACCCCGCTGCGCGGCGCCCTCGCGAATCGACTCCGCGACCTTCTTTTCGAAGTTCGAATAGGCGTGGACGATATACCAGCGCATGCTCATGAGGGCGACATCAGCTCCAGATGAAACCTTACTGACCGACGCGCAGCATCAGGCCGACGCCGAAGCGCAGCGCCGAGTCGACGATGACGAAGAAAAGGCTGGCGAAGAGCACCATGAGGATGACGAGGCCGGTGGTGATCATCGTCTCGCGGCGCGACGGCCAGGTGACTTTTCTCGCCTCGGCGCGGACTTCCTGCATGAATTGAAACGGATTCACCATTGGCTCAACCGGTCGCTAGCTGCCGCCGACGCCTGCGCCTGAACCTTCAGGCGACGCCTGCCGCAAAACAGTCGCGGCGCGGGCCCTGTCGGACGCGCGCCACGTATTCGGACACGCTTATAGCTGCTCGGCCCCCATACGCCAAGTGGAAAAGCGAGAGGTCCCGCCGGGCCGCGCTTCAGGCGACCGCGCGGGCGAGCTTTGCGAGTTCCGCCGGCAGCATCTCCAGCTCCTCGCGGGTCGGCGGCGCGATTTTCGCCGCGAGCCCGGTCGCGGCGGCGCTCCTGAACTCGGCCGGAAGGTTCTTCGGATCATAGGCCACGCCGTCCTTGTCGTCGATGCGGCAGGGGCGGCCGAGCTTGGCGAGCACGCTCCAGTGCAGGCGCTCGTTGATATGCTTCTCCTTCGCGTCGCCGGCGTTGGTGAAATAGCTGTGGCCGAGGGCGTCGGGCGAGAACATCCGGCGGTAGCGCGGGAACATCGTGTCGATCACCCAGCCCCTGGAGGAATTGTAGATTTCGCCGTCGATGTCGGGCTTCACGAGATTGCGGACCTCGTCGAGGTCGAAGGCGAGGCCGGTGAGGGCGCGCGTCCTGGCGATCATCCACAGCAGCGCGATGTCCGAGAGGCCCGGATTGGGATAGCCGCCGCCAACATTGCAATGGACGCCGGGGAACCAGTTCTGTTCGACATTGTCCGGCATGGGCGCGTCCTTCTCGATCGTCCAGAAGGTCGGCGTGAAGGGCCGGCGATGTTCGTCGACGCCGATGGCGTGAAGGCCATGGTCGACCTGGGGGCAGAATTTCGTGTCCTGAAAACCGAAGACCGCGAGCGAGAGGTAGCGCGCGAGCGGCGCGAGGCCGACGCCCGCCGGAACGCCATAGGAGCCGACCGTGTCGAAGACCCCGAGCAGCTTGATGCGATTGTTGGTCTGGTAGTCGGGGCCGCGAGGGGTCGTTCCCCGGCGCGAGTCCCTGCGCGCGCGGAAATTGGTCCAGGCGATGTCGAGAAGCTTCTTGTCCTTTCTCTTCGGGATGCCGGCCGCGCCGATCAGGCCGGCAAGCGCCCGTGCGGCGTAGGCGCCGCGGGAAAAGCCGAAGATGTAAAGCTCCTGATCGTCCTGGTAATTGTCGATTACGCATTCATAGGCGTCCTGCACGATCTTGCGCAGGCCGATGCCGATCGCGCCGCCGAGGAGCCGCTCGAGCACGAGCCCGTCCGAGCCGACGCCGTCGAAATAATGAAGGCGCTGCTCGACCCCGCCGCTCTCGCGCAGAATGAGCCGGGCGAAGGTCTGTTTCGCCGCGGCGAGCGTGGAAATATTGGTGTGGTCGCGCGGCGTGTTCCAGGTGCCGTCGAGCAGAATGACATTGCGGATCATGGTCCCTCCAATCGGCGCCGCGCGGAAGAACAAATTCGGGAGCGAACAAAAGGTCTTGGGCTTATGCCGGCGCGTCGACAATGGTGGCGCCGTTCCCGGGCGGCGGCAAGCCATTGCCGGGCGCGGGTCTCAGCCGCTATGAAAACAGGGCTTCGCACGCAGCAGTGGAGGATTTTCATGCGCGCTCACCCGCTTTTCGTCGCCGGACTCGCCGCAGTAGCGCTCGCCGGCTGCAACGCCGGCCGCTCGCCGCAGGTTGCGACGATCCCGCCGGGCCCTCCGTTGCGCGCGCCGTCGGCGGCGGATTTCCAGTCGCCGGAAGGCTCGGGCTGCGCCGGCGCGATCAGCCGCTATCGCTCGGTCATCGAGAACGATCATTCGATGGGCCATGTGAACCAGAGCGTCTACAACCAGATCCAGGGTGAGATTTCGGAAGCCTCTTCCGCGTGTTCGGGAGGACAGGACGCCAAGGCCCTCTCGCTCGTGCGCGCCTCGAAGTCGCGTCACGGCTATCCGGGCTGATGGGCTTGTGTCGGAAAAAAGACAGTCGAAAGTAAGAAAAAGGCCAATCAATACAGTCTGGAAACAATCCAGACTGGGCCCTTTGACGTTTGCGATTCCGGCGCCTACGTTGATGTTGCCATCCTCAACAAGGAACCAAGATGCGTAATTCGGGAAAGGCGTCTTTTTTGCGCGTCGCTTCGGCGGCGTTTTTCGCGGCCGGTTTTGCAGGGGCCGCGGCCGCCGAGACCTATACGCTGACCATCAAGGATCATCGCTTCGATCCTGCGGAGCTGCGCATACCCGCCGACAAGGCGGCGACGCTCGTCGTGAAGAACCTCGACGCGACGCCGGAAGAATTCGAGTCGAAGCCGCTCCGCATCGAGAAGGTCGTGCCCGCGAACAGCGAGGCGACCTTCCAGATTCGCGCGCTGAAAGCCGGCCGCTACAAATTCTTCGGAGAGTTCCACGAGGACAGCGCCAAGGGCGAGATCGTCGCGGAATAATCCATGCTCGGCGCGCTCATCATCGTCTTCCGCGAGGCCATTGAAGCGGGCCTCATCATCGGCATCGTCGCGGCCGTGACGCGCGGCGTCGCCGGTTCGCGCGGCTTCATCGCGGGCGGCGTCGGGGCCGGCGTCATCGGCGCGATGATTGTCGCCTTCTTCGCCGACCGCCTGTCGCAATCCTTCGCCGGCAGCGGGCAGGAGCTGTTCAACGCGGCGGTGCTCGCGCTCGCCGTCGTCATGCTCGCCTGGCACAACATCTGGATGTCCCGCCACGGCCGCGAGCTTGCGCAGGAGCTTTCGGACGTCGGCCGCGCCGTGGCGCGCGGCGACCGCACGCTGTTTGCGCTCGCAACGGTCGTGGGGCTCGCCGTGCTGCGCGAGGGCGCGGAAGTCGCCTTGTTTCTCTACGGCGTTCTCGCCTCGGGCGAGTCGGCGTGGGATGTTTTCGCCGGCGGGCTCGCGGGCCTCGGCCTCGGCGCCGTCACCAGCGTCGCGACCTTCTATGGCCTCGTCACCATTCCGCCGCGCCATCTCTTCGCCGTCACCACGACGCTGATCACGCTGCTCGCGGCGGGCCTCGCGGCGCAGTGCGTCGCCATCCTGCAGCAGGCGGGGATCGTCACCGCGCTTTCCGACACGCTGTGGGACACGTCCTGGATTCTCTCGGACAAGAGCATCGCAGGCCGCGTTCTGCACACGCTGATCGGCTATGCGGACCAGCCGTCGCAAATGCAGGTCGTAATCTATGTGGCGACCATCGTCGCGATCGTCGCGGCGACGAAACTCACCGCGCTGCGTCCGCCTGCAGCCGTGCGGGCGCCGGCGGAGTGAGGGCGCGGTTCAGTCCCGCGTCGCAATATTGATCTTCTTGATCACACGCTCGGGCTCCGGCCTCACGAGGTCGACCGACAGCAGCCCGTTCACCAGATCGGCGCCCAGCACCTGCATGCCCTCGGCGAGGAGGAAGGCGCGCTGGAACTGGCGCGCGGCGATGCCGCGATGCAGGAAGTGCCTCTCGCGCTCCTCCGCCTGCCGGCCGCGGATGACGAGCTGATTCTCTTCGAGCGAGACGTCGAGCTGATCGCGGGTGAAGCCGGCGACGGCGAGCGTGATGCGCAACCGCTCCGGCTCGCTCTCGCTCCTCGGCAGGCGCTCGATGTTGTAGGGAGGATAACCGTCCGAGCCGCTGCGCGCGACGCGGTCCAGAGCGCGTTCGATTTCGTCGAAACCCAAAAGAAATGGCGAATTAAGCGGCGGACGTGACATGTCGCGAAGCCCTTCTGGCGCCTCAAATCCCGGAACCCTTCAGGCGTCCCGGCCCCGACTTATATGGCCGAGCGGGCGCGCCGGTTCAAGATTGCCGCCATTGACGGCGCGGCGCGGAGCGCCCATCTGCGGACAATCGTTTCTCGCGCCCCGAAGAGTCCTCATGCAACAGCGGCTGGGCCTTGCCGTTTCTTTCGACCTTGCGGCGATGTTTCTCGCCGGGAGCGCCCGCGCCGAGGAGCCGCCGCCCGTCGTCGCGCCCGAGGGCGACCGTTTTTCGCTCACCCCCGCCGACGGCGGCTTCCTGCGGCTCAACAAGGACACGGGGGCGGTCTCCTATTGCTCGGTGAAGGACGGCGTCTCCGTGTGCCGGCTGGGCGCCGACGAACGCGCGGCGCTGGAGGCCGAGATCGCGAGGCTGCGTGCGGAAAACGCGCAACTGAAGGCTGCGGCTAGCGCCGCGCCGGGCCGTCCCTCGACGCTGCCGGGCGAAGAGGAGTTCGAGCGCGCGCTCTCCTTTACCGAGCGGTTTCTGCGACGCATAATGCGACTCTTCCGCGAGGAAGCGCCGGCGGGAGGCGGGCTGTGACGGATCAGGGACCCTTCGCCAACTGGCCGCATCTGGACAAGCCAAAACCGCCGCGTCCGGAGCGCGAATTTCTCGTCCTTCCCGGCTCTACGGAAACGGAACCCGAACCCATGGCGTCGAACAACAACGCGCTCGAAAATTTCCTCGGCGGCTCGCCGCTCAACGTCTTCGTGCGGCTGTTCTTCATCTCGCTCGTCGTCGGCGCGCTGCTGATGTGGCTGGAGCTGCGGCCGATCGACATTCTGCGCGGCGTGCAGGCCTTCTTCGACCGCATCTATCAATTGGGCTTCGGCGCGGTGAAGGAGGTCGCGAGCTATGTGCTGGCCGGCGCCGTCTTCGTCGTGCCGGCGTGGTTCGTGTTGCGACTGCTGAATATCGGCGGAGGCAAGCGGTGAAACGCGCTGTTTTTCTTTCACTTGTTCTCGCTGGCTCGCCCGCCGTCGCGGCGAGCCCCGACGCGTGGGAAGAATTTCGCGCCAATGTGAAGAAGGCCTGCGCGAAACTTGCGGCCGCGGAGCTGGAAAATCCCTCGATCTGGGTCGACCCCTTCGGCACAGAAAGCTATGGCGTCGCCATCGCGAAGGGCCCGTCAAAATACGACAAGTCGCAACAAGAGGTTGTCTGCGTCTTCGACAAGCGGAGTGAGAAGGCGGAAGCGACTTCCGCATTCAAGCGCTGAACGGGCGCTCATCCCGCCATAGAGCGCGTTCAGGAAAAGTGTCGGCGGTTTTCCGTTCGAACGCGCGACAAGTTATGAAGCGAGACCAAATTCGACGAATTGGAATTCGCCGAATTTGATTTAGCGCCGCCTTCTGATGCTCGACGTCAGATCGGGTTGATCGTCGGGCGTTTCCTCGAGCGCATCCCGGCGCGGCGGAACCGGCGTCGCGGCCGCGTTGATCGGGCCCAACCCGTCTCCTCCGCCCTCGAAGGCGGCGAGCGGCGGCTTGCCGGTCGTGTCGTTGTCCGTCTCCTCGCCGGCGCCGGCCTTTGCATTCTGCATCGCGACGAGCGGCGACTGATCCGGCGGCGGCAGGGTTTCCTGCGGCGCGGGCTTGCAGATGGTGCGGCCCGAGCGGCCGTGCTGCGCCAGATCCACATGAATATGATTGTAGTGGAAGGCGTTGGATCCCGGCGACAAGACGGTCGAGAAATGGCCGCAGGAGCCGCGATGCACGTCCATCAGAAAGGCGCGGGTCTGCTCGTCGCCGCGCCACCAGTCGCGCACCAGCGTGATCTGACGTCCGTCGGCGAGCACGAAGCCGCCGATGTCGAGCGCATTGCCGAAGGAATGTTCCGAGAGCTGCGCGCCGCGCATATTGTTCATGCCCCGGCAGGCGTAGGAGCCCATCGAGTTGATCTGCACGACATTCTGGCCGAAGCGCGCCTGGGCCGCGGGCTGCACGGTATCGGCGAGCCATTGGTCGAGCTCCGCCACCATGGGGCAGTCGAGCGTCGCAGTGGCGTTGAACGTCACCGCCCCGCCCTGCAGCGCGGTCACCTTGAAGGGTTTGGTCAGCCCGCAAATGCCGGGGCCGTCGACCTCATTGGCGAGGGCGATGAATTCGGAAGGGTGGACTTTTCTCTGCGCGATACAGGCGTTTTCGGCATGGGTCCGCCAGGCGGGGCGCTGGGGCCTGAAGGGCGCGGAACAGCCGGCGAGCGTCGCAAGAAACGCGAGGAGGAGGGGGAGCGAGACGCGGCGGGCCATGCCGCGAAGTCTGCGGCGCGGGCGTTAATGCGAAGTCGAAAAATTTAGTTAATAGTGAGATATTTCATGACTGTGGCCGGGGAGCCCCGGCCACAGTGGAACGCATCTTTACTGCGTCCCGCCCTTGCGGGCGCGCATGAAGGAGTCGAACTCCGCCCGGTCGCGGGCGCGGCGCAGCTCCTCGATATGTTCGGCGAATTCGCGCTCGGCCTCCGCCAGCTTGCGGCGCTCTTCCTCGAGCCGGGCGAGTTCGCCCTCGCGCCATTCGTCGAAAGCGGCGTTGCCCGACGAGCGCATGAAGGACGGACCGCCCCAGCCGCGCGAGGCGTCGCGGGACACGTCTCCGAAGGCGGATTTCATCCGCGCCCCTTGTTCGCTGGCGAAGGAAAAGAGGTCGCCCTCATAGCCCCAGCCGCGCTGCCAGACCTTCCAGCACAGGATCGCGAGGCCGAGCGGCCAGAAGATGAAGAAGCCGAGGACAACCGCGGCGATTTCGTAAGGCTTCCAATGCGCGCACCCCTGGCGTCCCCAAGGGGAGTCCCCGGACGAGGACGACATGCGGGAATAACGATGGCAGCTCATGTTCGGCTCCGTTGCGATTACGCCGGGGCGGACCGTCGGGCCAGTCCGGCGATGTGAATGTTATAAACATTAACATCGCGTCCGGCAAGTCTCTCGCCGGCCCGATCGATATCGTCACTGCGCAGGAGCGGTTCAAGCCGGAGCGGCGCGGGCTCTTGCGACGGCGGCTTCCATGACGCCCTGCACGGCGCCTTCGAGAACCAGCGCGGGGTCGGCGGTGCGGGCGGGGTCGAAATGTCCGGAGACCGTGAGCATGGCGACGCCATGGGCCAGCGCCCAGACCTGCAAGGCGACATGACGCGCGCCCTGCGCAGGCGCGCGGGCCTCCTGCAGCCATGCGACCACGGCGCGCCAGAGAATTTCGAGCGCATGGTCGGCCGCGCCGCCGGCCTGTGGATCGGCCAGCGTCGCCGCCTGTCCGAACATCGCCGTGTAGAGGCCCGTCTCCTCGTGGGCGAATTTGAGATAGGCTCCGCACATGGCGCGCATGGCGCTTTTTGCGTCGGGTCGCCCCTCGTTCCAGGCGGCCTCGATGCGCTCGCCGAAGATCTCGAATCCCTGCCGCGCCAGTTCGGCCAATAGAGCGTCGCGGCCGCTGAAATGCCGGTAGGGCGCGGCGGGCGTGACTCCGGCGCGGCGCGCCGCCTCCGCGAGCGTGAGCGCCGAGGGGCCGCCCTCGGCGAGAAGCTCGATCGCCGCGTCGACGAGCGCCTGCTTGAGCGATCCGTGATGATAGCGCCGCTTCTGATGCACTGGCCGCCTCTTCCCCGGGCGCCGGCGTCATCCCGCCGCCCCGATCAGAAGAACAGGGTTGCGGACGCGCCGAATGGCGTTAACCTTGCATCGACACCGCGCCGTCTACGCCCGTCGTCACGGGCGCCGCCGACAGGAGCGCCGCAATGGCAAAGACCCAGATCCTCGATCTCGTCGCCGTCCTCGCCGCCTTCGCCTTCGCCAGCGCCGTCATCATCAGCGCCTGGTGAGAGAATCAGCCGGCGAGCTTGGCCATCAGCGCGTCGGAAATTTCGAAATTGGCGTAGACGTTCTGCACGTCGTCATTGTCCTCGAGCGCGCCGACGAGCTTGAGAATTTTTTCGCCCGCCTCGTCGTCGACCTTGATCGTGTTCTGCGGCCGCCAGACGAGCGCCGCCTTGCGCGGCTCGCCGAATTTCTCTTCCAGAGCCTTGGCGACGTCGCGCAGGGACTCGACGGAAGTGATGATTTCATGGGCTTCGTCGGTGGTGGAGACGTCGTCCGCGCCGGCCTCGATGGCCGCTTCCATCATTGCGTCCTCGGAGGCGACCTTCTTGTCGAATTCGACGAGGCCCACGCGGTCGAACATGAACGAGACCGCGCCCGTCTCGGCGAGCGATCCGCCGGCCTTGGTGAAATAGGAGCGCACTTCGCCGGCCGTGCGGTTGCGGTTGTCGGTCAGCGCCTCGATGATGACCGCGACGCCGCCGGGGGCGTAGCCCTCGTAGCGCACCTCGTCGTAGTTCTCCGAGTCGGCGCCCGACGCCTTCTTGATCGCGCGGTCTATATTGTCCTTGGGCATGTTCTCGGCCTTGGCGGCGAGAACAGCGGCGCGCAGGCGGGCGTTCATGTTGGGGTCGGGCAGGCCCGCCTTGGCGGCGACGGTGATTTCGCGGGCGAGCTTGGAGAAGAGCTTGGAGCGGATCGCGTCCTGCTTGCCCTTCTTGTGCATGATGTTCTTGAACTGACTGTGCCCGGCCATCTCGCTTCGCCCTATGTCCTCTCGAATTCGCCCCGAAGGCTTTCCGGCGCGTCATATACGCCGGGGCGGAACGGAAATAAAGAAAAGGACCACATTCTTCCATGAGCGCAGAAAACGATACGTCCGCCCGGAGCCGATGCGTCCCCGAGCCGCCCGACCCCGTCGAGCGGAGAACGCCGCTGCCGGGAACCCGGCCAAAGCCGGATCACGAGGATCCCGCCGCCTCGGAGCGGGTGCGGGCGATCATTGAAAACCCCGCCTATCGCGAGGCGGATTCCGACGTCGATTTTCTCAACGCCGACAGGGCGCGCGGCCCGCGTCTCCAGCTCGACTATCTCAAGCCCCAGACGATCATGGAGCGCGAGGGGCTGACCGACGCCATCGTGGTCTTCGGCTCGACCCGGCTCAGGGAGCCGAGCGCCGCGCGCATGCGCGTCCTGGAGGCGCGCGAGGCCTGCAAGGTCGCGCCCGACGACCCCGCGGCCCGCGAGAGGCTGGCCGTCGAGGAGCGCCTTCTCGAAAAGGCGCGCTATTACGACGTCGCGCGGGAGTTCGGAGCGCTCGTCGGCGCCGCCTGCGACTGCGGCGCGGGACGTCGGATCGCCATCGTCACCGGCGGCGGCCCCGGGGCGATGGAGGCGGCCAATCGCGGGGCCTTCGACGTCGGCGCGCCCTCGGTGGGGTTGAATATCGCCCTGCCGCGCGAGCAGTTCCCCAACCCGTATGTCACGCCGGGCCTGTGCTTCCGTTTTCACTATTTCGCGATGCGAAAGCTGCATTTCCTGCTGCGGGCGCGTGCGCTCGTCGCCTTTCCCGGCGGCTATGGCACCTTCGACGAATTGTTCGAGACGCTGACGCTGGTGCAGACGCGCAAGATCGCGCCGCTTCCGGTCGTGCTCGTCGGCGAGGCCTTCTGGCGGCGCGCCTTCGACGTCGACTTCCTCGTCGACGAAGGCGTCATCGATCCGGAGGATCGCGACCTTTTCTGGTACGCGGAGACGGCGTCACAGATATGGGAAGGCGTTCTGAGCTGGTGCGAAAAGGCCGGCGAGCCCCTGATCTGTTGAGAAATTCACAAGCTATGCTTCGATCGTCACAGCGCTTTTGCCGCTCTGCGACAATATTCCCCGCCTGCGCCATTGAGAGTCTTCCGGGCGCCCCCTATCTTTTCAGCGGTGGCGCCGCGCCGCTCGAGTTTTCATGCGGAGGATTCGAAATGAGTTCGGAAGGAGAATCGAAAATGAGTTGGTTTAAAGCGATCGCCGGCGGCGTGATCGGCGCCGAGGCTCTTAGCCTCATCAAGGAATATGTCGAGAAGCAGGGCGGCCTCGACGCCGTCGTCAAGAATTTTCAGGACGGAGGCTTCAAGCGCCAGGTCGACTCCTGGGTCTCCACCGGCAAGAATGAGGCGATCAACGCCATCGAGGTCGGACAGGCCGTCGGCGTCGAAAAACTGAAGAAACTCGCGGAAGCCACTGGCGTCGATTACGACAAGGCGCGCGATCTCCTCGCCGAATATCTGCCGATCGCGATCGACAAGTCGACGCCCGAGGGCAAGCTGCCGCCGAAGGATCAGGCGTAAACCGCCGGTCATATTTTAATTCGGGTAGCGTTTGCGTAGCTATGTCCTGGCCGCCGGTCCGTGATTTCGGGCCGGCGGTCTTCGTCTTTGAGGGCGGGACATCGTCGCGGACGCCCTTGCCACCGCTGCGACGATTTTGTAAGGCCGGTGGCGCGCCGGGGCTCGGCGAGGCTTTCGGGCCCGAGCGGCCAAGGCGCGCATCGCGAAAATAAATTCGTAGCGCTTCAACCGCCCGCATTGCGCAAGACCGGCGTATGTATGCGCGCATTCGACAAGGACGATAGATGGCCAAATGCGCGCTGGTGACAGGCGTCACGGGACAGGACGGCGCTTATCTGTCGCAGTTTCTGCTCGACAAGGGCTACGAGGTTCATGGCGTGATTCGCCGCTCCTCGCATCGCGGCGTCGAGGACCATCGCCTGCGCTGGCTCGGCATTAGCGGGAAGGTGCATCTGCACGACGCCGATCTGATCGACCTTTCGAGCCTGCTGCGCACGGTTCAGGACGTCCAGCCGGACGAGATCTACAATCTCGCGGCGCAGTCCTATGTCGCTTCTTCCTGGCGCCAGCCGATCCTGACGGCGAATGTCACCGCCACGGGCGTGACCAACATGCTCGAAGCGATGCGTCTCGGCGCGCCCGGCGCGCGTTTCTACCAGGCTTCCTCCTCGGAAATGTACGGCCTCATCCAGGAGCCGATGCAGAGCGAGAAGACGCCCTTCTATCCGCGCAGCCCCTACGCCGTCGCCAAGCTCTACGGCCACTGGATAACGGTGAACTACCGCGAGAGCTTCGGCCTGCACGCTTCATCGGGCATTCTGTTCAATCACGAGAGCCCGCTGCGCGGCGTCGAATTCGTCACGCGCAAGGTCACACATGGCGTCGCGGGCATCAAGCTCGGTCTGGCGAAGGAGCTGCGTCTCGGCAATATCGACGCGAAACGCGACTGGGGCCACGCCAGGGATTACGTCCGCGCCATGTGGCTGATGCTGCAGCAGGAGACGCCGGACGACTATGTCGTGGCGACGGGCGTCACCACGACGGTGCGCGACATGTGCCGCATCGCCTTCGACCACGCCGGGCTCGACATGGACAAATATCTGATCATCGACCCCGCCTTCTACCGGCCGGCCGAGGTCGACGTCCTGCTTGGCGACTCCAGCAAGGCGCGGCGCGTGCTGGGCTGGGAGCCGCAAATCAATCTCGATCAGATGATCCGCGAAATGGTCGATGCGGATCTCGAAAGGCTGCGGCGCGAGGCGGCGGTCTAGTTTCGACAGGGCGCGGCGATGGCGGCCTTCCAGAGCATTCTCGTGACGGGCGGCTCCGGCTTCGTGGGCTCCCACATGTCCGCGGCTCTGGCTGAAGCCTATCCGCAGGCCGCCCGGGCAATGCTGATGCGTCCCGGCGAGAGCGGCGGACATCCGGCCTTCGAGACCTTCACGGCCGATCTCCTCGATGAAGCCGCTCTCGACCGGCTGGTCGAGAAAAGGCGGCCGGACCTTGTGGTCCATCTCGCCGGACAGGCCTCGATCACGGAAGCCGCCAAATCCGCCGAACAGACCTGGCGGGTGAATTTTCACGGCTCTTTCGCGCTGGGAGCGGCGGTGGCGCGCTATGCGCCGCAGGCGGTCTTTCTCTTCGCCTCCACCGCGCAGGTCTATGGCGCGAGCTTTCGCGAGGGCGTGCTGACGGAAGAAGCGCCGCTGCGGCCGCTCGACGTCTACGCCCGTTCGAAAGTCGCCGCGGAGGGCGCGCTCGCCGACGTGCTGGGGAAGGATGCTCGGCTGATCGTCGTGCGTCCGGTCAATCATTCGGGCCCCGGCCAGCGCAACCGGAGTTTCGTCCTGGCCTCCTTCGCGGCGCAGATCGCCGCGATCGAGGCCGGGCGGGCCGAACCGCGCCTCAGGGTCGGCGATCTCTCCAAGGCGCGGGACTTTCTCGACGTGCGCGACGTGATCGACGCCTATATGCGGCTGATCGCGGCCGCGGGCGATCTGCCCGACCGCGCGTCGGTCTTCAACGTCGCCTCGGGCCAGCCGCGCAGCATCGCGTCGCTGCTCGACGTGTTGCGGGCGCGGGCGCGCAAGCCTTTCGAGGTCGAGGTCGAAGAGCAGTTGCTGCGCCCGTCGGCGATCGACATTCCCAGCGTCGCCTGCGACGCCTCTAAGCTGCGCGCGGCGACCGGCTGGAGCCCGCAGCATCCGCTCGAAGAAATGGCGCAGGCGCTGCTCGACCAATGGCGTGCGGCGCAGGCGAGCGGCCGCGCATGAGCGGCGAGGATCCGTCCGCTAGGGAGGCCGAGCGCGAACGAATCCGTCTGCTCGAATTCCAGCTCGACTATCTGCGCGCGGAACTGCTGCATCTGACGCATGAGCGCTACCGGATGATCTATTCGGTCTCCGGCCATGTCTATCGCTTCCTTCGCCCGATCGAACAGCGGATCGCGGACGCCGCCGCGGCGCTATTTGCGAAATTTCGCCCAAGTCGCGCCGACGCGCCGGCTCCCGTCGAGGCGCCGCCCCCGCCGATCGCGGCCCTGCGCCTGCCGGCGCGCCGTCTCCTCATCGACGTGACGGGCACGATCAAGCGCGACGCCGGCACCGGCATTCAGCGCGTGGTGAAGGAGGTCGTGCGCGCTTGTCACGGCGGCGCGCGTTTCGAGATCCCGGCCTTCGCCGTCCGCTGCGAGAACGGCAGGCTCTACACCGCCAACGCCTTCACCGCGTCGCTCGGGGGCGGGGAGACGGGGCCCGACACGGAAGTCGACGTCGCGCCCGGCGACCGCTTTCTCATGCTCTCCGACAGCTGGAACGCCTTCGAGGAGCTTGCGCCGGTCTTCGGGCGCATCCGCGCGCAGGGCGGCGAGATCGTCACCTGCATCTTCGATCTCATCCCCGAGCTTTACCCGCACGCCTGTCACGAAGTGACCGTTCCGCGCTATCGCGCATGGTTGCGCAAGGCGCTGCTCGAGAGCGACGCCTTTCTCGCCATATCCCGCACGGTCGCCGGAGAACTCGCCGATTTTGTCGTCGAGACGGGCCTGCCGCATCGCCCCGATCTGAAGATCGGATGGTTTCATTGCGGCGCCGACATCGCTGCGCCTGCAACCGCGACGCCCCGGGAAAAGATCGCCGCCGCCGTCGCGGGAGAGACGCCCGCCTTTCTCGCGGTCGGCACCCTCGAGCCGCGCAAGGGCCATCGCGTCGCGCTCGCCGCCTTCGACGAACTCTGGGAGCAGGGGGTCGACGCGAGACTCGTTGTCGTCGGACGGCGCGGCTGGTTCGAGGAGGCGCTGGCCGCCTCCATCGCCGGCCACCCGGAATTCGGCAAGCGGCTGTTCTGGTTCGACGACGTCGACGACGGCGAATTGTCCTATCTTTACGATCGCGCCGAAGCGCTCGTCTTCCCCTCCTACGCCGAGGGCTTCGGCCTGCCGATCGTCGAGGCGGCGCTGCGCGGGCGCATGGTGATCTGCAGCGACATCCCGGTGTTTCGGGAGGTGGGGCGGGAAGGCGCGATCTATTTCCGGGTCAATGACCCGCATGCGCTCGCGCGCGCGATCCGCGGCGTTCTCGCCGGCGATCTTTCGGCCGATCCCGGCCGCGCGCTCGGCGCATCCTGGGGCGAGGCGGCGCGGCGCATTGTCGAGGTCGTGGCGCATGAGGACTGGCTGCGGCGCCTTCCGTGAGCCTTGACCTCCGCTCTGGCCGGCGGCGCGCCGCAACTTGGCGGGTTTCGCTGTTTTCGCCGCTCGGGAAAGCATGTTAGAGAGGCGTCAATCGGTCGCGCCTTCGGGGCTCTCGGGCTCCGGAGGCTGCGGCTTTTGACTGAAGACGCTCGCGCCGCCCCGGCGCGCCGATCAAGGGACCGCATTCATGGCGCTCAATATTCCGTTCATCAACGAGCAGACGCCCAAGACATTTTTCAAGATGCTCAATCTGGAGGCGTCGCAGCTGTCGCTGCCGGAATCGAAGCAGCTGATGCAGGGAATGCTGGTCGCCTATGTGGTGTTGCAGACCGGCGCGCAATTCTTCAGCCATTCGCTGCTGGTCAGCATCTTCTATGGCGTCGCCAGCGCCGCCTTTCTCTATGGCGCGACCGTCTACCTGCTGCGTTATCTCAAGCAGGAGGAAAAGTTCGTCCGCACGCTGACGGCGCTCGCCGCCATGGGCGCCGTCGCCGCGCTCGCCTACATCATCCTCCACCTCATCGTCGGCGTCGCGCTCCCGCCGCCGCTGCCGACGGATCGCCTTGCGCGCTTCCTGCTGTTCCCGATCATCGTCTGGACGGCTTTCATGTACGCGTTCCTCTTCCGCCATGTCGCGCTGCGGCCGATCCCGGCCTTCGTGACTGCGGCGCTCTACGTCCTCGTCATCGAGATCGTGCTCTCGGCGATCAAGTTCTGACGCGCCGCAGCGCAAGGGCCCTTGAACGAACCGGCGTCCGCGACAACGGGCGCCGGTCTTTTTTTGCCTGACGCGCGTACAAATATTGTCTAAAGCGTGGCCATATTAAGCGGGCATTAAGCTTAACAGTTCACTCTTCCTTCATTCCCGCGCCGGGCCCCTCGCGACCGGCCGGCGCATAGCAAGGAAGAAGTCCATGGTCCGCCCGTTCTTGCGCGCCCGCGCGACAATTTTCACCGCGATGGCCGCCGCGCTCGTCGCGTCCGCGGCGCAGGCCGCCGACATGCCGTTCCCGGTCGAGACTCCCACGCCCGTGAACGAGGGTCCGGTGGAATGGGGTTCGAACTGGTATCTGCGTGGCCAGGTCGGCGCCGCAGACCACAATATCTCGACCGTCGACGGCATGAGGCTGTCGACGAGCTGGCCGTCGAACTGGACCATCGGCCTTGGCGGCGGCTACCAGTTCACCAACTGGCTGCGCGCCGATGCGACGGTCGATTATCAGGAGCTGTGGGATCGCAACGGCCTCCAGTTCGGCCAGCCCTGCGTCGGCATGGATATCTACGGTCCCGGCGGAATCGTGGTGAATGCGCCCTATCCCGCTATCTGCACGCCCGGCGTCAAGAATCGCGCCGAATCGATCTCCTTCATGGCGAACGCCTATCTGGATCTCGGCAACTGGTGGGGGTTCACGCCTTACGTGGGCGCCGGCGTCGGCGCCAATCTCTTCATCCAGCGGCACAATGTGATGTGGTCGCCGGCCTTCTACCCTTACGTCAATTTCGCGCCCGCGACCGGCGTTTCGAGCGATTATCTGCGCTTCGCCTACGCCGGCATGGCGGGCGTGAGCTACGACATCGATTCGCACTGGAAGATCGACCTCGGCTACCGCTTCATCAATCTCGGTCAGCTGCAGGGCTTCGACATCTACAATCAGCGCATCTCGCGGGACATGACCAGCCACCAGTTGCGTCTGGGCTTCCGTTACGTGATCGACTGACGCGCGCCGCCGCTCTAGGCGCGCCCGCCACGCAATGTTAAACAACCGGCCGGCCGATCCGTACGTGATCGGCCGGTTTCGTTTTTCGCGCATGCGCCCTTGAACCGGATCGCCGCCTCATGACTTCTCTCGATGTCCTCGGCATTGGCAACGCCATCGTCGACACCATTTCCCGCGCCGACGACGACCTCCTCGTCGCCTCGGGCCTCAACAAGGGCTCCATGGCGCTCGTGGACGAGGCGCGCGCTGCTGCGCTCTATGAAAAGATGGGTCCGACGACGGTCATTTCCGGCGGTTCCGCCGCCAACACCATGGCGGGGCTCGCGAGTCTGGGCGCCAGGGCCGGGTTCGTCGGGAAGGTGAAGAACGACGACGCCGGCCGCGAGTTCACGCACGACATCCGCAAGGCGGGCGTCGCCTTCGACACGCCGCCGGCGGCCGACGGCGCCGCAACCGCGCGCTGCCTCATCTTCGTCACGCCCGACGGCCAGCGCACGATGAACACTTTCCTCGGCGCCTGTCAGGCGCTGGCGCCGGAGGACATCGACGAGGCGCGCGTCGCCGATGCGAAAGTTCTCTATATGGAAGGCTATCTGTGGGATCCGCCGGGCGCCAAGGAGGCCTTCCTGAAGGCCGCGAAGGTTTCGCGCGCAAAGGGCCGCAAGGTGGCGCTGACCCTTTCCGACAGCTTCTGCGTCGATCGCTATCGCGGCGAGTTCCTTTCGCTCATCCGCGACCGCGTCGTCGACATCGTCTTCGCCAATGAGAGCGAATTGCACGCGCTCTACGAGACCGCCGATTTCGAAACGGCGATCGCCGCGCTGCGCGCGGAGAAGGATCTGCTCGGCGTCGTGACGCGTTCGGAAAAGGGCTGCATCGTCGCCGACAGCGCGAATCTGCTGTCCGCCCCGGCTTTCCCGGTCGAGGAAGTCGTCGACACGACGGGCGCCGGCGATCTTTTCGCCGCCGGCTTCCTCGCCGGCTACACGCGGGGCCTGCCGCATGAGCGCAGCGCCGCGCTCGGCGCCCTTGCGGCGGCGGAAATCATCTCTCATGTTGGCGCGCGCCCGCAGAAGGATCTTCTGCAGCTCGCGCGCGACAATGGCGTTCTGGCTTGAGCGATCAGACCAATAATCGGAGGAAAAGGATGCGTTCTTTCACGAAGACACTGGCGGTCGCGCTCGTCGTCGCCTCGGCCGGACTGGCGCTTGCGCCGACCATGGTCCGCGCCGAACCCGAAACGACGCTCACCGCGAGCGGCCTGAAGATCATCGACAACAAGGTTGGAACCGGCGCCGCCGCAAAGTCCGGCCAGACCGTTTCGGTGCATTACACGGGCTGGCTCTACAATAACGGAGCCAAGGGCAAGAAGTTCGACAGCTCGCGCGATCGCGGCGAGCCTTTCGAGTTTCCGCTCGGCGGCGGGCAGGTCATCGCGGGCTGGGACGAGGGCGTCGCCGGCATGAAGGTGGGCGGCAAGCGCACGCTCATCATTCCGCCGGAGCTCGGCTATGGCGCGCGCGGCGCAGGCGGCGTGATTCCGCCGGGCGCGACGCTGATGTTCGACGTCGAACTCGTCGGCGTGAAGTAAGAGCCTTCGTCAACCGGCTCCCCGAGCCGGTTGACAATGTTCGCTGCGGCTTGATTTAATGCAAGCAGGCGATGGGGTTCGCCTTGTAACCGCCCTCGGGGCTGATGACTCCTGCATATGTCTGCACGGCGGGAGTCTGCATGAAAACGATAAACTTTGCCCTTTTGAAATCGACGCTCGCGCCACGCTCTTCTGTCGGACGGGTGAGTAGGACAGAGCTGGCCGCCCTCTCGCGGAGGGCTGCGCAATGACCCCGATCTGGGCGCAGGCCGCTCTGGTTTTCGGGCTCGCATTGATCGCGAGCCTCTTCGCGCATCGCTTCCGTCTCTCGACCGCGCTCGTTGAAATCATCATCGGCCTTCTCGCGCGGACCGTGCTGGGGCTGACGCTGGGCGCGGAGGTCTTCGCCGTCAACGAGCCATGGGTGAAGACGCTCGCCGGCATTGGCGCGATCTTCCTCACCTTCCTCGCCGGTGCCGAACTCGATCCCGACGTCTTCAAGATGAAATGGAAGGAGGCCGCGGCCATCGGCGGCGCGAGCTTCCTCGTTCCCTCGGTCGCGTGCTGGGCCGCCGCGCATTATCTTCTCGGCTGGGAGTCGTCGCCCGCGATCCTCGCCGGCATTGCGCTCGCCGCCACTTCGGTCGCCGTCGTCTACACGGTGATGATGGAATATGGCTTCAACCGCACCGATTACGGCAAGACGATCCTCGCCGCCTGTTTCATCACCGATCTCGGCACGGTGGTGACGCTCGGCCTCGTCTTCGCGCCTTTCACATGGAAGACGCTCCTCTTCGTCGCCGCGCTCGGCGCCGCCTTTGTCGGCCTTCCGAAGATCACGCCCGTCGCGTTCGAAAAATTCGGCGGGCGCCCGTCGGAGTTCGAGGCGAAATTCCTGCTGTTCGCGCTCATGTTGCTCGGCGCGCTCGCGACATGGGCGGGGAGCGAGGCCGTGCTGCCGGCCTATCTCGTCGGCATGGCGCTCGCGGGCGGCGTCGGGCGCGACAGCGCGCTGGTTCGCAGACTGCGCACCATCACCATCGGCCTGCTGACGCCCTTCTATTTCATCCGCGCCGGCTATTTCGTCTCGCTGCCCGCGGTCGTCATGGCGCCTGTCGGCGTCATCGTCTTTCTGCTGGTGGAGATGGCGAGCAAGGTCGTCAGCGTCTATCCCGTCGCGCGCGCTTTCATGTCGCCGCACAAGGATGCGATGTATACGACGCTGCTGATGGCGTCGGGCCTGACCTTCGGCACGATCTCCGCGCTCTTCGGTCTTTCCAACAAGATCATCGACGAATCGCAATATTCGACGCTCGTCGCCGCGATCATCGCGACGGCCGTCGTCCCGACGCTGATCGCCAACAGATTCTATCTGCCGCGCCATCACCTGCCCAAGGATGAAATCGAGCAGGCGCTCGCCGCGCATGACGCAGAGGCGCAGGAGGCCATCGACGCGTCCGAAGTGCGTTCGTAGATTTACGTCAATTGCCGGCGGCGCATTCGGATGTTTCGATCGCGACGGGAAGATTTTCCTTCACGATCGACGCCGCCGTCGCTTTGCCCTGCGCCAGATCGTTGCTGTAGACGTCGGTGGCGTATTCGGGCGAGGCGGTTTTCGTTTTCGAGGCGTTGGGCTGCGTCTCGATGTTCGTCACGTCGATCGTGATGTTGGTCGAAAGGCCCGGCCGCAGCGGATGTTTTTCAATTTCATCCGGGCGCAGCGCGATGCGCACGGGCACGCGCTGCACGATGCGGATGAAATTGCCCGTGGCGTTGTCGGGCGGCAGGAGCGCGAAGACGCTGCCGGAGCCCGGCACGATGCCGTCCACCGTCCCATGGAAGCGCGGGCTGTCGCCATAGAGATCGACCCTGATGTTCACCGGCTGCCCCGGCCGCACCCGCTCGAGACGGTTCTCCCAGAGATTGGCCTCGATCCACAGATGATCGAGCGGCACGATGGTCATCAGCTGGTCGCCGGGCTTCACGCGCTGGCCGACCTGCGCCTTGCGCTTGGCGATGAAGCCCGAGGCCGGCGCCCGCACCTGCTGGCGCACATATTCGATATGCGCGTCGAGATATTTCGCGCGGGCCGCTTCGACATCCGGGTGGGTCGCGGGCGTGACGCCGTTCACGCGCGCTTCGATTGCGTGAAGCTCCGCGCGCGACTCGCGCAGATCGGCTTCGAGCGCGGCGAGCTGGTCGCGCGTGTTCTGCACCTGCTGCTGGGAGACGGAGCCGGTCGTCGCCGCCTGCTGGTAGCGCGCAAGGTCATGGCGGGCGCGGTCGCGCAGCGCGGCGCGCGAGGCGATCTTCTCGCAGACCTGCCGCCGCGTGGCGAAGAGCGCGCCCACATTGCGCGTCGTGCGCGCGAGATCGCCCGCGGCCTGAAGCAGCGAGGCTTCCGCGCGCTGCCTGTCGAGCAGCATGAGAACGTCGCCTTTCTTCACGCTCTGCGTTTCCTCGACCCGCACGTCGGAGACGATGCCGGTGGCGTCGGCATAGACCGGAATGAGATTGCCGGTCACGAAGGCGTTGTCGGTGGATACGAAAAAACGATCCTTCACGAGCCATTTCCCGCCGAAGAAGAGTCCGGCGAGAGCAACGACGACTCCGACGCCCGCAAGCAGCAAGTTGCGGCGCGCGCGAATGGATTTACGGGCGAAGGGCGTTTGCATCAGCCCCCGCCGAGGGATTGGATGACGTCGACGACAGGCGTGATATTGTCTTTCTCCGGGTTGATCGGCGCCTGCATGGGGCCTTCCGTATAGCCGCCGCCGAGCGCCTGAAAAAGATCCACCGTGGCGGCCTGATTGTCGCCCTCGAGCGCCGCCTGCGCATAGCTCTGGTCGAGCACGCCGAGCGCCAGCAGCACGATCTCGCGGCGATCCCTGATTCCGTTGCGCCAGCGCGAACGCGCCATGTCGAGCTCCGTGCGCCGCGCGGCGACGAGCCGGTTCTGCGCGTCGAGCGCCGTGCGCGTCTGCTTCACATTGGCGAGCGCGTCGGCGACCTGCTGCGCCGCCGCGAGCAATGTTTCATTGTAGGAGTCGACCGCCTCGTCATATTCCGCGCGCCGTCCTTCGAGCCTCCCCGAGAGTCGCCCGCCCTGAAAGATCGGAAGGTGAAAACCCGGCGTGACGGCGTAGCTGAACGCCGAGGAGCGAAAGAGGAATTTCCCGAGTTCGCTGATCTGCGTGCTGTTACGCGAAGCCTCGAGCCCCGCGAAGCCGACGAGGTCGATCGAGGGGAGAATTTCCGCCTTGGCGGCGTGAATGCGTTCGGCCGCGGCCTCGGCGCGATGCATGGCGGCGGAAAGATCGGGGCGATGGGCGAGCATCTCCACGGGAAGTTTCGCCGGCGGCGCGAGACGGACAGAGGCGACGAGATGTTTGCCGGCGAAGAGGTCGCGCGCGGCGTCGGGCCCTTCGCCCATCAACCGCGCGAGAAGATCCTGTTGAAAGGCGAGCAGGGCGCTCGCGCCGGCTTCGCGCTTGATCGCCGCCTCGACTTCGGCCGTGGCCTGCGCAATCGCGTCCTGCGTGTCGACGCCGGTGCGGAAGCGGTTCTGCGCAATGGCGACCAGCTCGCGGCGAAGCTTCGTCATCGCCTGCGCGATGGCGAGCTGGCGCGCCGCCGCGCGGCCGCGGAAGTAGGCGCGCGCGACGCCCGCCGACAACAGCAGACGCGTCTGCGCATATTCGGCCTCCTGCGCGGCGGTTTCGCCGAGCGCCGCGTCGAGCGCCGCGCGGTTCTTCCCCCAGAAGTCGAATTCGTAGCGGAAAGACAGCGGATTGATGAAAGCCATCGTCCGCTCGGTTCCCGCGAGCGCGCGATTATAGGAGGCGACGACGCCATGCGTGGGGATGCGGGTCTGCCGCATGCCCATGTCGAAATCGAGCAGCGGCAAAAGGCGCGCGCCCTCGACCTCGGAGACGGCTTCGGTCTGCCGCAGCCGGTCGGCGGCTTTGTGCAGGCCGGGACTGTCGGCGAGAGCCTTGTCGACGACGCGGTCGAGTTCCGCGTTGCGGAAGCGGCGCCACCAGTTTTCTTCCGGCCAGCCGGCGCGAGACGAGGCGCCGGCCTGCGCGAGCGTGCGCTCCATGGCGGGGGGATCGGCGAATTCGGCGCGCTCGGGCGCCGTGGCCTGACAGGCGGCGAGAGGCGCAAGCGAAAGCGCGATCAGCGCGCGTCGACGAAGACCCCGCCCCCGAAGCATCACGGCTGCTCCATGAGTTCTTCGGCCTCGAGGCGAATCAGATCGGGCTTCGGCTCGGGTTTCGCGGCCGGCCGCGCGAGCCATACGAAGCCGGCCAGACAGACGAATATGAATCCGCCCTGCAGGAAGGCGTCGCCGAGACCGAGAAGCTGCGACTGCTGTCTTATCATTCGTCCCATCAGGCTGCGCGTCACGGCTTCGCTGAGGCCCATCGCCTGTAATTTTTCGTTGAGCTGCCCGAGGAGATCGAGCGAGGCGAATCGCCGCCCGCCGAAGAAATCCGCGAGGTCGAGCTGATGGAAGGGCGAGCGCCTGAACTGCACGACATATTGCAGCGAAATGCCATAGGCGCCGGCCGCGGTGCGCAGCATCGCCATCTCCTCGGCGGCGCGAATCAGTCGCTGGCCGGAAAGCCCCTGCATGCCGATCGCCGCCGGCGGCGCAAAGAATGTCGCGAGCGAAAAGCCGAAGAAGACCATCGGCGCGGCAATCTGATCGAACGACGCCGGTTTGTCGAACATGCCGAGCCAGGTCAGCGTCACCCCGAAGCCGATGAAGTTGAGGCTGGCCAATAGCCGCAGATCCACATTGCGCACGAGTTCGTGCACGATCGCGACCAGCGGCACGGCGAGGAAGGCCATCAACAGATAGACGACGCCCGCGAGCGACGACGTGTAGCCGAGCAGCAATTGCAACTGCCCGACGAAGACGGACAGCGAGCCCTGCACCACCAGAAAGCCCATCACCGAACAGATCGTCGCGACCGCATAATTGCGGTGGGCAAAGAGCCGCAGATCCAGCACCGGATGGCGTTCGCCGAGCTCCCAGACGACGAAGGTCGGCAGGGCGATGAGAACCGCGACGAAGATCGTCATCAGCAAGGGCGAGGCGAGCCAGTCGAAGTCATTGCCCATGTTGAGAATCGTTTGCGCCCCCACCAACACGATGGTCAGCAGCAGGAAGCCGACCCAATCGAAACGCGTGATGCGGCGCTCGTAGCTGCGCCCGTAAAGCAGCGCCCCCACGACGCCGGCGATCGGCAGGCCGAGCGCGATGTTGGAAATGAACAGCGTGCGCCAGTCGAAATATTCGGCCCAGAAGCCGCCCATGAAGACGCCGAGCGTGAAGGGCGCCATGCTCAGCACGCCCCACAGCGCGACGCCGAAAGTGCGATAGCGTTCGGGATATTCGCCGAGAGCCAGCGCCTGCCCGAGCGGGAGAATGACTCCGCCGGCGAGGCCGAGCAAAAAGCGGAACGGCACGAATAGCCATATCGTCTCGCTCATTGCGCAGAGCAGGGAGAAAAAGGCGTAGGCGAGGAAGGCCGCCACATAGACGCGATGGTTGCCGTAGCGCCCGGAGAGCCAGCGCGCGAAGGGCAGGCCCATCACGATTCCCATCATGTGGTCTGTCGTTCCCCAGGTGCCGAAGCTCGGCGTGACGCCGCCGAGATCGCCCGACACATAGGGCACCATGATGGTGTAACCGGGCACGTTGGAGAGCGCGATGACATTCGCCGCGCCGAGGGCGACATTGAGGAGCAGAAAGCGCCAGCCGGTCAGTTTTTCGTCCGCCGCCGCCGTCATGCGCGCGTTCCGGGTCTCTGTGCGCAACGCGTTGTTCTGGTTTGCAGATTTTGCGCAGTTTGCGTTTTCACGCGGACTCCTACCGTGCGGATGCAAGTAGGAGTCATCAGCCCCGGGGGCGGTTACAAGGTGAACTCCATCACCTCTATAATCTTAAACGAAAGGCGCCCGGGCTTGTCAACCTGCGTAAAGCGCCGGTCCAGCTGGCGGGGAAAAGCGCCAGAGCAGCGGCGCCACTTGTGTGCTCCTCGACTACGAACCCTCGTTCGCGCCGGTTCTTGAACGCGAAATCTCGGTAGGGCCGTCGTTTTCATATCCGGCTCGAAAAGCATTGCGCCGTCCGGCCGCGCGCCGCGGGCAAGCGATGGAGGTTTGACGACATTTGTCGCCGCGAGCTCCTGTCGCTGCGGTTTTCCATGCAGCAAGCCCCGCGGAGAGGGCGCCGCCCCGCGCGGAGCTTCGGATTTCGCCTGTGGCCAATTTGCCACGCGCCTTCGCAAAAATTCCGCAGCCGCCAGGAAACGCGATCGACGACGCTGAATTTTGAGTAAACTCAAGGTTGAGTATGGCAATCATTTCGTGCGCCGCTTGCGCGGCGTCCCCCGCCCCGACGCTGCATTACCGGGATGTTTCGTGATGTTCTTCGGAAAATCCGTTACGCGCCGCTTCGCCGCCTGCGCCCTGACATTCGCCGGTTTCTGCGCCCCGGCTTCGGGAGCGGACCTGCCGTCGTTCAAAGGGGCACCGGTCGCGCCGCCGCCGGTCTTCACCTGGACGGGTCTGTACGTCGGCTTCAACTTCGGCCACACATGGACGGCGAGCGATCCGGTTTCGATCGGCTCCGTCAATCCGTTCGATCTGTCGGGGGCGGGATTCGGGCCAGCGTCGGCCCTCGGCGCCACGGGCGCGGTCGATGCGCGCCTCGGCGGTTATTTTTTCGGCGGGCAGGCGGGTTACAACTGGCAGTTCTCCGAAAAGCTGATCGCGGGTTTCGAGGCCGACATTCAGGGGGCCGGCGTGCGCGGCGGCGGCCATCTCGCCAGCATCCTGCCGGCGCCGGCCGGCTTCGCGGTCTCGGGAGTCAAGCTCAGTCGCGGTCTCGAATATTTCGGCACGGTGCGTGGACGCTTCGGCTACGCCGTCACGCCGACCTTCATGGCCTATGTGACGGGCGGCCTGGCCTATGGCGGCGTCACCGCTGATTCGGCGATCCGGCAGAGCCTCACGCCGTCGCTCCTGCTCGCCGAGCCGGGGAAGCTCGATTATTTCGACAATCGCGTCGGCTGGACGGTCGGCGCGGGCGGCGAAGTGGCGCTCTCCCGAAATATCAGCGCGAAGCTCGAATATCTCTATTACGATCTCGGCGGCGTCACGCTCTCGACCCCGTCCTATTTTCCCCTCACCTTCAGCGATGTCCAGACGAAGGCGCTGACCCTCGCCGACGCGTCGCGCTATACGACGCGATATAATGGCCACACCCTGCGCGCTGGCCTCAACTATCGCTTCGACTGGAGCATTCCTGAAACCCCCGGCTCGTCCGCGACGCCGCTCTTCGCGAGCCCGCAATTCGCCATGGCCGAGAAGCCGGCCCCGGCCGACTGGAGCCTGAGAGTCATTCCCTATCTCTGGGCGCTCAACACCAATGGCTCGTTGAAATTGCGCGATGAATCGCTCGCCGCCAATACGACGATCATCGACGCCATCGCCAAAAGCAGCTCTTTCCCGCTCCCCTTCATGGGACGCGTCGAATTGAGCAACGGACCCTGGTCGGCCTATGGCGATTTCGTCTGGACGCAAATGCGCTTCTCGGGTTCGACGCTGACCCTGCGCTCGCCTGTCGCGGACATCGCGCTCGCCCTGAATTCCGGCGGGCATTTGCGGCAGACATTCGCCGTCGGGGAAGCTGGCGTCGGATATGAACTCGCGCGTTTCAGCTTGATGAGCGCGCCGCAGTCCGTCACCTCTTTCGACGCTTACGCCGGCGCGCGTTATGTCTATCTGGGCCTCGATCTCACGCTCGACGCCCTCGGCGCCGTGAATTCGTCGGCGCTCGGGGCGCAGGCGCTCATCGCGCGCAATATCGAGAGCAAAGCGCGGATGGAATGGGTCGATCCCCTCGTCGGTCTGCGCATGCGCCACAGTTTCGCGCCGGGCGACGCTTTCGAGCTGCGGGGCGATGTCGGCGGTTTTGGCGCGGGAAGCAATTTCAGCTGGCAGGCCTATGGCGGCTACACCCATGATTTTGAATTCGAGGGGGTGAAGCTGGCCGGCCTTATCGGCTATCGCGCGCTGAGCCTCGATTATTCGAAATGGGTCAAGGGAAGGGAAAACGGGGTCAACGCCATTTTCCACGGGCCTGTCGTCGGCGTCGGCGCGCGCTTTTGATGGACGATCGACGCCCGGCGCCCTCGTCTCGGAGCGGTTTCGACGCGGCGCATTCATGACAGAAACACTCGGACAGGCAACTGGACGCCGCCGACCGGCGACTTAGGTTACGTCGGGGCGCGTGCGTCTTTCCTGTGGAAAGGACGCCGCTCCCGCGCAGTAGCAAGACTGAGCGCAACCTCTGGTTGCAAATGATTGCGCGGCGCTGTTATTTTGTTGCGGCGCAGCGGGACCTTTGTACGCGCCGGGATTTTTTCAAGGAGGATGCGGATATGTCGAATTTCTCGCCAACGGATGTTATCGCGCCGAGGGGGGGCGAAACCGCGCCGCTGCGTGAAAAATGGGGCTGGATGGTCGCCTTCGGCGCCGTGCTGGCGCTCGCGGGCTTCATCGCCCTGGGCAGCGTCGTGACGGCGACTTTCGCCAGCGTCTTCGTTGTCGGAATCGCGATGATCGCCAGCGGCGTCGTGGAGATGATCTACGCGGTCGTCGTGCGCTCCTGGAAGAAATTCTTCCTTTGGTCGCTCATCGGACTTCTCTATGTGGTCGCCGGCGTCGGCGTCGTCGAGAACCCGCTGTTGGCCGCAAAGTTCCTGACGCTTTTGATCGGCTCGGGCCTGATCGCCTCCGGGCTGGTGCGCACCTTCCTCGCTTTTCAACTGCCGAAGGAGGCCCCCTGGGTTTTCGTCGCGCTGTCGGGCGTCGTCACGCTGTTGCTCGGGCTGCTGATCATCATGCAGTGGCCGGTCTCCAGCCTCTGGGTGCTCGGCGCGTTTCTGGGCGTGGATCTGATTTTCGCGGGATCGAGCTGGATTGGAATGGGACTTTCTCTCAAGCGCGGCGAACCGGCCGGCCGCTTGGGCGTCATTGGAGATGAAACCGGGAGCATCGTTATGCAAAGTGGATTTGGTCGCAAGCTTTTCGCCGAGTTTCTCGGCACGTTTTGGCTCGTCTTCGGCGGTTGCGGCAGCGCGCTGATCTCCGCCGGCTTCCCGCAGCTCGGCATCGGCTTCACGGGCGTCTCTCTCGCATTCGGCCTGACCGTGCTGACCGGCGCCTACGCCTTCGGGCATGTGTCCGGCGGGCACTTCAATCCGGCGGTTTCGCTCGGTCTCGCCGCCGCGGGCCGCTTCTCCTGGAAGGAGCTCGGGCCATACTGGATCGTGCAGCTTCTCGGCGCGACCTTCGCCGCCTTCGTGCTACTGAAGATCATGCAGGGAAACATCGACTTCTCGCTCGCCAACGGCTTCGCTGCGAATGGTTATGATGAACATTCGCCCGCCGGTTTCACGATGCAGTCGGCCCTCATCATCGAGACCGTGCTGACGGCCTTCTTCCTTCTCGTCATCCTCGGCGTGACCGAAGGACGCGCTCCCGTCGGTTTCGCGCCCCTGGCGATCGGTCTGGCGCTGACGCTGATCCACCTCGTCGACATCCCGGTCACGAACGCTTCGGTCAACCCGGCGCGCTCCACGAGTCAGGCGCTGTTCGTCGGGGGCTGGGCCATGGAGCAGCTATGGCTGTTCTGGGTGGCTCCGCTGCTGGGCGGGCTGATCGGCGGCGTCGTCCATCGCTTCACGCTTGCGGAAAACTGAGCGGGACGCGGCTTCGCTTTCCGCAGCATGATTGCGGCGCGGTTCGGCTGATAGACCGGACCGCGCCGTTTCCTTTTGAAATCATGGCGCGCCAGAGACGGCGCAAAGGGTCATGCGAGGGCCTCGGCGATCGCATCCGGCAGATTGGCCGGGATGAGTTTCTCGACCGAGAGAACGCTGATGAGATCGTCATCACGCGGGATCAGCCCGCGCAGAACTTTTCCCGAAGACGTCGAGGCCGTCTCCGGCGCCGCCTGAATTGCGTCGGGCGCGATTTCGAGAATCTCGGAAACCGAATCGACGAGATAGCCGACATCCTGGCCCGGCGACTCGATCACGATTACCGCATGCCGGGACGTGGGTTCGATCTGCGTGAAGCCCAGACATGCGGCGAGATCGATGACCGGCAGCACGGCGCCGCGCAGATTGACGACGCCGCGGACGTGTTCCGGCGCGAGCGCCAGCGGCGTCGCCGGCGTCCAGCCGCGAATTTCCCTGACCGACATGATGTCGACGCAGAAGCGTTGCGCGCCCAGCATGAAGGCCACGAATTTGACCGCGTCGCCGCTCATGACGGCCTTGTCTGTCTGTTTCTGCATCAGAATTCCTCCCAGTTCTCTTCATCGGCGAGGGGCGCGGTCTTGCGGACGGCGCCGGCGTTCGAGACATGTTTGAGCGCCGGCGCGCCGCGACTCCTTTGGACGGAGATCGGGGCGGCGCCGCTCCTTCGATCCGGATTCCGCACGCCGACGCCAAATCCGGCGACGAGTTCGACCATCGCTTGCGTCTGCCGCCGCAGGCCCTGCGTCGCCGCGGTCGTCTCCTCGACCATCGCGGCGTTCTGTTGTGTGTTCTGGTCCATGCTGGAAATGGCGACGTTGATCTCCCGTACTGTCGTCGCCTGCTCTCTCGCATTGCCTGAAATGTCCCTGACGAGACCGTCGACCTCCCTGATCTGATCGACCATTCTGGAGAGCGCCCCGCCGGTCCGATCGACGAGTTCGACGCCTCTGGCGACTTGGGAGGAGGAGGCCGAGATGAGCGACTTGATCTCCTTCGCGGCCTCGGCGGAACGCTGGGCGAGCGATCGCACTTCCGAGGCGACCACCGCGAAACCCCGTCCCGCCTCTCCCGCCCGCGCGGCCTCGATGCCGGCGTTGAGCGCGAGAAGATTTGTCTGGAAGGCGATTTCGTCGATGACGCCGATGATCTGGCCGATGTCAGCTGATGATCTGTCGATCAGGCCCATGGCTTCGACGGCCTCTGCGACGATTGCGCTGCTCGACTGGGCGTCGTCCTTCATGGCGCTGACGATGCTGCTCGCGCTGGCGGCCCCGTCGGCCGCGCGCTGCGCCGTGCTCGTGACCTGCTCCATGGCGGCCGATGTTTCTTCCAGCGCCGCCGCCTGTTGCTCCGTGCGCCTGGAAAGATCATCGGCGGCGGCGGCGATCTCGTCGGTCATCGCGCCGATTTCCCCTGCGTTGCCGGTGATTTCGGAGACCGCGCCCTCGAGCAGTTCGAGCGCCCTGTTGAAATCGTTCTGCACGCCGGCGTAGGCCTCGGGCATATCGTCGTCCACGCGACACGTCAGGTCTTTCGACGCAAGCTTGCCGAGCGCGGCGCCGATGGAGTTCGTCACGAGCGCGCGTTCGCTCGCCTTCGCTTCCGCTTCGCCCTTCAGACGCGCCTCCTCGGCGGCGTCGAGATAGACGGAAATCGCAATATCCATGTCGAGCAGGACGGCCTTGACGAGAGAGGCGAGCGCGGCCCCGATCTCCGCGCCCGTTTCCCTGCTCCCGCGCTGGAAGAGACTTCCCTTCGGCCAGACGTCGGCGACAATGGACGCAATGAGATGTTCCAGGATCAGCGCATAGCCGCCGATATACCAGCGCGGCTCCAGCCCGATGCGGGCGTGCGCCATGCCGATCGCGCGCACATTGCTGGCGAAGCGGTCGTCGAAATTGCCGGAGCTGATCGATTCCCAGTGACCGATCTGCGCTTTCCGGGCGCCGGTGAGATGCGCGTCGTCCCGGAACAGGCGGCGCATCTGCGGCGTCGCCCGCACGGTCGCGTAGAATTTGTCGAGCGCAACGGGAAGCTCGCGTTGGACGACAGGCTGGAGGCGACGAATGGACTCGGATGCGGATTGGTTTAGCCCGATGAAAGACATGCGTTCTGCAAGGTCGACGTTCATTTGAACGGGAGGAGAATTCATTGCCGTCATTTTCCTGGTCTGTGAGATCGGAAAGCGTCGCTCCAGTTTGGCTTCATCAGGAGGATCAAAGGCCTTCAACCGGGAAGCCGGTCGCGTCGCTCCACGGGAGGAGACGCTGCGTCAATCGGAGGGAGCGCGCGTCGCGCCCGCGACCTTCAAAGGCGTCGCGAGGGCGTCCCGTCTCAATTTCTTTCTTGATTGGTCACTTCATTCCGGTCGCGCCGGCGCGATCTGGCGGCTTCATGCCTCCGGGCGGCGGCTGAAAATCACGCCCCCGGCAAATCGATGTCCCGCTTTAACGGTCAGGATCTTTTATAACCGCTTCTGATTAACGTAGTCTTTTACACACTTCGTTGAAAAAGGCGCGCAGCCGCGTTTTCAGCCTGCCCGCGAGCTTTCGTTCTGCCTCGGAAAGTGGACGCAATGAAATGACGCGTAATGGCGCCATGAATTTAAATGCTGGCTGGGCGTCGGGCCGCGTTTAAACCGCAGCCCCGCTTCGATTATTGTGAGTTCATCCTTCGGCGCCGGCGGAAAGTCGCCTCTCGGCCATTCGCGCGGCCTCCGCGCCGGAGAGCATCGCGCCATTGAAGCCATGTTCGCCGCCGAAGGCGGAGGCGAGATAGAGCCCCTGAATGGGCGTCGCCGGCGTGCGCGGAAAGCCCGACAGAATCGGCTCCTCGGCCGGCAGGGCGGCGAAACCGTAGACCGCGCCCTCGGGCGTGTTGAGATAGCTCGACATGGAGAAAGCGTTGAGCAGCATGCGCGACGTCACGAGTTTGGAGAATCCCGGATAGTCGCGCTCCAGCGACGCCTGGATCGCGTCGAGCCAGCGCTCGCGGCGTTCGAGCGCCGTTTCCTTCGACACGCCTTTCCAATTGTCGAGCCGATCGAGCCCCAGCACGCTGAGCAGGATCGGCGGCTCGTCCCAGAGGCCGGAATCCACGGCCGTGAAATTCGCGATCGTGTGCAGCGGCAATTCGCCTTTCGGCACGTCCGCCATCGCGGAGGCGCCGTCGCCATATTGATCGAAGCGCTGCATGCCGTCCGGCATCACGATGGTCGAAAAATCCTTCAGACCGACGGTCGAGGGTTTCGCGCTGAGGCCGAAATTGGCGGAAAACAGCGAGGTCGAAAGACGGCGGGCCCCGAAGGCTTCCTCCATCTTTGCGCGCGCGGGAGCGTCCATCATTGCGGCCGCGACGGAGGGCGCGCAATTGGCCATGACGACACGCGCTTCGACGCGTTCCTCATTGTCGCCGGCGCGTCGCGCGACGTGCCGGATCGCGACGGCGTTTCCATCCGCATCGGTCTCGATCTTCGTGACGAGGCGGCCCATGCGCACGACCCCGCCGCTCTTTGTGATGACCTTCGCCAGCTTGAGGCTCAGTTGCCGCGAGCCTCCCTTGATATAGGCTCCGCCGGAGGCGATGTAGCCGCCCTGCGCGAGCGCGTAAAATATCCACCACAGATTGCGCGGATCGTCGCCATAATAGGCGAGATTGGCGCCGAGCGCGCATTTCAATCCTTCCGCGCCGGCGAAGTCGCGCGTGAAAATCTCGTCGAGCGAATTCTGCCAGCCCGCGGCGGCGGGCGCGACCTCCCAGAGCCCTCGCGTGAATTTGGCGAGCGAACCTTCCGCGCGCGCCTGTTTCAGCGTCCACATGGCGTCGTGGATCTGCTCCACCTCGCCGAGGAAGCGCTTGATGGCGGCGCGCTTGTCGGGGAAACGCGCGGCGAGCGCCTCATACGCGGCCTCGAATCCGCAGGGAAGCTCGAAGGCTTCGCCGATCGGGCCGCCGCGAACCTTGTAGAGCGGTCCGGTGGGTTGCCATTCGATCTCGTTCAGAATTCCGAGCTGGCTCAATATGTCGTGTTTCACGTCGCGCGGATTGCGCGCGTCGGACGTCTGGTGCAAAGAGGCTTCGATCGAAAGATCGCCGACCTTGTAGACCGAGGCGGCGCCGCCGAGGCTGAAGTTTCGCTCCAGCAGACAGACGCTGTATCCGGCGTGCGCCAGCAGCGCCCCCGCGGTGAGGCCGCCAAGTCCGGAGCCGATCACCACGGCGTCGAATTTCTTGTCTGTCATTGGAGCGTCGTCGCCTCTTTCTTCGTCTCGCCGCATATAGACATGCGGGCGCTCTCTGGCCAAAGCCGGAATCCGCTCCAACATAGCATGGCGCGACGCTTGGTCGCGGTCCCCCTTCGAGGAAGCGTCAATGAGCGATGAAAGCTTTCCGGTCACGCGCAGCGACGAGGAATGGCGCGCGCGCCTCACGCGCGAGCAATATGAGGTGATGCGCGGCCACGGCACCGAAAGGCCGGGAAGTTGCGCCCTCAATCACGAGAAGCGGTGCGGCGTATTTCAATGCGCGGGCTGCGATCAGCCCCTGTTTCGCTCGGGGGAGAAATTCGACAGCGGCACGGGCTGGCCGAGCTTCTTCGATCCTCTCCCCGACGCGCTCGGCTCGACGGTCGACCGCAGCTACGGCATGATTCGCACGGAAGTGCACTGCAGCCGCTGCGGCTCGCATCTCGGCCATGTCTTCCCTGACGGTCCGCCGCCGACAGGGCTGCGCTACTGCATCAATGGCGTCGCGCTGAATTTCATTCCCGAATGAAATGAGTCGTCGATACGGCTTTGCGATAGGCCGATAGAGTCAACCCTGCGACAGCGCCTGCGACAAAATATTTTTGTGCGTATCTCGGAAACGGGTCTCGCCCGCCCTTAACCTCCATGGCCGGATAGGCATGGGCGGGCCTTCAATTCGACCGTGGGACGGAAAGCTTCGCAAGACAGCCCATCACATCGGACTTGGCCGTGCCGGGAAAAGCATAAAGTTTCCAAACTTTTTTACCCTTTGGACATCGGTAATTCAAAGCCAGTCTTTTCGGGCGGGTCATGGGTAGGCATGGCGCCCGGCTTGTCGAATATGCGACATCGCCCGGCGCGTCGTCGCGAGAATGGGCGCCGTTGCAAAATTCATGACGAATCCCGCACGCCGCCGCATGGCGGCCCGCTTGACGCGCAATTTTGATTCCCGTCATACGAAACTCGCGGAACTGGAATTTGACGCGAGACGGGCGCGCGGGCGGCGGCACCTGCGGCAAGCGGCGCTCTTGATGCGTAAACGGTAACTAACTACGGTCGCGGAAAAAGGCTGGAGCCTGACGTGAAATCAGGCGATCGGCCCGGCCGCGGGGGGTGGCGCGGCGCGCCGCTGTTCGCTCCAGACGACCGAATAAATTTCCAGGGCCTGTGCAACGCAGGCCCGAGAGGGAGTGGAGCTATATGTCGTCAACAACGTCAGCCGCCGCGCCGGGCGCGAGCGGAAAAGACAACCAGCATCTCGCGCCCAAGTCGGACATCGAGATCTCCCAGGCCGCCAGAATGCGGCCCATCGTCGATGTCGCGCGCGACAAGCTCGGCATCCCCGCCGAACATGTGCAGCCCTACGGCCATTACAAGGGCAAGATTTCGCTCGATTACATCGCCTCGCTCGAAGGCAAGCCCGACGGCAAGCTGATCCTCGTCACCGCGATCACGCCGACCCCCGCGGGCGAGGGCAAGACGACCACCACGGTCGGCCTCACCGACGGCCTCAACCACATCGGCAAGAAGGCGCTCTGCTGCCTGCGCGAGCCGTCTCTCGGCCCGTGCTTCGGCGTCAAGGGCGGCGCGGCCGGCGGCGGCTACGCCCAGGTCGTGCCGATGGAGGACATCAACCTCCACTTCACCGGCGACTTCCACGCCATCGGCGCGGCGAACAATCTGCTCGCGGCGCTGATCGACAATCACATCTACTGGGGCAATCAGCCGGCGATCGACTCGCGCCGCGTCAGCTGGCGCCGCGTCGTCGACATGAACGACCGCGCGCTGCGCTCGGTCGTTTCGTCGCTCGGCGGCGTCGCCAACGGCTTCGCCCGCGAGGACGGCTTCGACATCACCGTCGCGTCGGAAGTGATGGCGATCTTCTGTCTGGCGTCGAACTTCGCCGATCTCCAGCAGCGCCTCGGCAACATCGTCGTCGCCCAGACGCGAGACAAGAAGAACGTGCGCGCGAGCGAGGTGCATGCGGCGGGCTCCATGGCCGCGCTGCTCAAGGACGCCATCGCGCCCAACCTCGTGCAGACGCTCGAGAACAACCCGGCGATCATCCATGGCGGCCCCTTCGCCAACATCGCCCATGGCTGCAACTCGGTCATCGCCACCAAGGCCGGCCTCAAGCTCGCCGACTATGTCGTGACGGAAGCCGGCTTCGGCGCCGATCTCGGCGCGGAGAAGTTCTTCGACATCAAGTGCCGCAAGGCCGGTCTCAAGCCCGACATCACCGTCATCGTCGCGACCATCCGCGCGCTCAAGATGCACGGCGGCGTCGCCAAGGAAGACCTGAAGGCCGAGAACGTCGAAGCCGTCGAGAAGGGATTTGCGAATCTCAAGCGCCACATCGGCAACGTGCGCAAGTTCGGCGTGCCGGTGCTCGTCACGGTCAACAAGTTCTCGTCCGACACGCCGGCCGAGATGGCGGCGCTCGACAGGCTCTGCAAGAACGAGGCGGTCGAGTGCGTCGTGGCGGACAATTGGGGCTCCGGCGGCGCGGGCGCGGCGGATCTCGCGACGGCGGTCGTCAAGACGATCGAGACGCAGCCGTCGAACTTCAAGCCGCTTTATCCCGACGAGACGCCGCTCGCCGAAAAGGTGCGCACCATCGCCAAGGAGCTCTACGGCGCCGCCGACATCTCCTACGACGCGAGCATCAAGGCGCGATTTGCGGAGTTGGAGAAAGAAGGCTTCGGCAATTTCCCCGTCTGCATCGCCAAGACGCAATACAGCTTCTCGACCGACGCCAATGCAAAGGGAGCGCCCTCCGGATTCACCATCCCGATCCGCGAGCTGCGTCTTTCGGCCGGCGCCGAGTTCATCGTCGTGGTCTGCGGCGACATCATGACCATGCCCGGCCTGCCGAAGGTCCCGGCCGCCAACAATATCGCGGTGGACGCGAACGGCCGTATCGCCGGCCTGTTCTAGTCGCCCGCGCGATAGCCAAGAAATCCGCGGCGCCGCTCGTCGGCGCCGCTGGTCGATCATCCTGGAAATCAATCTGCTCGAAAGGAGCCAGCTAATGTTGAATTCCCGCGTCCCCGGTAAGAATTTCCTTTTCGTGCCGGGCCCGACCAACCTTCCCGACCGCGTCGTGCGCGCCATGGCCGTCGCCTCGGAAGACCATCGCTCGCCGACCTTCCCCGATCTGGTGAAGCCGCTTTTCCCCGGCCTGAAGAAGGTGTTCGGCACGGAGAAGGGCCACGCCTTCATTTTCCCGGCTTCCGGCACCGGCGGCTGGGAAGCGGCGATCACCAACACCCTGTCGCCCGGCGACAAGGTTCTCGCCCAGCGCTTTGGCCAGTTCTCCCATCTTTGGATCGACCTGTGCCGCCGTCAGGGCCTCGAGGTCATCGTGCAGGAGCGTCCGTGGGGCACCGGCAATGATCCGGAGCTGATCGAGGAGACGTTGAAGGCCGACAAGAACCACGAGATCAAGGCCGTTCTCGCCACGCACAATGAGACCGCCACGGGCGTGACCTCGGACATTGGCGCCGTCCGCAAGGCGATCGACGCGGCCAAGCATCCGGCGATGCTCTTCGTCGACGGCGTGTCGTCTGTCGCTTCGCTCGAGTTCAAGATGGACGAATGGGGCGTGGACGTCATTGTCTCCGGCTCACAGAAGGGCTTCATGCTGCCGGCCGGCCTGCTGCTGATGGCGGCGAGCCCGAAGGCGATCGAGAAAGGCAAGACCAACAAGGGTCGCCGCGCCTATTTCGAGTTCCAGGACATGATCGCCCAGAACGCGAACGGCTATTTCCCCTATACGCCGTCCGTTCCGCTGCTCTACGGACTCAAGGAAGCGCTCTCGATCCTGTTCGAAGAAGGCCTCGACCAGGTCTACAAGCGCCACCATCATCTCGCCGAAGGCTGCCGCGCGGCGGTTGCGGCCTGGGGCCTGAAGACCTGCGCCAAGGAGCCGAAGTGGAATTCGGACACGGTGACGGCCATCGTCGTGCCGGAAGGCTTCGACGCCGCCAAGGTCATCGAGACCGCCTACAAGCGCTATAACCTCGCGCTGGGCGCCGGCCTGTCGGAAGTCGCCGGCAAGGTGTTCCGCATCGGCCATCTCGGCGACCTCAACGAGCTGATGCTGCTCGGCGCCATCGCGGGCGCGGAAATGGCGATGCTCGACAACGGCATCAAGATCCAGCCCGGCTCCGGCGTCGCGGCCGCTCAGGCCGTCTTCCGCGCCAATCCGCTGCTGAAGATGTAATCTGAAAATCGCCCTCTCCCTGCCCGCGCAGGGGGAGGGCCTCCGCGTCGCCGCGGAAAAAAGCGCTGAAAAAAGCAAAAGAACCGGGGGAAGTTCATGTCGCACAAAATCGTTTTTCTCGATCGCGAAACGCTCGACGCCAATGTGCGCAAGCCGAATTTCCCGCATGAATATACGGAATATGCGCAGACCAGCCCCGACCAGATCGTCGAGCGCGCGAAGGACTGCGACATCATCATCACCAACAAGGTTCCGCTGCGCGAGGCGACCCTGAAGCAGCTTCCGAAGCTGAAGCTGATCGCGGTTGCCGCCACCGGCACGGACGTGATCGACAAGGCCTATACGACGGCCAATGGAATCACGGTCTCGAACATCCGCAACTACGCCTTCAACACGCTGCCCGAGCATGTCTTCGCGCTGCTCTTCGCGCTGCGCCGCAATCTCGTGAACTATTACAATTCGGTGCGCCAGGGCCGCTGGGGATACGCCAACCAGTTCTGCTATTTCGACTATCCGATCTATGACATCGCCGGCTCGACGCTGGGCATCATCGGCTATGGCGCGCTCGGCAAGGAAGTCCAGAGGCGCGCCGAGGCGCTCGGCATGAAGGTGCTCGTCAACGACGTCATGGACATTCCCGGCAAGGTCGACGTCGCAACGATCCTGCGCGAGGCCGATGTCGTCACGCTGAACATTCCGCTGACCCCGCAGACGAAGAACATGATCGGCGCGAAGGAGCTCGCGTCGATGAAGAAGTCCGCCTGCATCATCAACACCGCGCGCGGCGGCATCATCGACGAGGAGGCGCTCGCCGACGCGCTGCGCAAGGGCGTGATCGCCGGCGCGGGCCTCGACGTTCTCACTGTCGAGCCGCCGAAGAACGGCAACATCCTGCTCGATCCGACGATCCCGAATCTGATCATCACCCCGCATGTCGCCTGGGCCTCGAAGGAGGCGATGCAGGTGCTTTCGGACCAGCTGATCGACAATATCGACGCCTTCGTCGCCGGCAGCCCGCGCAACGTCGTCACGGCGTAAGGCGCGACGCCGACAAGAAACGAAGCGGCGACGGTTTTGAGCGCCGCTTCTGGGAATTCGATTGGCCCGCTGTGGCGGCAATGACGCTTCCGGCCCCGCCCGCGGCCACAAATAGAACGAGACGCAAATGACCAAGAAACTTCTCTTCCTCTTCGACACCGATCCCGTTCCCAGCGTCTTCGACACAGTTGTGGGATATGACGGCGGCGCCGATCGCATCATCGGCTATGGCGGCGTGAACCCGGAGAACGTCGGCGCGCTCGTCGACGGCTGCATCTACACGCGCGGCCCGAAGGAGAAGCAATATACGGCGATCTTCGTCGGCGGCGGCTCCATGACCGCCGGCGAGGCGGTGTTCAAGGCGGTGAAGAAGCGCTTCTTCTCCAACTTCCGCGTCTCCGCCATGCTGGATTCGAACGGCTCCAACACGACGGCCGCGGCCGGCGTCGCGCTGCTCGCCAAGGCGAAGCCGCTCGCCGGCAAAAAGGCCGTGGTGCTCGCCGGCACCGGCCCCGTCGGCATGCGCGCCGCCGCGATGCTGAACATCGAGGGCGCGGAAGTCGCCATCACCTCGCGACAGCAGTCGCGCGCGGACGCCGCCGCCAAGGCCATTCAAGAGCGCTTCGGCTTCCTGCCGGCGGCGATCGAGGCCGTGGACAACGCCGCGCGCGCGCAGGCCGTGAAGGGCTCGCAGATCGTCTTCGCGGCCGGCGCCATCGGCGTGCCGCTGCTCGACGAAAAGGACTGGCAGAACGATCCGACGATCGAACTCATCGCCGACTGCAACGCACAACCGCCGCTCGGCATTGGCGGCGTCGAGGCGATCGACAAGGCCAAGGAGCGCCATGGCAAGATCGTCATCGGCGCGCTGGGCCTCGGCGGCCTCAAGCTGAAGCTGCATCGCGAATGCGTCGGAAAGCTCTTCGAGAGCGCCGACCAGGTGTTCGACTGCGAGAACATTTACGCCCAGGCGAAAGAACTGGCCTGATTTCGAGGATTGACATGAGCGCTAAGAACGAAACGATCGGCAAATTCCTCGACGAACTCGCCAGCGACGCGCCGACCCCGGGCGGCGGCGGCGCGGCGGCGCTCTCCGGCGCCATGGGCGCGGCGCTCGTGTCGATGGTCTGCAATCTCACGATCGGCAAGAAGAACTACGAGGCCGTCTCCGAGGATCTCAAGAAGACGCTCGCGAAGGCCGAAGAGCTGCGCGCCGAGCTGACCAGGGGGATCGACGAGGACGTGGTCGCCTTCAACACGCTGATGGGCGCCTATGGCCTGCCCCGCGCGACCGACGAGGAAAAGGCGAAGCGTTCGGAAGCGATCCAGTCCGCGCTGAAGGCCGCGACGCTCGCGCCGCTGCACACCTGCAAGATCTGCTACGACGTCATCGCTCTCTCGAAGGAAGCGGCCGACAAGGGCAATCTCAACGTCATCAGCGACGCCGGCGTCGCCGTGCTGGCGGCCAATGCGGGCCTGCGTTCCTGCGCGCTCAACGTCTTCATCAACGCCAAGTCGATCAAGGACCGCGACTTCGCCGAGAAGCAGCTCGCCGAGGTCAATGCGCTGCTCGCCAAGGCGGCGACGGAGACCGAAGCGGTCTACCAGACGGTGAAAGACAAGATCGGCGGCTGATTTCAGCCGCGCGACAAAAGCATTGCGAGGGGAGGACCGAGATGGACGTCCACGAGTATCAAGCCAAGGAAATTCTGGCGAGCCATGGCGTGGCGATCCCGCCGGGCACCGTGGCGTTCAGCCCGGACCAGGCGGTCTACGCCGCCACCGAACTCGGCGGCTCGCATTGGGTCGTGAAGGCGCAGATCCACGCCGGCGCGCGCGGCAAGGCGGGCGGCGTGAAGCTCTGCCGTACCTACCATGAAGTGCAGCAGGCGGCCCGCGATCTCCTCGGCAAGCGGCTCGTCACGTCGCAGACGGGCCCCGAGGGCAAGCCGGTCCAGCGCGTCTATGTCGAGGTCGCCGATCCCTTCGAGCGCGAGATCTATCTCGGTTACGTTCTGGACCGCAAACTGGAGCGCGTGCGCGTCATCGCCTCCAAGCACGGCGGCATGGACATCGAGGAGATCGCCCGCACCGCGCCGGACGAGCTGCTTCAGGTGATCGTCGAGCCGGCGGTCGGCCTCCAGCAGTTTCAGGCGCGCGAACTCGCCTTCCAGCTCGGCCTCAATCTCAAGCAGGTGTCGCGCGCGGTCCAGACGATCATGGGCGCCTATCGCGCCTTCCGCGACAATGACGCGACCATGCTCGAGATCAACCCGCTCGTCATCACCAAGGACGACAAGGTTCTCGCGCTCGACGCGAAGATGTCCTTCGACGACAATGCGCTGTTCCGTCGCCGCAACATCGTCGACATGAACGATCCCTCGCAGAGCGACCCGCGCGAGGCGCAGGCGGCCGAGCACAGCCTCAATTACATTGGCCTGGACGGCGAGATCGGCTGCATCGTCAATGGCGCGGGCCTCGCCATGGCGACCATGGACATGATCAAGCACGCCGGCGGCAATCCGGCGAACTTCCTCGACGTCGGCGGCGGCGCCTCGCCCGAGCGCGTCGCGACCGCCTTCCGCCTCGTTTTGTCCGACCGCCGCGTGAAGGTGGTGCTGGTCAACATCTTCGCCGGCATCAACCGCTGCGACTGGGTGGCGCAGGGCGTCGTCGACGCGGTGCGCGCCGAGAAGCTCGAGGGAGTCCCGCTCGTCGTGCGTCTCGCCGGCACCAATGTCGAAGCCGGCAAGAAGATCATTTCCGAGAGCGGCATTCCGATCATCCAGGCCGATACGCTCGCCGACGCCGCCCAGAAGGCCGTCGCCGCCTATCTGAGCACGAAATAATCGCCGGGGAACGACATCATGAGCATTCTCATCGACGAAAAAACGCCCATCCTCATCCAGGGCATCACCGGCGACAAGGGCAGCTTCCACGCCAAAGAGATGATCGAATACGGCAGCAATGTCGTGGCCGGCGTCACTCCTGGCAAGGGCGGCAAGACCCATCACGGCGTTCCGGTCTTCAACACGGTGAAGGAAGCGGTGAAGGCGACCGGCGCGCAGGCGTCGATCACCTTCGTCGCCCCGGCTTTCTGCGCGGACGCGATCATGGAGGCGGCCGACGCGGGCATCCGCCTCATCTGCTCCATAACCGACGGCATTCCGGCGCAGGACATGATGAAGGTGAAGCGCTATTTCCTGCGCTTCCCCAAGGACCGCCGTCCGATGATGGTCGGCCCCAACTGCGCCGGCATCATCTCGCCGGGCAAGGCGATGCTCGGCATCATGCCCGGCCACATCTACGCGAAGGGCTCGGTGGGCCTCATCTCGCGCTCCGGCACGCTCGGCTATGAGGCGGCGTCGCAGCTCAAGGAATTGGGCCTCGGCATCTCGACCTCGGTCGGCATCGGCGGCGATCCGATCAACGGCTCCTCCTTCCTCGACCACCTCGTCCTCTTCGACAAGGACCCGGAGACCGAGGCCGTGCTGCTCATCGGCGAGATCGGCGGCCCGCAGGAGGCTGAGGCCTCCGCCTGGATCAAGGAGAATTTCTCCAAGCCCGTGATCGGCTTCGTCGCCGGCCTCACGGCGCCGAAGGGTCGCCGCATGGGCCACGCCGGCGCGATCATTTCCGCGACGGGCGACAGCGCGGCGGAGAAGACCGAGATCATGAAGTCCTACGGTCTGACCGTTGCGCCGAATCCGGCCGAGTTCGGCACGACCGTCGCCAAGGTTCTCAAGCGCGCCTGACGCGCCGGCTTCGCGCCAACGACTGACGGATATAGGCGGCGTAGCCGCCGCCGTCCCGAGGTTCGCCAGACCCGTCTTTCCCGCACGCGGGCGAGACGGGGGCGAACCGAACCGCCGCATCGACGATGGCGTCGCACGCGCAGGGAGTTCCCATGACCGCCGAGACACAGAAGATCAGCAGCGCCGCCCCGACAGCTCTGCCGTCCGCTTTCGCGACGCGTTCGGTCACGGAGGCGTCGGCCTTCCTGCGCGATCAGTTGCTGGCCGTCATCCACCGTCACATGCCGGAGATCGAGGCCGTCGTGCGCGACTCGAAAGCCGGGGCCGGCCTTGCGCCGAAGCAGATGGCGCGCGCGCTTCAGGCGCAAGGCATCATCTTCCAGCTCGTCTCCATCGCCGAACAGGCCTACGCCATGCGCCGGCGCCGGCGCATCGAGCGCGAAAAGGGCCACGACAAGCTGCTCGGCACCTTCGACTATGTGCTTTCCAGCGCCGCGGCCGCCGGCGTGACGCCGGAAGAGCTTCACGCGCAGCTGCAGACGCTGCGCATTCGCCCTGTCATCACCGCCCACCCGACCGAAGCCAAGCGCGTCTCGATCCTCGAAAAATACCGCCGCATCTATCTGCTGCTGCGCGAACTCGAATCCACGCGCTGGACCGACCGCGAGCGCGAGGCGCTGGTGAAGTCGATCTACGATCAGGTCGAACTGCTGTGGCTCACGGGCGAGCTGCATCTGGAAAAGCCGACGGTCGAACATGAAGTCGCCTGGGGCCAGCACTTCTTCCAGGAGAGCATTTTCGACCTCGCGCCCGAGCTTCTCTCCTCCTTCGAGCGGGCGCTGAAGCGCCATTACCCCAACGAAACATTCGAGGTCACGCCCTTCTTCCAGTTCGGCTCCTGGATCGGCGGCGATCGCGACGGCAATCCTTTCGTCACCAATGAGGTGACGCGCCGCACGATGCGCGACAACGCCACGGCGAGCCTGAACTACTATCGCAGCCGCGTCGTCGATCTCATTCGCGCGCTCTCGATCAGCGAGCGCGCCACGACGATTCCCGACGCTTTCCGCACGGAGCTCGCCCGCCGCCTCGAGCAGCTTCCCGACGGCGCGGCGATCGCCGCGCGCAATCACAACGAGCCCTATCGCCAATACGTCACCACCGTCCTGCGCAAGATCGATCAAACGCTCCTCGCCACGAAGGACGAGCCGACGGCCGGGCCGCGTTATGGCAGCGCCGACGAATTGATCGGCGATCTCCTGCTGCTCGAAGCCGCGCTGAAGGAGATCAAGAGCGACGCGCTGGCGAATGATCTCGTCCGGCCGTTCCGCCGCGCGGTGGAGATCTTCCGCTTCAGCACGGTGCGTCTCGACATCCGCCAGAATACGACCCGCACCACCCAGGCGCTGCACGAAATCTGGCGCGTGAAAACCGGAGGCGAGACGCCGCCTGAAAGGCAGTCGCCCGAGTGGCGGGAATGGCTGCTCGCCGAACTCTCGGCGCCGCGCGGCGCGCCCATTCCGCGCGACAGCCTTTCGCCCGAGACGCGCGACGTGATCGAGATGTTCGAAGTTGTCGCCGACCTGCGCGCGCGGCTCGACCGTGAGGCCTTCGGCAGCTTCATTCTGTCGATGACGTCGTCGGCGTCGGATGTGCTGGGCGTCTACCTGCTCGCGAAAGAGGCGGGTCTCTTCGCCGACAAGGCCGGCGTCGACCATGTGACCCTGCCGATCGTGCCGCTCTTCGAGACCATCACCGATCTGCAGGCGGCGCCCGCGATCATGCGCGACCTGCTGCAGATTCCGGTCGTGCGCCGCAGCACGCAATCGCAGGGCGATCTTCAGGAAGTGATGATCGGCTACTCCGACAGCAACAAGGACGGCGGCTTCCTCTCGTCGAACTGGGAGCTGTTCAAGGCGCAGGCGCGCCTCACCGAGGTCGGGCGCGAGATGGACATCGCGATCGCCTTCTTCCATGGTCGCGGCGGCTCGGTTTCACGCGGCGGCGCGCCGACGGGGCACGCCATCGCCGCGCAACCCGCGGGCTCCATCCGCGGCCGCTTCCGCGTAACGGAGCAGGGCGAGGTCGTCTCCTTCAAATACGCCAACCGCGGAACGGCGGCCTATCAGATGGAGCTGCTCGCCTCGTCGGTCTTCGCCCATGCGCTGAAGTCGGAACGTGAGGAAGCGCTGGCGCCGCACGCCGAATTCGACGCGGCGCTCGACGAAATTTCGGCCGCGTCCTTCGCGTCCTACGCGAAATTCGTCGGCGACCCGGACCTTGTCGTCTATTTTCAGGCGGCGAGCCCGCTCGAGGAAATTTCGCTGCTCAACATCGGCTCGCGCCCGGCGCGCCGCTTCGGCGCAAAGAGCCTCGCCGATCTGCGCGCGATCCCGTGGGTCTTCGCATGGGCGCAGAACCGCCATTCGATCACCGGCTGGTATGGCGTCGGCTCGGGCCTGAAAGCCTTTCTCGACGCGCGCGGCGACCGCGGGCTCGAACTTCTGCGCCGCATGTTCGAACATTCACGCCTCTTCCGCCTCATTCTCGACGAGGTGGAGAAGACTCTCGCGCTCGTCGACATCTCCATCGCCCGGCAATACGCCAGCCTCGTCGAGGACGAAGCCGTGCGAGAAAAGGTCTTCAAAGCGATCGAGGACGAATATGCGCTGACGCGCGACATCGTGCTGCGCGTCACCGGCAGCGCCGAATTGTGCGACCGCTTCAAGGAATATCAGGCGCGTCTGTCGCATCGTCTGCAGACCATCAATGAAGTGAACCGCGAGCAGGTGGAATTGCTGCGCCGGTTCCGATCCGCGCAGGACGAAGCAGCGAAAGAGGAAGTGAAAGTGCCTCTGCTGATTTCGATCAGTTGCATCGCCGCTGGCCTCGGGGCCACCGGCTAATAACTCCAACAGAAGGGGAATTGATATGAGCTTCACTTTGATCGAGCAGGCCACGCCGCGCCTGCACCGCTCCGAACTCGCCGTGCCGGGCTCGGCGCCGGGCATGTTCGAGAAGGCCGCGCAGTCGAAGGCCGACCAGATCTTCCTCGACCTCGAGGACGCGGTTGCGCCCGACGACAAGGAGCAGGCGCGCAAGAACATCATCCAGGGCCTCAACGACATCGATTGGGGCAAGAAGGTGATGACGCTGCGCATCAACGGCCTCGACACGCAGTACTGCTACCGCGACGTCGTCGACGTGCTCGAGAACTGTCCGCGTCTCGACGTGGTGCTGATTCCCAAGGTCGGCGTGCCGGCCGACGTCTACGCGATCGACATGATGATCACGCAGATCGAGCAGTACAAGAAGCGCACCAAGCGCATCGGCATCGAAATCCTGATCGAGACCGCCCTCGGCATGGCGAACGTCGAAGCCATCGCCCAGTCGTCGAAGCGCCTCGAGGCGATGTCCTTCGGCGTCGCCGACTACGCCGCGTCGACCCGCGCCCGCACCACCGTCATCGGCGGCGTGAACCCGGATTACGGCGTGTTGTCCGACAAGGACAAGGACGGCGCCCGCGAGTATTTCTGGATGGACCAGTGGCACGCGGCGCAGACGCGCATGATGGTCGCCTGCCGCGCCTACGGCCTGCGTCCGATCGACGGCCCGTTCGGCGACTTCAACGATCCGGAAGGCTACATCGCCGCCGCCAAGCGCGCCGCCGTGCTCGGCTATGAAGGCAAGTGGGCGATTCATCCGTCGCAGATCGAGCTGGCCAACCAGGTGTTCACGCCCTCCGAGGCGGAAGTCACCAAGGCCCGTCGCATTCTCGACGCGATGGCGCAGGCCGCGAAGGAAGGCAAGGGCGCTGTGTCGCTCGACGGCCGTCTCATCGACATCGCTTCGATCCGCATGGCCGAAGCGCTGATCGAAAAGGCCAACGCGATGGCCGAGGCGTAAAAAACGCCTCCGCGCCTCTTCCGACCTTCCTCGCAGAAGGGGAAAATGGCCGGGGCGCCGCGCCAGCGTTTCCGCTAACGCTGATCGCCGATACTCCCTCTCCCGCGACGCGGGGGAGGTTTTTTGGGGCGGCATGCCGCAAATCCCGAAAGTTTCTCTCGGAAAGAACCAATGTCTGACGATCCCCGCCAGCTACTCCGCGCCATGTTCGACGCCGCCGTCGGCGCCGCGCATCCTTCCGTCTGCCTGCCGCAGCATCTCGAGAAGATCACGCCGCCCAAGGGCCGCACGATCGTCATCGGCGCCGGCAAGGCGGCCGCTTCCATGGCGGCGGCGGTCGAAAAGCACTGGAAGGGCGGGCCCCTCGAAGGCCTCGTCGTCACGCGCTACGAGCATGGCGCGGAAACGAAGCAGATCGAGGTGATCGAGGCCTCGCACCCGGTCCCCGACGCCGCCGGCCGCGAGGCCGCGAAGCGCATCCTGCAGAAGGTTCAGGGCCTCACCGAGGACGATCTCGTGCTGGCGTTGATCTCCGGCGGCGGCTCGGCGCTGATGGCGCTTCCGGCCGAGGGCGTGACGCTCGAAGAAAAGCAGGCGGTCAACAAGGCGCTGCTGAAGAGCGGCGCCAATATTTCCGAGATGAATTGCGTCCGCAAGCATCTCTCGGCCATCAAGGGCGGCAAGCTCGCCGCTGCGGCCGCGCCCGCGCGCGTCGTCGCGCTGATGATTTCCGACGTGCCGAACGACGATCTTTCCGTCATCGCTTCCGGCCCAACCGTTCCCGATCCGACGACGCGCGAGGATGCGCTCGCGGTCATCAGGAAATATGGCATCAACGCGCCGGAAGCTGTGCTGACGCACCTCTCCAGCCCTGATTGCGAGACCCCCAAGCCGGGCGACGCCATCTTCAACCGCGTCGAGAACATTCTCATCGCGACGCCGCAGGGCTCGCTCGACGCCGCCGCCGCCGTCGCGCGCGATGCGGGCTTCACGCCCTGCATCCTCGGCGACCTCGAAGGCGAATCGCGCGACGTGGCGCTGGTCCATGCCGGAATCGCCCGACAGATCGCGCTTCACGGCCAGCCATTCGAGCCGCCCGTCGCCATCATCTCCGGCGGCGAGACGACGGTCACCGTACGCGGCAATGGCAAGGGCGGGCGCGACGCGGAGTTCCTGCTCGGGCTCACGCTGGCGCTGGAGGGTTTCGGCGACATTTCGGCCATCGCCTGCGACACGGACGGCATCGACGGCGTCGAGACCAACGCCGGCGCCATCATGACCCCCGACAGTTTCGCGCGCGCGCAAGCGAAGGGCGTCGACCTCAAGGCGCTTTTTGCCAATAACGACGCCTTCACGGCCTTCGAGGCGCTCGGCGATCTGGTGGTGACGGGCCCGACGCGCACCAACGTCAACGATTTCCGCGCGATCCTCGTGCCGCGCCGCGCGAAGGCCGACGAGCCGCGCCCCACGGCCTCAGTCGAGAAGAGCGACGGCATCGGCGGGCAGGTCCTGCGCTGGCTCGGGCTCGGGAAATGACGATCTCCACCCTCCCCCTCTTTGGGAGGGTGGGCCGCGCGTAACGTCTACGTATTGCTGCAGCGCCGCGAGGTTCTTGGAGCGGCGCTCGCGGCTTGCTAGATTGACCGGGACATGCGCCAGGCTCTCGCGCCCGGCGCCGCTATTTACGGCCCCGCCGAGAAAATCCTGGAAGACAGATGAACAAGCCCGTCACCCCCGACACTTTCGACGCGCGCGGCGCCGCCGCCATGTTCGAGCGCTACCGGCGTGCGGATTCGCCGCGTCCGGCGATCTGGAACGACACGCTCGATCTCATTCTCGCGCATCGCTCGCACCGCAATTATCTCGATCAGCCCCTGCCGCCCGGCGCGCTGGAGACCATCGTCGCCGCCGCGCAATCGGCTTCCACCTCCTCCAATCTTCAGGTCTGGAGCGTCGTCGCGGTCGAGGACGAGGACCGCAAGATTCGTCTCGCTGACCTCGCCGGCGGGCAGAAGCACATTCGTGACTGCAAGCTTTTCCTGATCTGGCTGTGCGACCTCGCGCGCCTCGAAAATCTCGGGCGCGAGAAGGGCCGCGACGCCGCCGCGCTTCCCTATCTCGAAATCTTCATGACCGGCGTCGTCGACGCCGCGCTCGCCGCGCAGAACGCCGTCGTCGCGCTGGAGGCGCTGGGGCTCGGCTGCTGCTACATCGGCGCCATGCGCAACAAGCCCGAGGAAGTGGCGAAGGAACTGAACCTCCCGCCCAATGTCTTCGCGGTTTTCGGCATGACCGTCGGCGTCCCGGACCCCGCGGCCAACGCCGGCGTCAAGCCGCGCCTCGGTCAGGCGGCGGTGCTGCATCGTGAACAGTATCAGTGGGGCGACGCGCAGCGCGAGGCGATCGAGACGCTCGACGCGAAGTTCAAGGATTTCCAGAAGGAGCAGGGCCTCCCCGAACAGGGCTGGATCCGTCAGGTGCTTTCGCGCGTGCGCGGAACCGACGCCATGAGCGGCCGTGACCGGCTGCGCGCGGCGCTGAACGCGCTCGGCTTCGAATTGCGCTAGTGACGGACGTCCTCGCCCGCTCGGCTCGACAAACGGCGCAGGAGATCGACGGAGAGCGGGTGGTCGCAAAAGTCGCGCGACGGCTCATCCCGATCCTCGTCACCGCATTTTTCGTCGCCTATCTCGACCGGGTGAATGTCGGCTTCGCCGCCCTCACCATGAACAAGGATCTCGGTTTCACGCCGGAATTCTTCGGCTGGGCGGCGGGCTCCTTCTTCATCGGCTATTGCTTGCTGGAGGCGCCGAGCAATTACATCCTGCACCGCGTCGGCGCGCGCGTCTGGATGGCGCGCATCATGGTGAGCTGGGGGCTGGTTTCCGCGCTCACCGCCTTCGTGTGGGATGGAACCAGTTTCGTCGTGCTGCGCGTGATGCTGGGCGTAGCGGAGGCGGGCTTTTCGCCGGGCGTCATCCTCTATCTCACCTACTGGATACCGGCGGCGCAGCGCGCGCGCATCATCGGCGCCTTTTTGCTGGCCCTTCCGCTGTCGAGCGTCGTGGGCGCTCCTCTCTCGGGACTTATCCTCTCCGGGCTGGACGGCGTCTTCGGCGTCGCCGGCTGGCGATGGCTTTTCTTCATCGAAGCGGCGCCGGCGATGCTTTTGGGCGTCGCGTGCTATTTCTATTTGCCCGACCGCCCCTCCGACGCCTCATGGCTCACGCCGCAGGAGCGCGACTGGCTGCTGGCGGAGCTCGCGCGCGAGGGCGGACCCGTGGACGAAAGCCCATGGCGCGCTCTGCGCGATCCGCGCGTGCTGACGCTCGGCGTCGCCTATTTCGGCATTATCGTCGCGCTCTACGGGCTCGGTTTCTGGCTGCCGCAGATCATCAAGGCTTTCGGCGTCGATGTCGTCGCCGCGGGTTTCCTTACGGCCGTTCCCTTTGTTTTCGGCGCGCTCGCCATGGTTCTGTGGAGCCGCAGCTCCGACCGCAAGAACGAGCGCGTCGCGCATACCGTGCTGGCGTCGCTCGTCGCGAGCCTCGGCCTGGCGGCTTCGGCCTATGCGCCGACGCCGCTCTTTTCGATGATTGCGCTCTCCGTCGCTGCCGTCGGCACGCTCGCCAGCATGCCGACATTCTGGAGCTTCGTGACGCTCGCCCTTCCGGGCGCGGGCGCCGTCGTCGGCGTCGCGGTCATCAATTCGATCGGCAATGTTTCGGGCTTCGCCGCCCCTTACCTCGTCGGCCTCATCAAGGGCGCGACCGGCGAGTTCGACTATGCGCTGCTCGCGCTCGCGGCGGGGCCGCTCATGGCGGGGCCGCTCGTTTTGCTCATCGCCCGCGCTACCCTTCTACCTCCTCGCGCTTGATCTCCAGCTCCAGCCATTCTTCCTCGGCGGCTGAAAGCTCGGCTTCCACCGCCGCAAAAGCCTCGCTCGCCTTTGCGAATTTCGCGGGGTCTTTCGCATAGAGCTCCGCGTCGTCCAGCAGCGCCTGTAGTTTTGCGCGTTTCATGCGCAATTCCTCGATCTTCGCCGGCAGCGTCGTGAGCGCGTGCTGCTCCTTGAAGGAAAGTTTCGCTTTGGCCGCGGATTTCTCGCGCGGCGGCGCTTTCTCCTTCGGCGCCTCTCGCGCGGGCGTGGCGCTGGCGCGCGCGTCGACCCCCTTGCCGCGCTGGGCGACCATGTCGCTATAGCCGCCGGCGTATTCGACCCAGCGGCCCTCGCCCTCGCTCATGAGAACGCTTGTCGCGATGCGGTCGAGGAAGTCGCGGTCGTGCGAGACGACGATCAGCGTGCCGGGATAGTCGGCGAGCATTTCCTCGAGCAGATCGAGCGTTTCGAGATCGAGGTCGTTCGTCGGCTCGTCGAGCACAAGGAGATTCGACGGCTTCGCCAGCGCGCGCGCCAGCATCAGCCGCCCGCGCTCGCCGCCCGAGAGTTTGCCGATGGGGGTGCGCGCCTGTTCGGGCTTGAACAGAAAGTCCTTCATGTAGCCGACGACATGGCGACGTTCGCCATTGATCTCGACGGTGTCTGACCCGCCGCCCGTCAGGGCGTCGGAGAGGGTCGTCTCGGGATTGAGGCTCGCGCGGCTCTGGTCCAGCGTCGCCATTTCGAGATTGGCGCCGAGCCTGAGCTTGCCGCTGTCGGGGGCCAGCGCGCCGGTGAGAAGGCTGACCAGCGTTGTCTTGCCCGCGCCATTCGCCCCGACGACGCCGAGACGGTCGCCACGCAACACACGGGTCGTGAAATTATCGACGATGACCCGCTCGCCATAGGACTTGCGCAGCTTGATCGCCTCGATAACGAGCTTGCCGGAGAGCTGCGCCTCGCTCGCCTCCAGCTTCACGTCGCCCGTCGGCATCACGCGCTGGCGCCGTTCGGCGCGCATCGTGTGAAGGCCCGCGAGGCGCTTCATATTGCGCTTGCGCCGACCGGAGACGCCATGGCGCAGCCAGTGTTCTTCCGCGACGATCTTGCGATCGATCTTGTGCTGCTGCTTCTCCTCCTCTTCCAGCTCGCGGTCGCGCCATGCCTCGAATTCGCCGAAGCCGCGCGAGAGGTGCTTTGCGCGGCCGCGGTCGATCCAGACGGTCTCGCGGGTGAGATCCTGCAGGAAGCGGCGGTCGTGGCTGATGAGCACCATCGCCGAGCGCAGGGACGCGAGCTTCTCTTCGAGCCAGAGGATCGTGGGCAGGTCGAGATGGTTCGTCGGCTCGTCGAGCAGCAGAATGTCTGGCTCGGGCGCCAGCACGCGGGCGAGGGCGGCGCGGCGGGCCTCGCCGCCGGAAAGTCTCGACGGATCTTCCTCGCCCGTCAGCCCCAGTTCGAGCAGCAGGGTTCTGGCGACATGGGGATCGTCGAGCGGTCCGAGCCCCGCCTCGGCGTAAGCGGCCGTCGTGGCGAAGCCCGAGAAATCCGGCTCCTGCGGCAGATAGCGCAGACTCGCGCCGGGTTGCAGGAAGCGCGTTCCGGCGTCGGCCTCGATCTCTCCGGCCGCGATTTTCAGGAGCGTCGACTTTCCGGAGCCGTTGCGCCCCACGAGGCAGACGCGCGCGCCGGGCGCGACGGAAAGGTCCGCGCCTTCGAGCAGCGGCTTGCCGCCGAGGGTGAGCATTACGCCTTGCAGCGCGAGTAGGGGCGGGGGAGCCATGGAAGCTTAGCGAACCTCTGTGTGATGTGAGATAAGCTTTTCCACGCCGCTGGCCGATTTGTCACCCCTTGCGCCGGCGATTGTTTTTGCGGAGCCGTTCAGTGTCCGTCACACCCGAGCAGATCCACGCCGGACAGGCCATTTACACGCCGCGAATGTTGCAATTCTACGATCTGCGCGTGCTCGTCCTGTCCAACCGCTGGATATGGAAATGCCCGACGGAGCGTCTTCTCGCGCATTACGACCGGCATGTGAGCGGCAATCATCTCGATGTCGGCGTCGGCTCCGGCTATTTTCTCGACCGCTGCCGCTTTCCGACGCCCGCGCCGCGCGTCGCGCTGATGGATCTGAACCCCAATTCGCTCGAATTCGCCTCGCGCCGCATCGCGCGTTACCGGCCGGAAGTCCTGGTGCGCAATGTTCTGGAGGAGATCGCGTATGACGGCGCGAAATTCGATTCGGCCGGCGTGAACTACCTGCTGCATTGCCTGCCCGGCGACATGGCGACCAAGGCGCGGGCGTTCGATTTCCTGAAGCCGCTGATGAATCCCGGCGCCGTCATTTTCGGATCGCAGTTGTTGCACGAAGGGGTCGAGCGCAGCTTGGCGGCGAGGGCGCTGATGGCCCATTACAACAGGGCGGGCGTTTTCTCGAACACGCAGGACGATCCCGGAACGCTGAAGCGCGAACTCGAAAAGCGCTTCAGCGATGTTTCTATCGAGATCGTCGGCTGCGCCGTGCTGTTTTCCGGGCGGCTGTGATCTAGCCCCCCAGGCCCAGCGCCTTCCGCACCCGCGCCGAATAGCCGTAGAGGTCCGGCCGCTGCACGAGCCGTCCGCCCTCATCCACGTAAGCGGTGAAATACTGGATGTGGACAGGCAGGGGCTTCGAGAGGTTGATGTAGCGTTCGCTGGGGCCGATGAGCTTCTTCACGCGCGCCTCGGACCAGCCGCTCCCCGGCCCGAGCACCGCTCCCGCCAGCGCGAAGGGATCGTCGACGCGCATGCAGCCATGGCTGAAGGCCCGATGCGAGGCGGCGAAGAGCCCGCGCGACGGCGTGTCGTGCATATAGACGGCGAAATCATTGGGGAAGACGAATTTGATCCGGCCGAGCGCGTTCTTCTCGCCGGGCGGCTGGCGCACGACCATCTGCCCGTTGCGATAGGACACCTGATAGCCCGCGCCGACGCCGCCATGCCATTCCTTCTGGATGATGGACTGCGGCACATACCAGGAGGGGTTGACGATGATCTCCACCATTTCGTCGGAGAAGATCGGCGTCGGCGTCTGCTCCTTGCCCACGATGACGCGCGTGCGATGGGTGACCATCCCGCCGCGCACCACGGCGAGCTCGAAGTCCGGAATGTTCACCTCGATGCGCTCGTCGCCGAGGTCGCGCGGCAGCCAGCGCCAGCGCTCCATATTGGCGACGATTTCCGCCTCCAGCGCCGATGTCGAGCCGCCCCCCGCACTCGCGGCGCGGCGTTTCCGGGACTTCAGCGGCGGCGGATCGGCGTCGGTCTGCAGCCCTTCTTCGGCGGAGGCGACCCGCTCCGCGCCCGCCAACCCCGCCGCGCGCTGCGAATGCAGTTCGGCGAGCTTCTCGCGCAGTTGCTGATAGCCATAGTGCGGCGGGTTGAACGCCTGCAATGTTTCACTGGCGCGATAGCCGGCGGCGGCCACCTCTGCCACGGCCTGAGCCGGGTCCGGCAGAGTGGTCTTGGCGCCGATGAGACGCGAGAGGCGCCCGGGCTGGATGCGCCCGCCGCGCGCCTGCAGGGCGTAAGCGGCTACGGCCTCGGACAGCGCAAGCTCATCCGCGACGTCGGGAGCGGATTTCTCCGCCGAAGGCAGCTTGTAGGCGCGAAGATCGAGCCCGTCGTCGCGGGCGTCCTTCAGCCGCGACAGCGCGGAGGCGGCGCCTTCGCGCCAGCCGTTGGCGTCGATCCAGAAGGGCGCGAAGCCCCGCGCCGCATAGCCGGCCGCGATGGCCGCGCGCGTGCGGCGGCGCTCGGAGTCGCGGGCGACTTCCGGCGCGCGGGTCCAGTCGTCGAGCGCAAGCGCCACCGCGCGATGCTCGTCGTCGAGAAGCTGCCAGGCGAGGTCGAGGCCATCCGGCTCCGGACTCACGATTTGCACTCGGGCGTCGAGCACGGCGACGATCGGCGGCGCCGCCGGCGCGGCGAGGATCGGGTCGAGAGGTTCGGCGGTGGGCGCCTTGTCGAGGCCGGTTAGCGCAATCGCCGCCGGCGGCGCGAACAAGTCGGCCCGGCGAGGCGGATTTTGCTGCGCCGAGGCCGACGCCGCCGCGACAACGGCCGCAATCGCCGCCGCCGAAGCGCAGATATGCCGTGAAAACCAAGCGCAAGCCCGCATGGCCGCCCTCGCGTGAAACCGTCTCTCGGCGCGATTTCCGAATGCCGGATGAAACAGGAGATAGGCGCATCGCAGACGCAAGCAATCCGCCCCGGTTACACAAACTGTAACGCGACCCGTCTCCCATGTGAATCGGCCCGGGACGCAGTATCGGCCGGTCATGGTTGAAATTCGGTGACTGTGGCCCGCGCGCCACATGGCGAATGGCAGGAGTGTGGCGAAGGCCGGCGGCTGACGTTATGATGCCCGGACCCAGCAGAGACTGGCCCCGATGAAGCCCTATATCGTCATCGTCCACAAGGACGAGAACAGCGCCTATGGCATGACTTTCCCGGACGCGACGGGTTGCTTCTCGGCGGCCGATGAAATCGATGACCTGTTCGCAATGGCGGGCGAGGCGCTGGAGCTTTGGGCCGAGGGGACGCTGATCCTTATAGTCTAAGCAATTGAAAAAACTCTGGAGTGACTGGACAAGTTTGTCGTCGCAACGTTCTTCAACTCGGCGACGAGCGAGGAAAGGCAGCGCCTCACGTAAGGGCGCCGGTATGTGCTTTTTTAATTCCGAGCGAATCGAGTAGCTTCCCCTCATGGAACCTTTCAAGCTTTTTTGGGATCACTTAAAAGGTGAATGGGCTGTCATCAAAACGGCTCCGCTCACCTTCTTTGCCGCCGTTTCCGTTGGCGTTTGGGGTGGTTACCAGTTTTCCAGCATGCGATATGAAGGGTCAGTTCAAAATCTTGATACCGCCATTAAAGCCAAAGATGCGACAATAGCTGAAATGCGTTTGCAAGCGGAGAGTACAGGCCGTGAGAGCAAGTATGTGAAAACTGCAAATGATGCAGATGCTATTTATCAATTCAATCGGAAAGTGGGGCTTGGTAACGGAGTAGATATCCAATTATCCCTTGGAAAGGTTATATTCGGAACCATTATTGCATCCGCTGAATTTAATAGCGGAGCTGAGTTTGAATTCAGAGATCTAATGCTTAAAATTACAAAGATTGATATTTCAGGGCAAGAAAGATCTTTTGGAGTTTTACAAAAACAAACATTCGCGCATGTTACTGCGGCTATCGTCGGACGTAGGTGATGCTCCTCTGGGACGTGTGGAGACTAATGAGCAGGCGGGAGGAGGGACCTCACCCCGCCTGCACGAAACTCTCCAGCACCATTTTCCTTCCGGCCTTGTCGAAATCGACGGTGAGCTTGTTTCCGTCCACCGCCGCCACCGTTCCGGGGCCGAATTTCAGATGCAGCACGCGCGCGCCGGCGGTGTAGCGCCCGGCGGTCGACGCGCGCGAAATCACTTCTCCATCGATGGTCAGCGGCTGTTTCGCGCGGGAGGGCCGCGTCTCCCGCGCGGGTTCGCTCCGGGCGGATGTCGCGCCCGCCTTTGCGCGCTTCCAGCCGGGCGTCGAATAATCCGAGCCATAGACGTCGAGATTGGCGAAGCGCGATACGCCATAGGAGCCATATTGCGAGCCGCCCGGCGCCTCGACCACCTCGACGTGATCCGAGGGAAGGTTGTCCACGAAGCGCGACGGCACGGTCGGCTGCCACAGGCCGCGAATGCGGCGGTTGCTCGCGAAGAAAATTTTCGCGCGACGCTTGGCGCGCGTGATGCCGACATAGGCGAGTCGGCGCTCTTCCTCGAGCCCGGCGCGGCCCTGTTCGTCGAGCGAGCGCTGATGCGGAAAGAGCCCTTCCTCCCAGCCGGGGAGATAAACGGTCTCGAACTCAAGCCCCTTCGCGGCGTGGAGCGTCATGATCGATACGCGCTCCTGCTCCTTCGCTTCGTCGGCCTCCATCACGAGAGAGACATGTTCGAGGAAGGCGGCGAGGTCGGGGAACTCCTCCATCGCGCGCACCAGCTCTTTCAGGTTTTCGAGACGGCCGGCGGCCTCGGGCGTCTTGTCCTGCCTCCACATTTCCGTGTAGCCGGATTCGTCGAGCACCATTTCGGCGAGTTCGTGTTGCGGCTTCACGTCGATGAGTTCGCGCCAGCGGTCGAAGTCGCAGATCAGCGCGCGCAGCGCGCCGCGCGGCTTCGGCTTCAGCTCCTCGGTTTCGACGAGGACGCGCGCCGCCTGCATCAGCGGGATGCGTTCGCGCCGCCCATATTCATGCAGCATCTGAACCGTCGCGTCGCCGAGGCCGCGCTTGGGCGTATTGACGATGCGCTCGAAGGCGAGATCGTCGGAAGGCTGCGCGACGCAGCGCAGATAGGCGAGCGCGTCCCTGATCTCCATGCGCTCGTAGAAGCGCGGGCCGCCGATGATGCGATAGGGCAGGCCGATCTCAACGAAGCGCTCCTCGAATTCGCGCATCTGGAAGGACGCGCGCACGAGGATGGCGATTTCTTCGAGCGAATGGCTTTTTCGGTGGAGCTGCTCGATGTCTTCACCGATGACGCGCGCTTCCTCCTGACTGTCCCAGACGCCGGTGAGCGTCACCTTGTCGCCGGCGGCGCCGTCGGTGAAGAGCGTCTTGCCGAGACGGTCCTCGTTATGCGCGATGAGATGCGAGGCGGCGGCTAGGATGTGGCCGGTCGAGCGGTAATTGCGTTCGAGCCGGATGATCCTCGCGCCGGGAAAATCCTGTTCGAAGCGCAGGATGTTTTCGACTTCCGCGCCGCGCCAGCCATAAACGCTCTGGTCGTCGTCGCCCACGCAACACACGTTGCGCCGCCCCTGCGAAATCAGCCGCAGCCACAGATATTGTGCGACATTCGTGTCCTGATATTCGTCGACGAGGATATATTTGAAGCGCTTTTGATATTCCGCGAGAACGTCCGGATTTTCGCGAAAGAGCCGCAGTGACTCGAGCAGCAGATCGCCGAAGTCGACGGCGTTGAGTATCTTGAGCCGCTCCTGATAGAGCGCGTAAAGCGCGGCGCCCTTGCCGTTCGCAAAACTCTCGGCGTCGCCCGCGGGAACCTGCGCGGGCGTCAGGCCGCGGTTCTTCCAGCCGTCGATGCGCATGGCGAGGGCGCGGGCGGGCCAGCGCTTGTCGTCGATGTTCTCGGCCTGCAGAACCTGTTTGAGCAGACGTATCTGGTCGTCGGTGTCGAGAATGGTGAAATTGGGCTTCAGGCCCACGAGCTCCGCGTGGCGGCGCATGATTTTGGCGCTGATGGCGTGGAAGGTGCCGAGCCATTGCATGGCCTGCGCGCCTTCGCCGACCAGCGCCTCGACGCGCTCGCGCATTTCGCGCGCCGCCTTGTTGGTGAAGGTGACGGCGAGGATTTCATAGGCGCGCGCCTTGCCGAGCTGCAGGATATGGGCGATGCGCGTCGTGAGCGCGCGCGTCTTGCCCGTGCCGGCGCCCGCGAGCACCAGAACCGGCCCGTCGAGCGTCTCGACCGCGGCGCGCTGCTCGGGGTTCAGCCCCTCGAGATAGCGCGGCCCGTGCGCCAGAGCGGCGGCGCGGGCGGCGAGCCCGCCGGGCTCGGGCGCGTAATCGTCGAAATCGGTCAACAGGCTGCTCCTCGTGATTCATCGCAGCATACAGAAGAACGGAAGGGGAATCACTGTCCCGGGAGGCGGCGCTGATCTTCGTCGCCGCGCCCTATCGCCCGCTCCAGCACGAACACCCTGAGCGCCGAGGACAGATTGGCCTCTCCGCGCCCCGCGTCCACCTGCGCCACGAGCGCCGCGAGCGAGAGCCCGTCCCTCGCCGCGATGTCCTTCAGCGCGCGCCAGAAGGCGTCCTCCAGCGAGACGCTCGTGCTGTGGCCTGCGATGACGACGGAGCGTTTTATCACGCGCATGGACGGCGCGGGCGCGTCCTTCACGCCTGGTCGTCCGGCGTCTCGCGCCTGTGCGCCTCCAGCCGCGCGGCTTCGAGGTCTTTTTGCGCCGCGGTCAGCTCACGCTCTGTCTTCGTTCGGCCGAAGGCGATGCGATTTTCCTGGGCCTTGTCCTCGCGAAACCGTCGGTCGCGGTCCTTGCGCGCGCGGCGCAGATTGACGATTTCGCCCATCAGGCCCGACCCGTCAGGTCTTCTTGCGGAAGGCGTCGATCGAGATGACCTTGGCGTCGCTCTCGCCCGCCTCTTCGGCTTCCGCCGGCGCCTCTTCCTTCTTCGTCTTTTCAGGCTGCGCCTTTGCAGCAGCCGGTTTGGCGGCCGCGGGCGCCGCCGACGCCGGATGATGCGCGGTCACGAGGCTGGGGCGCATGGGCGCAGCCTCTTCCTCTTCCTCTTCTTCTTCCTCATCTTCCTCCGGTTCTGCGCCCTCGAAGCGCAGGCCGAATTCGACAGAAGGATCGAAGAAGCCCGTCACGGCGGCGAAGGGGATGTAAAGATGCTCGGGGATGGAGCGGAAGGACAGGGTGACGCCGAAACCCTCGTCGTCGACCTCGAGATTGGAATACTGGTGCTGCAGGATGATCGTCAGCTCATGCGGCCATTGCTCGGCGAGACGGCGCGAAATCCTGACGTCCGGCGCATCGGTGCGGAAGCTGATCGTAAAGTGATGGTCGCCCGGCAGATAACCGCTTTTCGCAACGTCGGAAAGGACCTTGCGCATGACGCCGCGCATGGCGTCCTGAACGACGAGGTCGTAGCGAATGAGATCCTGGGCCATTGCGTCGCGCCAAACTGCCGTTGTTCCAGCATGACATGTCCGGCGAACCGGCTCCCCGTGGGGGATCACGCCATTAGCCGCGCTTTGCCAAAACGACGGCGCCCGCGCGAGAAATAGAGTGGAGGCTTCTGTTGCCAGGCGCCTCCGGGCCCCGCCTAGAAGTGCAAACCCCTAGGGCTTTGATCCCAGTTTGGGCGCTGCATTACGCAGCGACGGCCACCGGAGCATAGTTGTCGTTGGCAACTATAAGGTTTGACCCGATAACGGCGGTATCATGCCGAGCGAAAAATCACCCTTTACGCCCTCGTCAATCCTGTTTCGCCCCCGCCGGAGCCCGCCCTTCGGACGGGCTCGGGTGGAGGCGCCGGGTACCGCCCCCGGGTCCGATTGGTTTATTGCGGTGTTCGTTTATCGCCATAGCCGGCCCGAGAGCCGGCAACGCGAATATAGGCGGTCGCGTGGTTTTGGAAAAGGGGCGCGCGACCGCGAACTTGGTTTTGCGCCGATAAAGAAAACGCCGCCGGAGCAGCGGGCGTTTCCCGGGCTCCCTCGCAAAGCGGTCAGCTTATCCTTGACCGCGCCGAGAGGTCCGTTGAGAGAGTTTTTGTCGCCGCGGTCGCCGCCGACGGGCGCGCATATCGTCCGTTCGGTCGCGAATCACGCCTCGCCGACGCGCTTCACCGCGCCGAAGCCTTTCGCTTCGAGCGCAAGATGCAGCCTGTTCTGCAGCCCGGCGTCGTCGCCCTTCACGATGAGATCGGCGTTGTCGGCGATGGCGTCGCAAAGCGCCTCGACCCATGGCTCCTCGCTCCGGCCGAAGTCGTTCAGCACATAGGAATGCACCAGCGATTTGTCGCCCGGATGGCCGATGCCCATCCGCACGCGCTTGTAATCGTTGCCGACATGGGCGGTGATCGAGCGCAGCCCGTTATGGCCGGCGACGCCGCCGCCGGTCTTTACGCGGCATTTGGCGGGGGCGAGATCGAGCTCGTCATGGAAGACGACGATTTCGCCCACGCCGATCTTGTGAAAACGCGCGGCTTCGCCCACCGAGCGGCCGCTTTCGTTCATGTAGGTTTGCGGTTCGAGCAGCATCACGCGCTCGCCCGCGATCGTTCCCTCGCGGGAAAGGCCCTGGAAGCGGGCGCGGGCGGCCGGAAAGCCATGTCGGCGGGCGATGGCTTCAATGGCCATGAAGCCGATGTTGTGGCGGTTTCTGGCGTAGGCGCGGCCGGGATTGCCGAGCCCGACGAAGAGCAGCATGGAAGGCCCCGAAAGAAAATGGCCGGGAAGGTCCCGGCCATTAACACAGGAAGCGGCGTCGCGCTTACTTCTTTCCGCCCTTGGCCGGAGCGGCCGCAGCCGCCGCGGCGGCGGGCTCCTCGACGCCGCCGGCCGGCGGGGCGAGGCTCGCCACGGTGAAGTTCTTGTCCGGATTGGTGGGCTTGCAGCCCTCCGGCAGCGGAATCGCCGAAATATGCAGCGAATCGTTGAAGTCCATGCCGGCGAGGTCGGCGGTGATCGCCTCCGGAATGTTGTCGGCCGGCACCCACATCTCCACCGTGTGGTAGACGATGTTGAGCGAACCGCCGCGCTTGATGCCGGGCGCGGCGTCCTGATTGATGAAATGCACCGGCACATTCACCTTGAGGCGCGAACCGGGCTTCAGGCGCAGGAAGTCGACGTGCAGCGGGAAGTCCTTGACGACGTCGAGCTGATAGTCGCGCGGAATAGCGCGCTCCTTCTTGCCGTCGATGTCGAGTTCGAAGATCGTCGTGAGGAAGTGACCCGCGAAGATCAGCTGGGTCGTGACCTTCTTGTCGAGCGAAATCGGCAGGGGCGCTTCGCCGCCGCCATAGAGTACTGCTGGAATACGGCCCTCACGGCGAACGCTGCGGGCGGCCCCCTTGCCGGTCCCGCTGCGCACCGTGGCCGCGAGCGTCTTCATCTCGGCCATGTCGGTGTCCTTTGCAAAAAGAAAAAGCGCGCCCATCGCCTCCAGGGGTGTCGGAAACACGGCGCGCAGCCGCAGCTTATAGGGGAGGGCGGCGGGCGAGGCAAGGCGGGCCGCATTTCACAGCCAGCGCGCATGTCATTATAATATCAACGCCCGCCAAGGTTGCGTATAAGCCCTTAAAGAACAAGCCATGGGCCGCGTCGCCGGCGAATCAGCCGCCGCGCGCATGTTGCGCAAAATTCGTCACAGGAGAGTGAGCCGTATGACGCCGCCAGCCAATATTTCGCGCCGAAGGGTCGTCATTACCGGCATGGGGGCCGTTTCGGCCGCCGGCGTCGGCGCGCAGGCGCTGTGGGCGGCGGCGCGCGACGGCGTCTCCTGCATCAGGCCGCTCAAGCTCGCGCGCCCCTATCCGGGCCGCATCAAGATAGCGGCGCAGGTGCCGGATTTCGATCCGGCGGCCCATATCGAGCCGGAGATTCTCCCCTATTGCGATCCGTTCACCCAGTTCTCCATCGTCGCCGCCGACGAGGCGCTGGCGCAGGCGGGCTTTGCGCGCAAGGAGGTCGGGGGGCCGCGCACGGCGGTCGTCATCGGCACCGGCATCGGCGGCGCCAAGACGATCGACGACACATCCTATGTCGAATACGCCGAAGGGGGCCGTCCCGACACGCTCGCCGTGCCGCGCCTCATCCCCAGCGCCGCGCCCACGACGCTCGGAATGCGTTACGGCGCCAAGGGGCCGACATTCGCGCTGGCGTCGGCCTGCTCCTCCGCCACGCAGGCGATCGGCGAGGCCTTCGAGATGCTGCGCGCCGGCCGCGCCGACCGCGCCATCGCCGGCGGATCGGAAGCCTGCGTCACCAACGGCTCGATCCGCGCCTGGGAGGCGCTGCGCGTGCTGACGCCCGACCTCTGCCGGCCCTTCTCCACGAAGCGCAACGGCATGACGCTCGGCGAGGGGGCCGCGGTGTTCATCCTCGAAACGCTGGAGTCGGCGGTCTCGCGCGGCGCGACGCCGCTTTGCGAACTCGCCGGCTACGGCACGACGAGCGACGCCTTCGATCCGCTGCGCGCGGACGTCGAGGGTCCGGCGCGGTGCATGCGACTGGCGCTCGAGAGCGCCGGGCTGGAGCCCGGGGACGTCGATTATCTCAACGCCCACGGGACGGCGACCTACGCCAACGACATCACCGAATCCGAGGCGATGCGCGCGGTCTTCGGCGACCGTCCGCCGCCCGTGTCCTCGACCAAACCCATCCACGGCCATGCGCTCGGAGCGAGCGGCGGGCTGGAGCTCTCGGTCGTCATCAACGCGCTGCGCGAGCAGATCGCCCCGCCGACGATCAATTTCATCGAGCCCGACCCGAAATGCCAGGTGGACGCCATCCCCAACCAGGCGCGCAAGATGCCGATCCGCGTCGCGCTGTCGAACTCCTTCGCCTTCGGCGGCATCAACGCAACGCTGGTGGTGAAGGCGCTCTGATCGGGCCTGCTTGCCACTCCCTCCCCAAAGGCCTAGGAAAACCCGCGATTTCCCGCAGGATCGACGACACGATGACGGAAGAGGGCAAGGAAACCGCCCCCGCCGCCCCAAAAGGGGCCGAATCGGGCGTGAAGTCTGGCGGCCATGCCGCAGGCAAAAAGAACGCCGCAGCGCTCTCGGCTGCTCTGCGCGCCAATCTGGCCAGGCGCAAGGCGCGCGACAGGGCGTTGAAGGCCGCAGGCGAAAAAAGCGACAGCGAGGGGTGATGGACAAGATCAAAATCGTCGGCGGCTCGACGCTCAACGGCGTCATCCCGATCTCCGGCGCCAAGAACGCCGCCCTGCCGCTGATGATCGCGTCGCTGCTCACGAAAGAGACGCTGACGCTGGAAAACATGCCCCTGCTCGCCGACGTGACGCAGCTGGAGCGCATTCTCGGCAATCACGGCGTCGACTTCACCATTTCCGGCAAGCGCGCGGGCGATACGGAGAACTCCGGCCGCACGGTGCATTTCACCGCGCGCGAGATCGTCGACACGACGGCGCCCTATGAGCTGGTGTCGCGCATGCGCGCGAGTTTCTGGGTCTTCGCGCCGCTCCTCGCTCGCATGGGCGAATGCCGCGTGTCGCTGCCCGGCGGCTGCGCCATCGGCACGCGGCCCGTCGACCTGCTGATCATGGCGCTCGAGAAGCTCGGCGCGCATATCGAGATCGAGAACGGCTATGTCGTCGCCACCGCGAAGGACGGCCTCGTCGGCGCCGAGATCGAATTCCCGAAAGTGACCGTCGGCGGCACCCATACGGCGCTGATGGGCGCCTCGCTCGCGCGCGGAACCACCGTGCTGCGCAACGCCGCCCGGGAGCCGGAGATCGTCGATCTCGCCGATTGCCTCGTGAAGATGGGCGCGCGCATTTCCGGCGCGGGCAGTTCGACGATCGAGATCGAGGGCGTGAGTTCGCTCCATGGCGCGCGTCACGCCGTTCTGCCGGACCGGATCGAGGCCGGCACCTACGCCATGGCGGTCGCGATGACCGGCGGCGACGTGCTGCTCGCCGGCGCGCGCGCGGATTTGCTGCAGGCGGCGCTCGACGCGCTCGTCGAAGCGGGCGCGAAGGTGAGCGAAACCAACGAGGGCCTGCGCGTGTCGCGCAATGGCTCGGGAATCATGCCGGTCAACGTCGAGACCGCGCCTTTCCCCGCCTTCCCGACCGACCTTCAGGCGCAGTTCATGGCGCTGATGACGCGCGCGCAAGGCGTGTCCCGCATCACCGAGACGATCTTCGAGAACCGCTTCATGCATGTGCAGGAGCTGGCGCGCCTCGGCGCGCATATCCGGCTCGAGGGCGATACGGCGATCGTGACCGGCGCCGATCATCTCGACGGCGCGCCGGTGATGGCGACGGACCTTCGCGCCTCGGTGTCGCTCGTCATCGCGGCGCTCGCCGCGCGCGGCGAGACGACGATCAACCGCGTCTATCATCTCGACCGCGGCTTCGAGCGGCTGGAGAAGAAGCTGTCCGGCTGCGGCGCGCAGATCGAGCGCATCAGCGGGCACGGGTAAGGCGTCTGAAAATCGGGCGGCCGTCGAGCCGCCTCCACCCTTGTTAAACATGCTCCATGGCGGCCTCGTCCTTCGAGACGCGAGCTTCGCTCGCTCCTCAGGATGAGGCCTAATCGTTGGCGCATAAAAAGAAGCCCCTCATGCTGAGGAGCCTGCGCAGCAGGCGTCTCGAAGCACGAGGGGCGTCAGCCCCTTTCACCCCCGCGCCGCGAGAGGCACGACATTGTGCAGCTGTCCGTCCGCCGCATCGAAGAAGCGGCGCAGATTGCGGGCGGCCTGGCGGATGCGCTGCTCGTTCTCGACGAGCGCGAGGCGAACAAAGCCTTCGCCATGTTCGCCGAAGCCCTCGCCCGGCGCCACGGCGACGTCGGCCTTCTCGATGAGAAGCTTCGAGAATTCGAGCGTGGACATGTTGCGGAAACGCTCGGGCGCGGGCGCCCAGGCGAACATGGAGGCGCGTGGCGCAGGGATCGGCCAGCCGGCCTGCGCGAAACTCTCCACCATCACGTCCCGGCGCTTCTTGTAGATCGCGCGCATCTCCTTCACGCAATCGTCCGGCCCGTTGAGCGCGGTCGCGGCGGCGACCTGAATGGGCGTGAAGGCGCCATAGTCCAGATAGCTCTTCACGCGCGCGAGCGCCGCGCAGAGGCGCTCATTGCCAACCGCGAAGCCCATGCGCCAGCCCGCCATGGAGAAGGTCTTGGACATGGAGGTGAACTCCACCGTCACATCCATCGCGCCCGGCACCTGCAGGACCGAGGGCGGCGGGTTGTCGTCGAAGAAGACTTCGGCATAGGCGAGGTCGGAAAGGATGAAGATGTCGTGCTTCTTCGCGAAGGCGACGAGGTCCTTGTAGAAATCGAGCGAGCCTACTTCCGCCGTCGGATTGGACGGATAGCAGACGATGACCGCGATGGGTTTTGGAATCGAATGGATCATCGCCCGCTCGAGCGCGGAAAAATATTCCGGCGTCGGCGCGGAGGGGACGGAGCGGATGACGCCGCCCGCCATCAGGAAGCCGAAGGCGTGGATCGGGTATGACGGGTTCGGCACCAGCACTACGTCGCCCGGCGCCGTGATCGCCTGCGCCATATTGGCGAAGCCCTCCTTGGACCCGAGCGTCGCGACGATCTGCGTCTCGGGGTCGAGCTTCACGCCGAAGCGGCGCGCATAATAATTCGCCTGCGCGCGCCGCAGGCCGGCGATGCCCTTGCTGGCCGAATAGCGGTCGGTGCGCGGCTTGCCGGCGGTCTCGACGAGCTTGTCGACGACATGTTTGGGCGCGGGCAGGTCCGGATTTCCCATGCCGAGGTCGATGATGTCGGCGCCGCCCGCACGGGCGCGCGCCTTCAGGCGGTTCACCTGTTCGAAGACATAAGGGGGCAGGCGCTTGATGCGATAGAAATCCGACATTCTGTCTTTGTTCCGGGAATGGCCGCGCGAAGCGGGGAGTCTAGCCGATTTTGGCGGGGCGGGGGAGGGGTCGGCGCGACAAGGGGGGTGATTTCAAATCCCGGCTCTTGGCAGGGTCCTGGCACGAACGGGTCCTCGAACGCTCGCGTCCCCGGCCGCCGCGCCCCCGCTTGACGCATATTCGAGTCGGATTCATAGGCTTGGGTCGCGAAGGCGCGAGGTCCCGCGATGGCGTCCAAACGCGACGCGCCGTCGGCCGGGTGTTCGGGGCTACTGGCGGTTTGAAATTGGGTCATGCACGGAGTGCAGCCAGGGGCGTTTGGCTAATTTCGAATTAACGCCCACAGCGACGATCTTCTGATTCGTAATGCGTCTCTCATCCGGAGACTTCGAATGAAAAAGCTCTCGAGAAACGAACTTCTTGAAGCTGCGCGGAAATTACGCGCCGCCGCAGAGGGAAAATTTGTCCTGCCAGAAACCTGCGGCTTCGGAAACAATGCCTGCGCTGAAGCGAAGCACGACTATTTTTTCCCGGTCGCCGACCGATATGTTCGTTTCATGCTCGAAGTCGAGCCAGACCCGGTATCTGCTTGCCCTGCCGCTCTCAGAAGGCTTCCACTCAAATTCAAAGGCGAGGTGGTTACGTTAAACACGAGCGCCTCCTCCCGGTTATTGGACGCTTCGGAGCTGAATATTCTGATATTGGCTTTCTTGCTCGGCGTAAATTTGCCGATGCAATTGAGCGACGCCTCCAAAGGCAAGGGCAAGAAGCTTCTGATCGGCATGGCGCCCACGCTCACCCTCGATTGCGGCGTAGTGTCGACTGATTCTTGCGATCCGGGGGGGAAGGGCGAGCATCATCAAATCGTGACCCGACTTTATGAGTTGTCGAAAGAATTCTTTGATAGCGAGGCCGAGGGGCTCGAGTTTTGGGCGTTCCGTGTCGTGAAGTCTTTGGGAAACAGGCCGGGCATCGCAGTTGAAGGCGTTGCAAGCGACAGTGTCGAACGGGGCGGCCCGGCAGCGTCTGAAGAATCGGAGTCGCGGCTGCCTGCCATGACCGCATCCCGCCATTTGAGATTTGCGGAGATCGACGGTCAAAAATTTCAGCGGACAGGGGCGCTGATAGAAGTTCCGTGCATCGACGGGGAAAAAATGTCGACAGCGGTCACGCGTCGCATTCCCGAGCGGAAATCGATGAACGCTTTTGCCGTGGCGGCGGCTGTTCTTGCTGAGATTGCGCTCATCGCCGCGCAAACATTCAACAGGCCGTTTTCGGGATCTTCGCCGCAGATGGCGTCAGTCGAGCAACTTTCTCCAGCGCTTACTGCTTCATCAGCAACGAATAAAGCTTCAGGAAACGGGAAAGCTTCGAACGTCGGCCAGCAAATTGGAGCGGATGAAATGGCCGCGTCCAATGTTTCCGCGAAGTCCGTTGCCGCGGATGGGGATGGCGCCGGTAATTCGTCGGCGCGCACAGGCGACGTCACTGAACATGCAAACAAGGATGGCGCGGACGCGAAATTTTCAGCCAATAACCTTGCTTCACCGAGCTCGTCCGCTGGAGCCGCATCCGGCGAACCGCGAGGAGGCGATGAAAATCCGGGCGCTGGACCATCGGAAAAAGGAAAAAGGCCTCTGGCTCATTCCGCTCGCCCCAAATCCGTCGCGGTCTCCAAAAGAAAGCGACAGAATGATTCGCTCAGCGTCATCGGCCGCACCGTCGACGGCTTTGCAAAACAATTTACGAAAGACCTGCGGCGCCTTCCCGGGCAAATATCCTCCATCTTCAATCATTGATTGAGCCCGCGAGAAACGCGCCGAAAATTTGTTGATGCGACCCGCCGGGCGCGTTGGCGTATATACGGCAACTGGCAAACCGGCCCGTCACGGCCCGCCGTTCACAGCCGGTCTACCTCCCCCGCGCATCCCACATCGGCCGGTCGGGCGCGCGAAGATCCAGCTCCCACGTGAAGCGGCTGAGCAGATTATAGCCCAGAATGAACGGCGTCTCCTTTCCCAGCGCCGCGCGCAGGGGGCCGAAGTCATAGGCGAGCGCATGGACGTCGCGCGCCACGCGCCCGTCGCCGAGATCGATCTCCCTGATCCGGTAGATTTTCGACGCAAATTTTTTCCCGCCCGCTTCGCTCGCCTTGCCCGCCGCCTTCTCCAGCGTGAACAGTTTTTTGTGCTTCCGGACAAAGGACTGATCGACGGCGCAAATCTCCGCGCCCGTGTCGAAGAGGCCCACGCTCGTGACATTGCGGACGCGAAGCTCGACGCCGACGAGGCGCCGGTCGGGGCCGAGCATGCGGAAGGGCCGCGCATGGCCGGTCGAAAGCGGCGCGCCGAAAAACACCATTTCGCGATGGTCGAAATCGAGCGTGAAGCGGGCGTTCTTGAAGAAATCCAGCCCCAGGAGATCGCCACCGTCGCTCGTCGGGCAGCGCGTGACCTCATATTTCGCGCGCGCGATGTCGTTGCCCTGCACAGCCTTCAGCGCGACATTCCTCGCCTCGACGTCGTCGCAACGGATCGTGAGCCCGGAGGCCCCCGTCGATTCGCTTGCGCCCATGGCCGGCAGGTCCTTGTTCCATGGCGCGAGCGCAATGCGGGTCGTGGAGGCGCCGGTGTCGAGGCGCATCGTCCCCATGACCTTGTCGAAGCGCATGGGCAGATAGACGCGCCCGCCGCCGTAATCGCCTTGCGTCAGCGTCATCGAAACGACGGAGCGGCTCGTCTGAGCGCCGGCGCCGTGAGCGCCGACCGTCAGGACGAAAAGGAGGAGGGCCCGAAAAAATCTCATGCGCCATAACGCCCCCGAACGCTTGCTCAAATCAAGAGTCTTTCAGGGGCCGGAAGGCGCGTCAGTTCGGAATCTTGACCCGCGCCGCCTTGCGTTTGTTGTCTGCGATGGCCCGGTCGAGCTGGGCGCCTGACGCCTCCATTTCAGCGGCGGTTTTCTTGCGGCTCTGCGCTGGCGCGGGCGTCAGCGGGGCGTAGTCGAGCTCACCGGGCCGCGACTGGCGCACGAAATCGGCGGACGGCGGCGGCGGCGCGCGCAGGCCGGTGGCGTCGAAGATGCGTCCGATCATCGAGCCGCCGGTCGCGGGCGCCTCCTGCGCGGCGGCGGGGCCGGCGAGCAGGAGGGACAGAAGGAGAAGAGCATGACGGCGAAGGATCATGTCGCGCATCAGGACATGGAATTGGGGCGCCAGTGGGCCGCCGCTCACGCCCATCCGGCGACCTCCCGTTTCGCCAGCGTCTCGAGGAGCCGCATCCCCTCCTCGCTGTCGTTGAGACAGGGCAGGCGCGCGAATTTCTCGCCGCCCTTTTCGAGGAAGAGATCGCGGATCTCGACGCCGAGCTCCTCGATCGTCTCGAGACAATCCGCCGAGAATCCGGGGGCCACGATGGCGAGGCGCCGGACGCCCTGCTGCGCCAGCTCGCTCACCACGTCGCTCGTATAGGGCTGGATCCATTTCGCCGGCCCGAAGCGCGACTGGAAGGAGAGGCGCAGCCTGTCGGCCGGCATGTCCAGCGCCTCGCGCAAAAGCCCGAAGGTCGCCTCGCAATGGGCGCGATAGGGGTCGCCGCGATCCACCTGCGCCTGCGGCAGGCCATGGAAGGAGGCGAGCACCACCTCGGGCTCGAAGTCGAGCGCGGCGAGTTCGCGCCGCACATTCGCCGCCAGCGCCTCGATATAGGCGGGATCGTCGTAATAGGGCGCGCCCACGCGCAGCGCCGGCTGCTTGCGCATTCTGCGCAGCGCCGCGAAGGCGTCGTCGGCGACCGAGGCGCTGGTGGAGGCGGCGTATTGCGGATAAAGCGGCAGCAGCGCGATGCGCTCGCATCCCTGCGCCATGAGCTCGTCGATCTTCGAGACTATCGACGGCGAGCCGTAACGCAGCGCGTAATCGACGATGACGGGCGCCTTTTCACCGAGCGCGCCGGCTCGCTCCCGCAGCTTTTCCGCCTGCAGGCGCGTGAATGTCTTCAGCGGGCCTTCGCCGTGTTCGTGGTTCCAGATCGAGGCGTAGGCGTGCGCCGATTTCCTCGGCCGCGTGTTGAGAATGATCCCGTGCAGCACCGGCAGCCACAGGATGCGCGGCAGGTCGACGACGCGCGGATCGGAGAGGAATTGCGCGAGGTAGCGGCGCACGGACGGAACATCCGGGTCGTCCGGCGTGCCGAGATTGACGATGAGCAGACCGACCGGCGATGCGGCGGCGGAAGTGGCTGGGGTCATATTTCGCCTGTTTTGCGAGAAGCTTCGCTCCGCCCCGGGGGCGAGAGCTTTGCGCCGACATATAATGCCTCCGCGCCGCGAAAAACACCGGCGAAGCGTCGCTCCCGCGCCCGGGTCACGCGCCCTGGCGGATCAGCCTTTCGAAGGCTTGGCGCTCCTCGTCCGCCATGTGGAAGGCGTGCTCCGGCGCCGGAAAGGCGCCGGCCCGCACGTCTTTCGCATAAAGACCCACGGCCTCGCGCAGCGCCGCGCCGACGGCTCCGTAGCGGCGATTGTGCTTGAAGTCCCGCGCCGTGATCCCGGCGAGGTCGTTGACGACGAGCACCTGCCCGTCCGTCTCCGGCCCGGCGCCGATGCCGATGGTCGCGGCTTTCACCGCGCGGGTGATGCGCCCCGCGAGCTCCTGCGGCACCAGCTCCAGCACGAGAAATTTCTGCCCCGCGGCGTCGAGCGCGAGCGCGTCGGCGTAGAGCTTGCGGGCGGCCTCGGCCGTGCGGCCCTGCCGGCGCTTGACTTCCTGATGCTGCGATTCGAGCCCCAGATGGCAGCAGACGTCGAAGCCCGTGGCCGTGAGCGCGGCGACGACGTCCGCCTGCGCGCCCTCGAATTTCACGCAGTCGGCGCCGGCGTCGCGCAGGACGCGGGAACTCGCGAGAGCCTGTTCGGGGGTGTCGTAGGTCGCGTAGGGCAGATCGCCGATGATATACATGTCCGGCGCGCCGCGCCTGACGGCCGCGATGTGATGCGCCATGTCGGCGAGCGTCACCTCGCGCTCGTGGGAATAGCCGAGGATGTTCACCCCCACGCTGTCGCCGACGAGGATGATGTCGACGCCGGCCTCCGCCTCGATCCGCGCGGTCGGCGCGTCATAGGCGGTGACGACGACGATCTTCTCGCCTCGGCGCTTCATCTGTGCAAAACGATCGGCTACTGGCACGGGGCGGCTCCGGCGGCGCGCTCGAAAATCAGCGCGCGGAGGCGTCCCGGCAGGCGTTCGGCTGGCCCGGGACGCGAATATCCTGAATGCCGCCGCATTTGTCGCAGGCGGAGAGCGCCGCCGAGAGGCCGACGAGCGTCAGAGCGAGTGCCAATCTGCGTTTCATGCCGCTTCCTCTCGGGCGATTTGCGCGGCGAACATATCCGCGCGCGCCGCCGCCGACAAGGATGGCGGACCCGCGCCCTTGCATCCTGCCAAAACCCGCGTATAACCCCGCCATCGCGACGTTCCCGGCCGGGGGCTGAACGGAAGCGCCGGCTTGCCGGCGTGGGTTTCCCTTCTTCCCGTGTCTCCGCCTTCGAACTTTCCTTCTCGAGCCTTTCCCCGGGGAAACTTCCCCAGAAACGCTCGAAGGGCTTGGCGCCGGAGCGGCTCGCGGCAACGGAAAGGCGAAAAATCATGCCTCTTTACGAGCATGTCTATCTCGCCCGTCAGGACATTTCTCCCCAGCAGGTGGAGGCTCTGACCGGGCAGTTCAAAAACATCATCACGTCGCTCGGCGGCACGGTCGGCAAGACCGAATATTGGGGCGTGAAGTCGCTCGCCTATCGGATCAAGAAGAACCGCAAGGCGCATTTCACGCTGCTCAACATCGACGCCCCGCCGGCGGCCATCGCCGAGATGGAGCGCCAGCAGAGCATCAACGAAGACGTCCTGCGCGTCCTGACGCTGCGCGTCGAGGAGCTTGAGGAAGGTCCGTCGGCGCAGCTGCGCAAGCGTGACGACGACGACCGCGGCGAGCGTCGCGGCCCGCGCGGCGACCGTCCGGAGCGTCGCCCGCGTCGTGAGGAAGGCAGAGCCGAAGGAGAGGCAGAATGAGCACCGCGCCCCGTCGTCCCTTCTTCCGCCGCCGCAAGTCCTGCCCCTTCTCCGGCGCCAACGCGCCGAAGATCGACTACAAGGACACGCGCCTGCTGTCGCGCTACATCTCCGAGCGCGGCAAGATCGTGCCCTCGCGCATCACGGCCGTCTCGGCCAAGAAGCAGCGCGAGCTGGCGCAGGCCATCAAGCGCGCCCGATTTCTGGGGCTGCTGCCTTATGTGATCCGGTAAGAGATCCTTTGTTCGCGACTTGAGAACCGCGCACCGAAAGGGGCGCGGTTTTTTTTATATGTAATGCCCGAATTTCGATTTTGGGGCTTCTTGTAAGCCATTCTCGGAACCAACAAGCTCTGTGCCGCTAATCTCGAAGTCCGCAATGCGCCAAAAGCGGACATTGAGAGACCGCTTTGCTTCACCAAATCCAACATATAGTTTGCCAAGGGCTGGGTTACGCGAGCGCAGCCTGGACGCTACGAAAAAGGCAGCAGACATAGCATAAACCGAGGGACGAAATGGCCACGCATAAAGGGGAGTGCTTCTGCGGCGCCGTGCAAATTGAAGTCAGCGGCGATCCTGAGACGTGTGGATACTGCCATTGCGGCTCGTGCCGATCGTGGTCGGCGGCGCCTATCAACGCCTTCACCTTGTGGAAACCTGATTCTGTTTCCGTGACGTCAGGGGCGGAATTTGTCGCCACATTCGAGAAAACGCCAAGCAGCCAGCGCAAATACTGCGTCAAATGTGGCGGTCATTTGATGACGGCTCACCCGTCGCTCGGCCTGATCGACGTTTACGCCGCGACCATCCCGACGGTTCAATTCAAGCCACAGGTGCATGTCAATTATTCGGAGACCGTGCTGCCGCTGCGCGATGGCTTGCCAAAGTTCCACGACTACCCGACCGATTTCGGCGGCTCAGGCAAAATGATTGAGGAATGACGGGCGACGCTTTTGCCATACAACCGTCAAATGAGCGACGGCTCAGAACCTATAGCTTCTGAGCTTCGAACATAATCGCTTGTATGGGCAAGGTAGAGCCGACGGCGCGCGTGAGCGCCGCCCCATATGCGCGAGCGATCTCGTCGAGATCGCCGCCTCGCTCTGTGACCTCGTTCAATACGGGGCTCCCAAAGACAATGCCGCGCGCGAACGCGAGCGCGTCGAATCGACGCGCATAGCGGAGCACGGAGATGCGGACATCGTCAAAACCAGCGTCAACGAGGCTTTCCTTGATCGGACCGGTCGCCGCGCAGGACGCTGGTTGCCTTATCCATTGCGGCGGCTCCTTCGGAAAGAAAGCTTGCAGGACGGCCAGAGCCTCGCTGACATAGGGATTGTTTTTTTCAGAGTCCCAGACTGAGAAGGTATAGCGTCCGCCGTTCCGCAACACCCGGTAGGCCTCACGGATGGCTCTCGGCTTATCGGGAAAGAACATATACCCAAACATGCAGACAATGGCGTCAAAGCTCCCGTCTCCCTGGGGAAGAGCGCAGGCGTCCACAATCTTGAACGACACGCGTTCGTCGTCCGGCGCTTTCGATCGGGCGACATTGAGCATGTCTTCGCTAATGTCGGTGGCCGTTAGTCTCGCAGCGCTCGCAAGCCGATCTAGCAAGGCCCGAGTTGCGACCCCAGAACCTGCCGCGATTTCAAGGACGTCCCTCGGATTAGCCGTCGCGACCCGCTGCGCCGCTTCTTCCGCGTAAGGAAGAAAAAGAACGGCGCCGAGCCCGCGATCGTAATTGATCGGGATGTCGCCGACATAACTTTTCGCGCTCATCCCGCGCTTCTTTCCTTACGCCTGCCTCACCGCCTGTATCGTTGAAAATTCGCGTTAGATCATCGATATTTTGAAAAAAAAGATAAGGAACACCACCATCGCCACAGCAGCCAGTCGGAGAAGATTCACCGAGTCCATAGGAGCATTCCTTTTGTTGACGAAGTTGATTTGCGCCGCTGTGACGCACCGACCGTAAAAGAGAATCTTCGTCAAAGTTTCGATCGCCCTGCCGCGAGCAAATTGGGTGGAGGGCCCATCGGCTCAAAGTTTTTCAAGAGCGGCACGTCGTCCTTCGCGACCCAGCGCAACTCCATGTCATAGCTGCCTTGCGGGCCCCAGCCGCCAGTGAACATCTTGCCGTCGGGCGTGAAGGTCCAGCACATCTCCTCGCCGCTGGTGTTGATTCCATCGCCGAGATTCAGTGGCTCCTGCCATTCACCCTCGGCGTTCTGATAGGAAATCCACTCGTCATGGCCGCCGCGTGTTCCCATGTCGGCCCGCGTGCTGGTGACGATGAGCGCCTTCCCGTCCTTCGAGAGTCCGGTCCAGTGCATGTGGTCGCGGTAGGGCGAGTTGATGCGCGTTCCGAGGCTCTCAGGCTTTTGCCAGACACCGTTCTTCTTCTCGACTTTCCAGATATCGCTGTCTTGCGTGACGCCTGGCTGCTGATAATTGAAGTAGATCAGGCTGTCCGACGCAATGATCGGGCAGTGTTCTTCGCCCGTCTCGGTATTGATGTGCGGCAGTTCGGGAACGTCGTTCCAGTTGCGCGCCGCCTGCCAGACGCCGTTGACCTTCTCCACGACCCAGAGGTCGCCTGTCGCGAGGTTTCCTGCCTTGTAGCGCGTGAAATAGATCACATTGCCGTCGTCTGAGAGCGCCGGCTCAAGCTCCCAGTCGGCCGTATTGATGTTCGGCCCGACATGCGGGTCGATGCTGGGACCAAGCTGGACAGGCTCCTGCCAGACCCCGTCGACATTGCGGGCCATCCAGACGTCGAAATCATAACGTGTGCCGGACTTCACGCTGCCGGGTCGAGTGGAGGTGAACAGCGCAGTCTTCCCATCGGCGCTATAGGTGATCTCCATATTCGTGCCGGGCGAGGAAAGCCCACCGCCCATCATCTTGGTCAAAGGGGCTGCGCCGCCCTCCGACCTGTTGGGCGCGGACCCTCCGCCCATCGCGTTAGCCGGGACATTCATGAGCCCAAGAGCGAAAAGCGTCCCGCCCAGATGTTTCCAGGAGCGGTGAAGTTTCATGCAGCTACCTGCCATTCGCTTGATTGCTGAGGTAACGCTTCTCCAACTTATCAGCGTCCCTCGCAAGCGACTTTGTCACGTTGACGAAACAGTATTCTCGCCATGTCGGTCTGGGGACGGCCAGCTGTGGCGCTTACGGTGAGGTGACAGCTCATGGTCGAAATCAGGAAGGAGGCGATCGCGCTTGGTGGCGAGGATGCATGCCTCTCGGGGCGCCGTCATCTTGCGGCCGACGGGGCCTCCCGTCACGACATCGTCAGTGCGCGAAGCAGGACCATTGCGCCAAGAACAAGCAACGCGAAGCTTTAACGAACAGAATGACTTTTACGGGTCAAAAGCGGTCATCCAGCGACTATCTCGACCACAACATGAAACTATGCGAAGCCGGATCGACGCGCGCGTCTCACCCCGCCCGCACCTGCGGGGCCGTCGCCTCATGCACGCCGTCGAGCGGCGTCGTCGGCGTCGTGGGCTCGGTCATGAATTGCGCCGCCGCCAGCGTCGCGAAGCGCCCGCCCTTTTCGACGAGCGTCTCGAAGGAGCCGCTCTCGACGATCTCGCCCTGATCGAAGACGAGGATCACGTCCGCATTGCGCACCGTCGCGAGACGATGGGCGATGACGAAGGTCGTGCGTCCCTTGGTCGCCGCCTCCAGCGCCTTCTGGATCAGCCGCTCGGTCGTGGCGTCGAGCGCCGAGGTCGCCTCGTCGAAGACCATGATCGGCGGGTCCTTCAGCAGCGCGCGGGCGATGGAGAGGCGCTGGCGCTCGCCGCCCGAGAGCGATCGGCCGCGCTCGCCCACGCGCGTCTCGCGTCCGTCGCTCTGGCGCGAGACGAATTCCGTCGCCTGCGCCAGTTGCAGCGCGCGGGCGACTTCCTCATCCGTCGCGTCCGGATTGCCGATGCGCAGGTTTTCCTCGATCGTGCGGGCGAAGAGCATGGGCTCCTGAAACACCACGCCGATGTTGCGCCGAAGCGAGACGAGCGTGAAGTCGCGGATGTCGACGCCGTCGATCTTCACCGCGCCCTCGTCGGGATCGAAGACGCGGTGAAGCAGGCCGAGCGTCGTCGATTTGCCGGAGCCCGTGGAGCCGACGAGCGCGATGGTCTGGCCGGGCTTGGCCGAGAAGCTCACATTGCGCACCGCCTGCCGGCGCCCGTCATAGGAGAAGGCGACGTTCTCGAAGGAGACGGCGCCCTTGAGCCTGCCGGCGTCCCGCGCGCCGGGCCGATCGGCGACGGCGGGCTTGGTGTCGAGCACGTCGAAGAAGTCCTTGATCTTCGCCGACTGCTGGAACAGCACATTGACGAAGCCCACGACCTGCTCGAGACGGCCGATGAGCATGGTCGCGAAATTCATGAAGGTGACGATCTCGCCGATCGTGGCGAGGCCGTGCAGGTGCAGATAGGTTCCGAGCAGGAAGATCGCGAGAATGGTCAGCGTCGCCGAGGCGCGGCTCGCGACCACGACCAGCGCCCACCACGACAACACGGGAATCTGCGCCGCGAGCACGTCGTCGATGATGCGGTTGAGCGCCTGCGACTCGCTTTCGATCCGCGTGAAGCTCTGCACGACCGGAATATTGCCGAGCGTGTCGGAGGCGTGTTCGGCCAGCGAGGAGTTGTAGCGCTCGACCAGCCCCTGCAGATGCTCGGTGCGCCTGAGCACGAAGCTCGTCGCGAAATAGAAGACGGCGACGAGAACCATCAGCAGCGCGCCGAGGCGCCAGTTCACCAGCAGCGTCGCCGGCAAAAGGATGAAAAGCGCGACGAAGGAGGCGCAGTTCTCGCGGAAGAAGGACAGCCAGAGGCCGAACATTGCGGCGCCGCCGTCGAGCATCGTCTTCAGCAGCCGGCCCGAATGCACATTGGTGTGGAAGGTCAGCGGCAGATTCAGCACATGGTCGAAATAATCCGACATCACCGCGAGCCGGCGCCGATGCGCGAGCCGGTCGGCGTTGAGGCCGACGAGGATCGCGCCGCCGATGGAGAAGATGCCGAAAGCGGCCCAGGCGGCGACGAGCGGCAGAAGGTCGCCCCAGGTCAGCGTCTCGCCCGGCGCCTGCGCGCGGGTCATGCGGTCGATGATGCGGCCGAAGAGCAGCGGCTCGGCGAATTGCGCGACGGCGAGCGCCAGATTGGCGACCACGAGGATCATCACAAGCCGCGCCTGCGGCCGCAACAGGCCGAGGACGCGGGCGTAGATGGAAAGAACCGACATCGAAAAGCCCGCAATATGCCCCGTCAGGCGCTCTACAGGGGCGAACGCCCCCGCGCAAGGCCCGGACGCCGCTTGCGGGCCATCGGCGACGACAGCCCCGCGCAGGCTTGACCGGATACCGTCGCCCCGCGCGGGAAGCGTCGAGAGGCCGCTAGAATGGTGGGATCCCCGGTGACGTATGGCAGGTCATTTCTGGAGCGGATGCGCAGCCTGTTCGCGGCTCCGGCCGACCCGCACGCCGCCGAGCGATTGCAGGAGGAGCAACTCGCGGCAGTGTGGCGAAACACCCCCGGAATGATGGCGGCGAATCTCTGCAACGCGCTGGTGCTGCTCGCCGCGCTCTGGGACACGCCGATGGCGGGCGCGGCGACGCTCTGGGCGAGCGCGCTGATCGCCGTCGTCGGCTACATTTACCTGCGCGCGCGGCGGCGCGCCCGCAAGCGTCTGACGACCTCGAGGCTGTCCCGCGTCTCGCGGCGCGCCGTCTTCAACGCGCTCCTTCTGGGCGCGCTCTGGGCGGCTGTCCCCGCTCTGTTTTTCATCGACGCGGACAGCGGCGGCCGGCTCATGGTCGTCTCGCTCACCGCCGGGATGCTTTTCGGCGGCGCCTTCGCCCTTGCGACCGCTCCGCTCGCGGCGCTGGCCTTCATAAGCCCGATCGTGATTGCTTCCGAGGCGACGTTTCTGCGCGGCGGCGATCCCGACCACATGCGCATCGCCATCGTGCTGGCGATCTACGTGGCCGTCCTGCTGCGCACGGTCTTCGTCGACGCGGAAAACCTAAGGAAGCGCGTGCTGACGCATATGGACGCCGAGCAGCAGGCCAGGACGGACGCTCTGACCGGCCTTCCGAACCGCCTGGGCTTCACCGACGCCATCGAACGCGAATTCGCGCGCATGTCGCGCACCGGGGCGGGATTCCTGCTGCTTTGCGTCGACCTCGACAATTTCAAGACGATCAACGACCGGCTCGGCCATCCGGCGGGCGACGAGCTGCTGGTCGCGGCGGCGGAGCGCATGCGCGCCTGCCTGCGGGGCTATGACGTCGTCGCGCGTCTCGGCGGCGACGAATTCGCCATAATCGCAAATGGCGTCGACGGTCGGGAAAACGCCGTCGCCCTGGCGGAGCGGATAATTCTCTGTTTCGACGAGTCATTCCTCATCGAGGGCCGTGAGATCTACGGGGCGGCGAGCGTCGGCGGCGCGCTTGCGCCGATCAACGGCGCCGATCAGCGCGAACTGGTCAAAAGCGCCGACATCGCGCTCTATCAGGCGAAGCAGCGCGGCGGCTGCTGGCGGCTGTTCGAATCGAACCACGACATGGAATCGCGCGAATCCCGCGCGCTGGAGCTCGATCTGCGGCGCACAATCAGCCTGCGGCAGCTTGCGCTGGTCTTTCAGCCGATCATCAATGTCGCGACAGGCAGGATCGTCGGATGCGAGGCCTTGCTGCGCTGGAACCACCCGACGCGGGGACAGGTCGCGCCGTCCCTGTTCATTCCGCTCGCGGAAAAGACCGGGTTCATCGACGAGATCGGGCTATGGGTCATAGAGGAAGCCTGCGCCGCGGCGGCGCATTTCCCGCCCGATTTTCGCGTGGCGATCAATATTTCCCCTTTGCAGCTGCGCCGGCAGGAGTTTCCCGATTGCGTGTTCGAGGCTCTGACGCGCACGCAGGCGGAGCCGAGCAGAATCGAGATTGAAATCACGGAGACGGCGCTACTCGCCGATGACGAGGTTTCGGACGCCGCGATCAGGAAATTGTCGGGCGCCGGGCTGAGCATCTCGCTCGACGATTTCGGGGCCGGCTATTCGTCGCTCAACTATCTGCGCAAACTGCCGCTGCACAGGGTCAAGATCGACCGCAGCTTCGTGGGCGACGTGCTCACGAAAAAGGATTGCGCGGCCATCGTCACGGGCGTGACGCGCATGGCCGCGGACCTCGACATGAGGATCGTCGCCGAAGGCGTCGAAACGCTCGCGCAATTGCAATGGCTGCGAAATGTGGGCTGCAGCGAGGCGCAGGGCTATCTCATCAGCCGGCCGCTGCCGCGCCAGGAGTTTCTCGCCTTTCTCGCCGCCTGGCGGCCCGACCGGCTGGAGCCGGCGTCCGCCGCGGGCGGAATGCTGCCCTGATCTATTCTTCCTCGCCGAAGCGGTTGGCGACGAGCGCCTCCAGCGCGTCGAGCGCTTCCTTCGCCTGCGGGCCGGCGGCGGTCACGGTGATCGTCGAGCCCTTGCCGGCGCCAAGCGTCAGAATGCCCATGATCGAGCTGCCGCCGACCGTCTCGCCTTCCTTGGAGACGGTGATCTCCGCGTCGAATTTTTCGCAACACTGCACGAATTTGGCCGTTGCGCGGGCGTGCAGGCCCTTCTTGTTGATGATCGGAAGATCGCGAGACAGGGCGCTTTGCGCAGCCGGCTCCTGCGTGTCGGGCATGAGATCCGTCATTTCGAATTGAGAACCTTGCTGGCGATATAAACATATTTGCGGCCGGCGTCCTGCGCCGCCAGAACGGCCTGCTCCAGCGGAGCCGTGTCGCGCACCGAGGCGAGCTTGATGAGCATCGGCAGGTTCACCCCGGCGAGCACTTCCACCTTGCCGCCGTTCATGACCGAGATCGCGAGATTCGACGGGGTCCCGCCGAACATGTCGGTCAGCAGCACCACGCCGTCGCCGCTGTCGGATTCGCGAATGGCCTCGATGATGTCGCGCCGGCGGCGCTCCATGTCGTCCTCGGGGCCGATGGAGATCGCGACGAGCTGCTCCTGGGGGCCCACGACATGTTCGAGCGCGGCGCGAAACTCCGTGGCGAGGTGGCCATGGGTCACCAGGACCATTCCGATCATTCGACCCTACCACTCATGAAGACGTCTCGAGCTGCGCAGATGCCTTGGTGACGGATGATATCTTATGCCCGCGGCGGCGGTTCGTCGCCCGCGGCAGCATATACAAGCAAAACCGTCGCGCCACTTCTCATTTCGCCAGGCGCCGGACAGGGGCGACATTTTGTGCAACGCGGCGAAATTCGCAAGTAAAAAGAACATTGGCGTATTATTTTATCGTAACTGATTGAATAAAATTGAAAATCTGTGCGACTGCGGCGTCGCCGCCGCCCGCGAGGCGCCGTCGCGGCAGGGTAAGGCCGAGCAGTTTCGCGCATTTCTCGTCCTCCTCCGGATAGCGTTCCGGCGGCCTTTCGGCCTCGCAGAGGTCAACGACCGCATGAATGACGCAAGCGGGCTCATGCGGGATCTCGAGCAGCCCTTCGCCGCGCGCCTCGATCAATCCGCGAATTGCGGGATGCGGCCGGGCGATCAATCGTCCCCCCAGCGCCTCGATTGCAACGCGGTCGTCGCCGACGAGACGGGCGAAATCGCCGCGCGCCTGCGCCTGCGCGATCAGCGCGAGGGTGAGCGCGCTTTTCCCCGCGCCGGAGGGGCCGCGCGCCAACAGTCCGCGCTCTCCGATGACAAGGGCGTTGGCGTGGATGTGGACGCTCGCCGGCGCGCCGCTCATCGCGCCGCCGGCAGCCAGACTACGAATCGCGCGCCGAGCACGACGTCGTTGGGTTCCGGCTCGTCCGTGCCCTGCGGATGCCGGCGCGTGCGGTTGAGCGCGCGGATGCGCCCGCCATGCGCCTCGATGATCTGGCGCGAGATGGAGAGGCCGAGGCCGGAGTTCTGCCCGAAGCCCGCCTCCGGGCGGTCGGTGTAGAAACGCTCGAAGACGCGCTCGAAAGCGCCTTCGGGAATCCCCGGCCCGTCGTCGTCGACGATGATCTCATAGCCCTCGAGCTGGACGCCGCCGGGGCCCTTGGCGCGTTCCGGCCACAGCAGCACGCGCACGCTGCCGCCGGGCGTGGAGAAGGAGCGGGCGTTGTCGATGAGATTGTTGAAGACCTGGCCGAGCCGCGAATCATGGCCGAGCACGCGCCATCGCCTGCGCGGGGGTTCCGCCGGCGAGGGACGCATCGTCAATTCGATTTTCACCCCGTCGCCGCGATCGACGGCGCGGGCGACGTCGACGACGGTGAGCAGAGCGGCGGAGAGATCGACGTGATCCATGTCGGCGCGGGCGAGCTCGGCGTCGAGACGCGAGGCGTCGGAAATATCGCTGATCAGGCGGTCGAGCCGGCCGACGTCGTGCTTGATGATGGCGAGCAGGCGGTCGCGCGCGGAGTCGGTCTTCGCAATAGGCAATGTCTCGACCGCGCTGCGCAGCGACGTCAGCGGATTCTTGAGCTCATGGGCGACGTCGGCGGCGAAGTGCTCGATCGCCTCGATGCGGTTGTAAAGCGCGGTCGTCATGTCGCGCAACGCGCCGGAGAGATGGCCGATTTCGTCCTGACGGTCGGAGAAATCGGGAATTTCCTGACGCGACTTGGCGCCGCGGCGCACGCGCTCGGCCGCCTCGGCGAGGCGGCGCATCGGCTCGGTGATGGTGTTGGTGAAGAAGAGCGACAGCAGCAGCATCACGCCGGCGGAAACGAGAAAGATGCGGATGATGCCCCAGCGCTCGGTGGCGATGATCGCGTCGATGTCGCCGCCCATCGTCGAGAGCAGCAGCGCGCCGCGCACGGAGCGGAAGCGCTGCACGGGCACGGCCACGGAGATGATGGTCTCGCCCTTTTCATTCGCGCGAACCACCGAATGGGCGTGGCCCTCGAGCGCGCTGCCGACTTCGGGATAGGTCTTGCCGTTGCCCATGCCGATGTCTTCGTAGAGCGGCAGTTCCGGACGGCGAACGAGCCGGCGCAGGAAATCGAGCGAGCGCTGAAGGAAGGACGAGGCGTCGAGCGTCGTCGGCTGTCCGCCCGACGGCGGCAGCTCGAAGCGTAGGATGTTCGAGCGACCCGTGACGGAGCGCGAATCGAGCAGCAGGTAGCCGTCGCGGTCATAAATGCGCGCGCGCAGCCGCGTCGGCGAGACGAGACGGCGCAGCAGAGGGCCGACGCGCTCGGGATTGAGCGAAAATTCGAGCGACGGCTGGCCCTCGCTCGCGCTGGCGCTTTCGCCCGGCGCGAGCTTCAGGAGCTTCTCGGGGTCGATGGTGATGGCGTCGGTGTCGACCGTCGCGGACGCGGCGATGGCGGCCGCGATGATCTCGCCCTGCGTCTGCAGGCTCTGCACGCGGGCGTCGATCAGGCCCTCGCGGAACTGGTTGAGATAGAGAAACCCGCCCAGCAGCGCGACGAGCCCGCCGAGATTGAGCACGACGATGCGCCGCGTGAGCGAGGAGGACAGGTGCGATTGAACGAGGCGCGACAGGCGCTTCAGCCGCAGGGAGAGCGCGCGCCCCGTCCGCGCCGGACGCGGTTGGGCGACGCGTTCGCTTTGGGCGGGACCGCTTTCTCGCGCCCGAGCCTCGTCCGGGCGTTTCTCCACGTCGGCGAGGTCGCCGCTGCCGTCGGATGCGCTCATAGCTCGCGTTACCCCTCGCGGGGACGATGGTGACATGGGCCGGCGCTACATTTCCTTGAAGCGGTATCCGACGCCGTAAAGCGTTTCAATCATCTCGAAATCGGGATCGACAACCTTGAACTTCTTGCGCAGCCGCTTGATGTGGCTGTCGATGGTGCGGTCGTCGACATAGACCTGATCGTCATAGGCCGCGTCCATCAGGGCGTTGCGGCTCTTCACCACGCCCGGCCGCTGCGCCAGCGACTGCAGGATCAGGAATTCCGTGACGGTCAGCACGACGGGATCGCCGCGCCAGGTGCAGGTGTGGCGCTCGGGGTCCATCACCAGCAGCCCGCGCTCCAGCACCTTCGCTTCGGTCTCTTTCTGCGCGGCGGCTTCCTTGGGATTGGCGCGGCGCAGGATCGCCTTCACGCGCTCGACGAGGAGCCGCTGCGAGAAGGGCTTATGGATGAAATCGTCCGCGCCCATCTTGAGCCCGAACAATTCGTCGATCTCCTCGTCCTTGGAGGTGAGGAAAATCACCGGAATGTCGGATTTCTGGCGCAGGCGGCGCAGGAGCTCCATTCCGTCCATGCGCGGCATCTTGATGTCGAAGATCGCGAGGTCGGGCGGATTGGCGCGCAGGCCGTCCAGCGCCTGGGCGCCGTCGGTGTAGGTTTGAACGCGATACCCCTCTCCCTCGAGCGCGATGGACACTGAGGTCAGGATGTTGCGATCGTCGTCGACGAGAGCGATGGTCGGCATGATCACCCTTTGTTGTTGGCGGCGACAGGCTGCGTCATGTAGCGCGTCGGGGCGCTTTCCAGCGCCGGCTGAAACACCCGGTCCTACGCCAGGGGCGGCGCTACGCCGGTCGAGTCTCTCGCCCGGCGACCCGCGGGCGGCTCTCGGCGTCGACAAAGTCCGGGCCTATCGCGGCCGAAATGTGGCAGACGATTGAAACTGCAACCGTCGGCGACGCACAAAGGAAGTTGCGGCGGCTGCGCCGACTTCCTGTTTTACTTATATACTCTTTTATCTCATAACGCACCCTGCTCACGTTCTGGCAAGAAAAAACAGGCGAAATCATGACGATAGGCAATCGGGGCGCAGGCCTCGCGCCGATCCCGAGGGATCCCCGGCAGGATCCCGACTTCGATCCGGCCGCCGAATCCCGGCGTCTGTTGCGCGCCATCCGCGTCGCCACGCTCGCGACGCTGACGGACGCCGGCGCGCCTTTCGCGACGCTCACGACCATCGCGACCGACTACGACGGAGCGCCGATTCTGCTGCTCTCGAAGCTTGCGCGTCACACGGGCTATCTCGAACGCGACGGGCGCTGTTCGCTGCTGCTGGCGCAGGGTGGTCGCGGCGATCCGATGGCCCATCCGCGCCTTACGCTCAACGCGACCGCCGCGCCCACGAAGGACCCGCTCGTCCGCGGCCGGTTCCTGCGCCGGAATCCGAAGGCCAGCCTCTACGCCGACTTCGCGGATTTCGGTTTCTGGCGGGCCGAGATCGACGCCGTTCACCTCAACGGCGGATTCGCCCGCGCAGCAAGTTTCGGCCCCGAGCATATTCTTTCCGACGTCAGCGGCGCGCAGGCGCTGATCGACGGGGAGGCGCGACTTGTCGATGAGATGAACGCGGACCAGGCCGGCACGCTGGCGTTGTGCGCGGAGAAGCTCGACCGGGCGAACCCCGGAAACTGGCGCGCCAGCGGAATCGACCCCGACGGCCTTGATCTCGTCAGCGGCGATGAAACGGCGCGGCTGACGTTTCCGCGGGCGGTTTCCACGCCGCAGGAGGCGCGCGAGGCCCTGTCGGAGCTCGCCCGCCTCGCCGAGGAAGCCTAGGCGGTCGCGAGGAAGGTCGCGATCTCGTCTTTCAGCGACAGGCGCTTCTTCTTGAGATCCTCGATCGTGGCGTCGTCGGCCGGCTCTACATTGGTCTCCATGCGATGAATGGAGCGGTTGAGCGTATGATATTCCTCGGCGATGCGGGCGAAATGCGCATTGCTGGTCTTCAGCGTATGGATCGCCTGGGCCTTCTCCGGAAATTCTTCATGCAGCTCATGCGCGACGTGGCTCATTTAGTTGTCTCCAGAACCTTCTTCATGTTGTGGCTTGTTTGCGACGGCGGCCGGAGGTCGTCGTCAGCTGCGCTATTCTAGCCTTGTCCGTCGCGGGAGAGAAAGGCCGCGAACGTCTTTGTCGTGCGGCCTTCCGTCGCGCGTTCTCCCGACGATGGAACAATTGGAAAGAAATTGTTTCGTGACGATCGAATCTCCGCTTGACGTCGCGGCGCCTCGCGATTAGGTTCCGCCCACTTTCGACAGGCCGTAAGTTCACGCCGTCGGCGAGCGCCTCGTTCGCGACCTTTCGAACTTAAACGCTGTCGCCTTGCCTGTGACCGCCAAGTTACGCCGGCTGAAAAACCGGTTTGGTAATCATCCCGTCGCCTAGCGGCGTCGGACAGGAAGGCACGATCCCGGTTCGCCGGGGTCCTCTGCGTCAGGAGCGCCTTGGCTTCGCGGCCATCGGCGCTTCGCTCGTTTGCGCCTCCACACGGACGCGCAGCCGGGTCATCCACGAAATCCGCCATTCGCTCGAAGCGAAGGACACTTGTTAATGCCGACGATCAGCCAGTTGATCCGCAAGCCGCGGCACCCGAAGACCTACCGCGAGAAGGCCCGCCATCTCGGCGCGTGCCCTCAGAAGCGCGGCGTGTGCACGCGCGTCTATACGACGACCCCGAAGAAGCCAAACTCCGCGCTTCGTAAGGTCGCTAAGGTGCGTCTGACGAACGGCTTCGAGGTCATCGGCTACATCCCCGGCGAGGGCCATAACCTTCAGGAGCACTCCGTGGTCATGATCCGCGGCGGCCGCGTGAAGGATCTTCCGGGCGTTCGCTATCACATTCTGCGCGGCGTGCTCGACACGCAGGGCGTCAAGGACCGCAAGCAACGCCGTTCGAAATACGGCGCGAAGCGTCCGAAGTAAGGAGACCTTCCGATGTCGAGACGTCACCGGGCGGAAAAGCGCGAAGTCATCGAGGACGCCAAGTATGGCGACATCGTTCTCGCGAAATTCATGAACTCGATCATGTACGACGGCAAGAAGTCGACCGCCGAACAGATCGTCTATGGCGCGCTGGACCAGGTCGAGGCGAAGGCCAAGAGCGACCCGCTCGCGGTCTTCAGGCAGGCGCTCGACAATGTCGCGCCGGCGATCGAGGTTCGTTCCCGTCGCGTCGGCGGCGCCACCTATCAGGTGCCGGTCGAAGTGCGCAACGAACGCCGTCAGGCCCTGGCGATCCGCTGGATCATCACGGCCGCGCGGGCCCGCAACGACAAGACCATGGTCGACCGTCTGTCGGCCGAGCTGCTCGACGCGTCGAACAACCGCGGCGCCGCCGTGAAGAAGCGCGAAGACACCCATCGCATGGCGGAAGCCAACCGCGCCTTCTCCCACTATCGCTGGTAAGGCGTCGCAGAAGATCTCATCGAGGACAGTGTAATGGCCCGCTCGCATCCGATCGAGGACTACCGCAACTTCGGCATCATGGCGCATATCGACGCCGGAAAGACGACGACGACGGAGCGCATCCTCTATTACTCCGGCAAGAGCCATAAAATCGGCGAGGTGCACGAAGGCGCCGCGACGATGGACTGGATGGAGCAGGAGCAGGAGCGCGGCATCACGATCACTTCCGCCGCGACGACGACCTTCTGGAACGGCAAGCGTCTGAACATCATCGACACGCCCGGCCACGTCGACTTCACCATTGAAGTCGAGCGCTCGCTGCGCGTCCTCGACGGCGCGGTTTGCGTTCTCGACGGCAACCAGGGCGTCGAGCCGCAGACGGAAACCGTCTGGCGCCAGGCCGACAAATACAAGGTTCCGCGCATCGTCTTCGTCAACAAGATGGACAAGATCGGCGCCGACTTCTTCCGCTGCGTGTCCGACATCAGCACGCGCGTCGGCGGCCGCCCGGTCTGCGTCCAGTTGCCGATCGGCGCCGAGAGCAATTTCAAGGGCGTCATCGACCTCATCCGCATGAAGGCGGTCGTCTGGGAAGACGAAGGCCTCGGCGCGAAATATCACGACGAAGAGATTCCGGCCGACCTTCTGGACAAGGCCAAGGAATATCGCACGGCGCTCATCGAGGCCGCCGTCGAGCTCGACGACGACGCCATGGCCGCCTATCTCGACGGCGCGGAGCCGGACGAAGCGACGTTGAAGTCCCTCATCCGCAAGGCTGTGCGCGGCATCGTGTTCCATCCGGTCTTCTGCGGCTCGGCCTTCAAGAACAAGGGCGTCCAGCCGCTGCTCGACGCGGTCGTCGACTTCCTGCCGTCGCCGATCGATCGCGAGGCGATCAAAGGCGTCGACATGGACTCGGGCGAGGAGATGGTTCGCAACCCCTCCGACGCCGAGCCCTTCTCCATGCTCGCCTTCAAGATCATGGACGACCCCTTCGTCGGCACCATTACCTTTGCGCGCGTCTATTCGGGCAAGATCGAGTCGGGCACGACCGTTCTCAACTCCACGAAGGACAAGAAAGAGCGCATTGGCCGCATGCTGCTGATGCACGCCAATAATCGCGAGGACATCAAGGAAGCCTATGCGGGCGACATCGTCGCGCTCGCCGGGCTCAAGGAGACCCGCACCGGCGACACGCTCTGCGACATGCAGAAGCCGGTCATCCTGGAGCGCATGGAGTTCCCGGAGCCGGTCATCGAGATCGCCATCGAGCCGAAGTCGAAGGCCGATCAGGAGAAGCTCGGCATCGCGCTGCAGAAACTCGCCGCCGAGGATCCGTCCTTCCGCGTCTCGACCGATCAGGAAAGCGGCCAGACTATCCTCAAGGGCATGGGCGAACTGCATCTCGACATCAAGGTCGACATTCTCAAGCGCACCTACAAGGTCGACGCGAACATCGGCGCCCCGCAGGTCGCCTATCGCGAGCGCCTCAGCAAGCGCGCCGAGATCGACTACACGCACAAGAAGCAGACCGGCGGCACGGGCCAGTTCGCCCGCGTCAAGATCGTCTTCGAGCCGAACGAGGCGGGCGCCGGCAATCAGTTCGAGAGCCAGATCGTCGGCGGCGCGGTGCCGAAGGAATATATCCCCGGCGTGCAGAAGGGCATCGACTCCGTGATGACCTCGGGCATTCTCGCGGGCTTCCCGGTCGTCGACATGAAGGCGACGCTGATCGATGGCGCCTTCCACGACGTCGACTCGTCGGTGCTGGCCTTCGAAATCGCCTCTCGCGCCGCGACCCGCGAGGCGCTGCAGAAGGGCGGCTCCGTGCTGCTCGAGCCGATCATGAAGGTCGAAGTGGTGACGCCGGAGGAATACACCGGCACGGTCATCGGCGATCTCAATTCGCGTCGTGGCCAGATCCAGGGTCAGGACATGCGCGCGAACGCCGTGGTGATCAACGCCATGGTGCCGCTCGCCAACATGTTCGGCTACGTCAACAATCTGCGCTCCGGCACGCAGGGACGCGCCAGCTACACGATGCTTTTCGATCACTACGAACAGGTGCCCGAGGCGGAGTCGAAGAAGGTTCAGGCCAAATACGCCTGATCTCGCGAACGCTACGGGTAAACGGAACTCTCTAAAGGAGCACGGCAATGGCCAAGGAAAAATTCTCGCGCACGAAGCCGCACTGCAACATCGGGACGATTGGACACGTCGACCATGGCAAGACGTCGTTGACGGCGGCGATCACGAAGGTTCTTGCGGAGACGGGCGGCGCGACGTTTACGGCCTACGACCAGATCGACAAGGCTCCGGAAGAGAAGGCTCGCGGCATCACGATTTCGACGGCGCATGTCGAATATGAGACGCAGAACCGCCATTACGCGCACGTCGACTGCCCCGGACACGCCGACTATGTGAAGAACATGATCACCGGCGCGGCGCAGATGGACGGCGCGATCCTCGTGGTTTCGGCGGCCGACGGCCCGATGCCGCAGACGCGCGAGCACATCCTTCTGGCCCGCCAGGTCGGCGTTCCGGCGCTTGTGGTGTTCCTGAACAAGGTCGACATGGTCGACGATCCGGAGCTGCTCGAGCTCGTCGAGCTCGAGGTCCGCGAGCTTCTGTCGAAGTATGACTTCCCCGGCGACGACATTCCGATCGTGAAGGGCTCGGCGCTTTGCGCTCTGGAGTCGAAGAACCCGGAGATCGGCCACGACGCGATCCTGAAGCTGATGCAGGAAGTCGATCGCTACATTCCGCAGCCGGAGCGTCCGAAGGATCAGCCGTTCCTGATGCCGGTCGAGGACGTGTTCTCGATATCGGGCCGCGGCACGGTTGTGACGGGCCGCATCGAGCGCGGCGTGATCAAGGTCGGCGAGGAAGTGGAGATCGTCGGCATCCGTCCGACGGTGAAGTCGACGGTCACGGGCGTGGAGATGTTCCGCAAGCTGCTCGATCAGGGCGAGGCTGGCGACAACGTGGGCTGCCTGCTGCGCGGCACGAAGCGCGAGGACGTTGAGCGCGGCCAGGTGCTGTGCAAGCCGGGCTCGGTCAAGCCGCATACGAAATTCAAGGCCGAGGCCTACATCCTTACGAAGGAAGAGGGCGGCCGTCATACGCCGTTCTTCACGAACTATCGTCCGCAGTTCTACTTCCGCACGACGGACGTGACGGGCATCGTGACGCTTCCCGAGGGCGTCGAGATGGTCATGCCGGGCGATAATGTGACGATGGAAGTCGCGCTGATCGTTCCGATCGCGATGGAAGAGAAGCTGCGCTTCGCCATCCGCGAAGGCGGCCGCACCGTCGGCGCCGGCGTCGTGGCCAGCATCATCGAGTAACAAGGCGAATTGGACCGCGGGTCGTTACGGCTCGCTCTTGTGAACGAGGCCGCGCGCGCAAAGGCGCGCGGCGCATGAAAGCGGGCGTGAGTCGCTCGCGGTCCCAAAGGACGGAACAATGAACGGTCAAAACATCCGGATTCGCCTGAAGGCGTTCGATCACCGGATTCTCGACACGTCGACGAAGGAAATCGTCTCGACGGCCAAGCGCACCGGCGCCCAGGTCCGCGGTCCGATTCCGCTGCCGACCAAGATCGAGAAGTTCACGGTGAACCGTTCGCCCCATATCGACAAGAAATCGCGCGAGCAGTTCGAGATCAGGACGCACAAGCGTGTGCTCGACATCGTCGACCCAACGCCTCAGACGGTGGACGCGCTGATGAAGCTCGATCTCGCCGCGGGCGTCGACGTCGAGATCAAGCTCTAAGGATAGATTGGGCGGCGTCACGAGACTGCCGCCTCGCGAAGGAAATTGAACATGCGGTCGGGCGTCATCGCGCAAAAGGTCGGAATGACCCGCGTCTTCACAGAGGCGGGCGAGCATGTGCCGGTCACGGTCCTGAAGCTGGACGGCTGCCAAGTCGTCGCGCAGCGGACCAAGGAGAAGAACGGCTACACCGCCGTTCAGCTCGGCATCGGCCGCGCCAAGGTGAAGAATGTGTCCAAGGCCGAGCGCACGCGCTTCGCCGCGGCGAAAGTCGAGCCGAAGATGAAGCTCGCCGAGTTCCGTGTGAACGAGGAAGAGCTGCTGCCGGTCGGCGCTGAGATCACCGCTGATCACTTCGTCGTCGGCCAGTTCGTCGACGTGACGGGCACCACGACCGGCAAGGGCTTCGCCGGCCCGATGAAGCGTTGGGGCTTCGGCGGTCTGCGCGCCTCGCACGGCGTCTCGATCTCGCATCGTTCGCATGGTTCGACCGGCGGCCGTCAGGATCCCGGCAAGACCTTCAAGAACAAGAAAATGGCCGGCCACATGGGCGTCGAGCGCGTGACCACGCAGAATCTGCGCGTCGTGCAGACCGACGTCGAACGCGGTCTGGTGCTGGTTGAAGGCGCCGTTCCGGGCACCGCCGGCGGATGGATTTTCGTGCGCGACGCCGTGAAGCGCGCGCTGCCGAAGGACGCGCCGCAGCCGGGCAAGTTCCGCGTCAGTGGACAGGCCGAGGCCGCCCTTGCGCAAGAAGAAAAGAAGGAGGACTGAGCCGTGAAGATCGACGTCACGTCGTTCGACGGCCAGGCGGCCGGTTCGATCGAACTTTCCGATGACGTGTTCGGCCTCGAGCCGCGCACCGATCTCATCTTCCGGATGATCCGCTGGCAGCTCGCCAAGCGGCGCGCCGGCACCCACGCGGTCAAGAACCGCGCGGACATCGCCCGCACCGGCAAGAAGATGTACAAGCAGAAGGGCACGGGCGGCGCCCGTCACGGCTCCGGCCGCGCACCGCAGTTCCGCGGCGGCGGACGCGCCTTCGGCCCGCAGGTCCGCAGCCATGAGCACGACCTGCCGAAGAAGGTGCGGCAGCTCGCGCTGAAGCACGCTCTGTCGGCGAAGGCGAAGGACGGCGGCATCATCGTCTGGGAGAAGGCGGAACTCGCCGAGCCGAAGACGAAGATTCTCGCCGGCGGCTTCGCCAAGTCGGGCCTCAACAACGCGATCATCATCGTCGGCGGCGCGCCGCAGGCGAATTTCGCGCTCGCCGCCCGCAACATCCCGCAGATCGACGTGCTGCCGGTCGAGGGCGTCAATGTTTACGACATCATCCGTCGCGAGAAGCTGGTCCTGACCCGCGCCGCGGTGGACGCGCTGGAGGCGCGCCTGAAATGAGCAAGGACGTGCGCCATTACGACGTGATCGTCGCCCCGGTCATCACCGAGAAGGCGACGCTCGCCTCGGAGAACAACAAGGTGGTCTTCAAGGTTGCGAAGACCGCGACCAAGCCGCAGATCAAGGCGGCCGTCGAGGGCCTCTTCGACGTGAAGGTCGAGTCCGTCAACACGCTTGTCCGCAAGGGCAAGGTGAAGGCGTTCCGCGGTGTCCGCGGCCAGCAGAGCGACGTCAAGAAGGCCGTCGTGACGCTGGCCGAGGGTCACAAGATCGACGTGACGACCGGACTGTAAGAGAAGGCGTGAGGACAGAAAAATGGCGCTGAAGACATTCAAGCCGGTCACGCCGAGCCTTCGCCAGCTCGTCATCGTGGACCGAAGCGACCTCTACAAGGGCAAGCCGGTCAAGACGCTGACCGAGGGCAAGACCTCGAAGGGCGGCCGCAACAATATGGGCCGCGTCACGGTCCGTTTCCGCGGCGGCGGCCATAAGCAGGCCTATCGCCTCGTCGACTTCAAGCGTCGCAAGCTCGATGTCGCCGGCAAGGTGGAGCGGATCGAATATGATCCGAACCGCACGGCTTTCATCGCGCTGATCCGTTATGCGGACGACACGCTCGCGTATATCCTCGCGCCGCAGCGTCTTGCGGTGGGCGACGAGGTGGTCGCCGGTCAGCAGGTCGACGTGAAACCCGGCAACGCCATGCCGATCGCCAATATTCCGGTCGGAACGATCGTGCACAATGTCGAGATGAAGATCGGCAAGGGCGGCGCGATCGCCCGCTCCGCCGGAACCTATGCGCAGATCGTCGGCCGCGACCAGGGTTACGTGATCATCCGTCTGAACTCCGGCGAGCAGCGCCTGGTCCACGGCCAGTGCTTCGCGACGATCGGAGCGGTGTCGAACCCGGACCACATGAACACCTCGATCGGCAAGGCCGGTCGTTCGCGCTGGCTCGGCCGTCGCCCGCACAACCGCGGCGTCACGATGAACCCGATCGACCACCCGCATGGCGGCGGCGAAGGCCGCACCTCGGGCGGCCGTCATCCGGTCACGCCCTGGGGCAAGCCGACCAAGGGCAAGAAGACCCGCAGCAACAAGTCCACCGATCGTTTCATTGTGTCCTCGCGGCACAATCGCAAGAAGAAGGGCTAATCCATGGCTCGCTCGATTTGGAAAGGCCCGTTCGTCGACGGCTATCTGCTGAAGAAGGCGGAAACCTCGCGCGCCTCCGGCCGTTCCGAGGTCATCAAGATCTGGAGCCGCCGCTCCACCATTCTGCCGCAGTTCGTCGGGTTGACCTTCGGCGTGCATAACGGGCAAAAGCACATTCCGGTCAACGTCAGTGAAGACATGATCGGGCACAAGTTCGGCGAATTCGCTCCGACGCGCACCTTCCACGGTCATGCGGCGGACAAGAAGGCCAAGAGGGGCTAAGCGCAATGTCGAAGGAAGCCAATCCGCCCCGGCTTGCGGACAATGAGGCGAAGGCCGTCGCGCGGATGATTCGCGTGTCGCCGCAGAAGCTCAATCTTCTCGCCCAGCTCATCCGCGGCAAGAAAGTCGACCGCGCGCTCGCCGATCTGGAGTTCTCCAGAAAGCGGATCGCGTATGAGGTGAAGAAGACGCTGGAAAGCGCCATCGCCAACGCCGAGAACAACCATGGCCTCGACGTCGACGATCTGGTCGTCGCCCAGGCCTATGTCGGCAAGGCGCTTGTCATGAAGCGCTTCCACGCCCGCGCTCGCGGCCGCGCCAGCCGGGTCGAGAAACCCTTCTCGAACCTCACGATCATCGTGCGCGAAGTCGAAGCGCAAGCGAACGCCTAAAGGATAAAAACCATGGGTCAGAAGGTTAATCCGATCGGGCTGCGACTGGGCGTCAACCGCACGTGGGATTCGCGCTGGTTCGCCAGCAAGGGCGAATATGCGAAGCTCCTTCACGAGGACATGGCGATCCGTGAAGCGGTCATGAAGCTCCTGAAGCAGGCCGCCGTCTCGAAGATCATCATCGAGCGTCCGCACAAGAAGTGCCGCGTCACCATCCACTCGGCCCGTCCGGGCGTTGTGATCGGCAAGAAGGGCGCGGACATCGACAAGATCCGCAAGCTCGTCGGCAAGCTCACGGGCAGCGAAGTGGTCATCAACATCGTCGAGGTGCGCAAGCCCGAGACGGAGGCGGCTCTCGTCGCCGATTCGATCGCCCAGCAGCTCGAGCGCCGCGTGGCGTTCCGCCGCGCCATGAAGCGCGCCGTTCAGTCGGCGATCCGCCTCGGCGCGCAGGGAATCCGCATCAATTGCTCGGGCCGTCTCGGCGGCGCGGAAATCGCGCGTCTCGAGTGGTATCGCGAGGGCCGCGTGCCGCTGCATACGCTGCGCGCCGACGTCGATTACGGCACGGCGACCGCGCACACCGCCTATGGCGCCTGCGGCATCAAGGTCTGGATCTTCAAGGGCGAAATCCTCGAACATGATCCGATGGCCCAGGACAAGCGCGCGGCCGAGCAGGCTGCGGGCGGCGACCATGGCGAGCGTGAACGCGAGCGCGGCGGCGAGCGCCGTCGCCGCGAGCCCCGCGAACCGCGCGACGCTGCGTAAGGCGCGCCAACAGCTTAAGGTTTGAAGAGCACCCATCATGCTGTCACCCAAACGCACCAAGTTCCGCAAGGCCTTCAAGGGCCGCATCCACGGCGCCGCCAAGGGCGGCTTCTCGCTGAACTTCGGTCAGTTCGGCCTGAAGGCGCTGGAGCCCGAGCGCATCACCGCGCGCCAGATCGAGGCGGCCCGTCGCGCCATGACGCGCCACATGAAGCGCGCCGGCCGCGTGTGGATCCGCATCTTCCCGGACGTGCCGGTTTCCAAGAAGCCGACTGAAGTCCGCATGGGTAAGGGCAAGGGCGCTCCTGAATTGTGGGCGGTGCGCGTTGCGCCCGGCCGCATCATGTTCGAGGTCGACGGCGTCCCGGCGCCGCTGGCGCGCGAGGCTCTGACGCTCGCCGCGGCGAAGCTGCCGATCAAGACCCGCTTCATCGAACGCATCGCCGAGTAAGGGAGGACGACATGAAATCCAAGCAGCGCCTCTCCGACATCAAGGCGATGACCGAGGACCAGCTCAACGAGGAAGTGCTGAAGCTCAAGAAGGAGCAGTTCAACATGCGCTTCCAGAAGGCGACGGGTCAACTCGAGAACACATCCCGCGTGCGCGTCGTTCGTCGCGACATCGCCCGCGCCAAAACCATCGCCGCGCTGAAGCGCACGGAAAAGTAAGGTCAAAGCGCCATGCCGAAGCGAATTCTCCAGGGCGTCGTCGTCAGCGACAAGCAGAACAAGACCGTGGTGGTGAAGGTCGAGCGCCGTTTCACCCACCCGCTGTTCCAGAAGACGGTGCGCCGCACGAAAAACTATCATGCGCATGACGAGAACGGCGTGTTCAAGGTCGGCGACTCGGTGACCATCGAAGAGACGGCGCCGATCTCGAAACTGAAGCGCTGGCGGGTCGTCGAGGACGCTCCGAAGGCCTGAACGGCCGGAGCCCTCGCGCAGTCGGAATTGACATTTTTCCGGACGAAGTCGGCAGTTGCCGAAACCAGACCGGAGTGAAAGGCGGGTAAGCCATGATTCAGATGCAGACAAATCTCGACGTCGCCGACAATTCCGGCGCCCGCCGTGTGATGTGCATCAAGGTGCTGGGCGGCTCGAAGCGCAAATACGCTGGCGTCGGCGACATCATCGTCGTGTCGATCAAGGAAGCGATTCCGCGCGGCCGCGTGAAGAAGGGCGACGTGCTCAAGGCCGTCGTCGTTCGCACCTCGAAGGACATCAAGCGTTCGGACGGATCGGTGATCCGCTTCGACTCCAACGCCGCGGTGCTGATCAACAATCAGCAGGAGCCGATCGGCACCCGTATCTTCGGACCGGTGCCGCGCGAACTGCGCGCCAAGAACCACATGAAGATCATCTCGCTCGCGCCGGAGGTGCTGTAATGGCCGCCAAGATCAAGAAGGGCGACAAGGTCGTCGTTCTCGCCGGTCGCGACAAGGGCAAGTCCGGCGAAGTGCTGCGCGTGATCCCCGACGAGGGCCGCGCTGTCGTCGACGGCGTCAACATGGTGAAGCGTCACCAGCGCCAGACCAAGGACCGTGAGGCGGGCATCGTCAACAAGGCGGCTCCGATCGATCTGTCCAACCTCGCGCTCGCCGATCCCAAGGACGGCAAGGCGACCCGCGTGGGCTTCAAGATTCTCGACGACGGCCGCAAGGTCCGCGTCGCCAAGCGTTCCGGAGAATTGATCGATGGCTGAGGAAAAGAAGCCGAAGGCCGCGAAGGCTCCCAAGGCCGCCGCCGAGGGCGCGGAAGCCAAGAAGGCCGCCAAACCCGCCAAGAAGGCTGAAGGGGAAACCTCTTCCGTCGCGCAGGCGAGCGTCGCGGGCTATACGCCCCGCATGAAGAAGCACTATGACGAAGTCGTGCGCGAGGCGCTCACCAAGCAGTTCGGCTACAAGAACGCGCTTGAAGTGCCGGTGATCGAAAAGATCGTGCTGAACATGGGCGTCGGCGAAGCCGTCAACGACACCAAGAAGGTGACGTCGGCCGCCAATGACCTGGGCCTCATTGCCGGCCAGAAGCCGGTCGTGACCCGCGCCCGCAAGGCGATCTCGACCTTCAAGGTCCGCGAGAACATGCCGATTGGCGCGAAGGTCACCTTGCGCAAGACTCGCATGTACGAGTTCCTCGATCGTCTGATCACGGTCGCTCTGCCGCGCGTCCGCGACTTCCGCGGCCTCAACCCGAAGTCCTTCGACGGCCGCGGCAACTATGCGCTCGGCATCAAGGAGCACATCGTGTTCCCGGAGATCGACTACGACAAGGCCGAATCGATTCTCGGCATGGATGTGATCGTCTGCACGACGGCGAAGACCGACGAAGAGGCGCGCGCCCTGCTCAAGGCGTTCAATTTCCCGTTCCGGCAGTGAGGGGTTAAACCCTCAAACGCGGATACCGAAAGGCGAAACTAAATATGGCGAAGAAAAGCGCGATCGAGAACAACAAGCGGAAGGCGAAGCTGGTCAAGGCTTACGCTGGCCGCCGCGCCCGGCTGAAGGCCGCCGCGAAGGACAAGTCGCTGAGCATCGAGGAGCAGTTCGAGGCGCGCCTCAAGCTCGCCGAGCTGCCGCGCAACTCGGCGGCGATCCGCCTGCGCAACCGTTGCGAAGTGTCCGGCCGCCCGCGCGCCTTTTATCGCAAGTTGAAGATGTCGCGCATTGCGTTGCGTGAACTCGGGTCCCGTGGCCTCGTGCCCGGCCTCGTGAAGTCGAGCTGGTAAGGAGATCCGGAACAATGGCGATCAACGATCCGTTGGGAGATCTCCTCACCCGCATCCGCAACGCTCAGATGCGCCGCAAGGACAAGGTGTCTACGCCGGGCTCCAAGCTGCGCGCGCATGTGCTCGACGTGCTGAAGGAAGAAGGCTATATCCGTGGCTACACAACCACGGATTTCGGCAACGGCCGCACCGAGTTCGAGATCGAACTGAAATATTTCGACGGTCAGCCGGTCATCAAGCAGATCGAGCGCGTCTCCCGGCCGGGCCGCCGGGTCTATGCGGCGGTTGGAGCCGTGCCGCGCGTGGCCAATGGCCTCGGCGTGACGATCGTCTCGACGCCGAAGGGCGTCATGGCGGATCATGCGGCGCGCGAGAACAACGTCGGCGGCGAGGTGCTGTGCAAGGTCTTCTGACCTTGCGCTTCAGCGAACAGGAATTGCAACAATGTCTCGTATCGGCAAGAAGCCTGTGGTCGTTCCGGCCGGCGTCACCGCCAAGGTCGACGGTCAGCTCGTGACCGTGAAGGGCGCCAAGGGTCAGCTCGAGTTTCTGGTGCCGGACGACGTCTCCGTCGTCTACCAGGACAACGCCATCAAGGTCGACCCGCGCAACGACACGAAGCGCGCCCGCGCGCTCTGGGGCACCGCCCGCGCGCAGGTCAACAGCATCGTCGTCGGCGTCACGACCGGCTTCGAAAAGAAGCTGGAAATTACCGGCGTGGGCTATCGCGCTGCGGTTCAGGGCAAGGTCCTGCAGCTCGCGCTCGGCTACTCGCATGATGTGAATTATCCGATCCCGGCCGGCATCACGATCGCGACGCCGAAGCCGACGGAAATCACGATCAGCGGCATCAACAAGCAGCAGGTTGGCCAGGTCGCCGCGGAAATCCGCGCGTTCCGCGGTCCCGAACCCTACAAGGGCAAGGGCGTCAAATACGCCAACGAATTCATCTTCCGCAAGGAAGGCAAGAAGAAGTAAGGATCCGCCGCCATGGCAAAGGATGTCAATGTCGAGCAACGCCGCAAGGCGCGTGTCCGCCGGGCGATCCGCGAGCGCGCTTACGGCCGCCCGCGTCTGTCGGTGTTCCGCTCGTCCAAGCAGATCTATGCGCAGATCATCGACGACGAGAAGGGCGAGACCCTTGTGTCCGCGTCTTCCATCGAGAAGACGAATCGCGACGCGCTGAAGTCCGGCGCGAATATCGAGGCGGCGAAAGTCGTCGGCAAGCTCCTCGCGGAGCGCGCCACCGCCAAGGGCGTCAAGGAAGTGGTCTTCGATCGTGGCGCCTACATGTATCACGGCCGCGTGAAGGCTTTGGCCGACGGCGCCCGCGAGGGCGGCCTGCAGTTCTAAAAAAGAATTGGGCGCGCGCCTTGCGGGGCGGGCGCCTTTTCGCGCATATGCGCAGCGGCGATGATCGCCGCGTGGACGGCTCTGTCGCCGGCCACAATCGAAGCGAGCGGCCTCACGGCCGCGTAAGTGACGGAAGAAAAAATGGCGCGTGAAACTGAAGGCGGTCGCGGTCGCGACCGGGATAGGGATGAGCGCGATAGCGAATTTGTGGACCGTCTCGTCCACATCAATCGCGTCGCGAAAGTTGTGAAGGGCGGCCGTCGTTTCGGCTTCGCCGCGCTCGTCGTCGTCGGCGACCAGAAGGGCCGCGTCGGCTACGGCCACGGCAAGGCGCGCGAGGTTCCGGAAGCGATCCGCAAGGCGACGGAAGCCGCCAAGCGCGCGCTGATCCGCGTTCCGCTGCGCGAGGGTCGCACGCTGCATCATGACGTCTACGGCCGCCATGGCGCGGGCCGCGTCGTACTTCGCGCCGCGCCCGCCGGCACCGGCATCATCGCCGGCGGCCCGATGCGCGCTGTTTTCGAGACGCTCGGCATGCATGACGTCGTCGCGAAGAGCCAGGGCTCGTCCAACCCTTACAACATGATCCGCGCGACATTCGACGCGCTCGGCCGCGAGGACTCGCCGCGCTCCGTCGCCGCGCGCCGCTCGCTAAAAGTGTCCGCGTTGCAGTCGCGCCGTCAGGGCGTCGACGCCGACGCCGTCGACGCGTGACAGGAGGCTCGACCATGGCGAAGAGCAAGCAGATCACCGTCGAACAAACCGGCAGCCCCATCGGCCGTCCGGAACGTCAGCGCAGAACGCTCGTCGGCCTCGGCCTGACGCGCATCGGCCGTCGCCGCGAACTGGAGGACACGCCCGCCGTTCGCGGGATGATCGCCAAGGTGGCGCATCTCGTCAAAATCATCGGCGAGAAGTGAGGACGCGGCAATGAAACTCAACGAACTCTCCGACAATCCGGGCGCGAGCAAGAACCGCATGCGCGTGGGCCGCGGCATCGGCTCCGGCAAGGGTAAGACGGGCGGGCGCGGCGTGAAGGGTCAGAAGGCCCGCACCGGCGTCGCCATCAAGGGCTTCGAAGGCGGCCAGATGCCGTTGCATCGTCGTCTGCCCAAGCGCGGGTTCCACAACCCGTTCTCGGTCGACTACAACGAGATCAACGTCGGCCGCATCCAGCAGGCGATCGACGCGGGCAAGCTCGATTCGAGCGTCCCGGTCACGATCGAGTCGCTGATCGCCGCGGGGCTGGTCTCCAAGGCGCGCGACGGCGTGAAGATCCTCGGCCAGGGTGAAATCAAGGCGAAGCTCGCCTTCGAGGTAGCAGCGGCGTCCAAGGGCGCGATCGCGGCCATCGAAGGCGCGGGCGGCTCCGTGAAGCTGCTCGCGGGCGAGACCGCCACCGCCTGAGCGATGTTTTTAAGCGGCCGCTCTCGCAAGGGCGGCCGCTTTGTCTTATAGAACCGACACGCAATCGCCGGGCGCGCGCATGGGCGGGCCTCCGCTCCCCGCGCCCGCAAACAAGAATGCGCCACGAAAAGGCGGCGCGACAAAGGGGAGTTCCTCCATGGCATCGGCAGCCGAGCAGCTTGCGGCCAACGTCAATCTCTCCGCCTTCGGCAAGTCCGAGGAACTCAAGAAGCGTATCTGGTTCACGCTGGGCGCGCTGATCGTCTATCGCCTGGGCACCTATGTGCCGCTGCCGGGCATCGATCCGGACGCATTCGCCAAAAGTTTCTTCGGCCAGTCGAAGGGCATGCTCGAGCTCTTCAACATGTTCGCCGGCGGCGCCGTGCAGCGTCGCGCGATTTTCGCTCTCAACATCATGCCGTATATCTCGGCCTCGATCATCATTCAGCTCCTGACGTCGGTGTTCCCGACGCTCGAGTCGCTGAAGAAGGAGGGCGAGCAGGGCCGCAAGGTCCTCAACCAGTACACGCGCTACCTGACCGTCGCGCTCGCGACATTCCAGGCCTACGCCATGGCGATTGGTCTCGAGGGCCAACAGGGCGTCGTCACGGATCCGGGGATATTCTTTCGCATCACGACCGTCGTGACCCTCGTCGGCGGCACAATGTTCCTGATGTGGCTGGGCGAGCAGATCACCTCGCGCGGCATTGGCAACGGCTCGTCGCTGATCATCTTCGCGGGCATCGTCGCGGCCTTCCCTTCAGCGATCGTCTCGACGCTCGAACTGGGGCGGCAGGGCGCGATTTCGACCGGGATCATCCTCGGCGTCATCGCCATGTCGTTCTTCGTGATCGCCTTCATCGTGTTCATGGAGCGCGCCCAGCGCCGTCTGCTGATCACCTATCCGAAGCGCCAGCACGGCAACCGGGTCTATGAGGGGCAGACGTCCTTCCTGCCGTTGAAGCTCAACACCTCGGGCGTCATCCCGCCGATCTTTGCGTCCTCGCTGCTGCTGTTGCCGACAACGGTCGCGAATTTCTACCAGTCGACGGGAACGGACAGTATTTTCGCGACGATTTCCGCCTATTTCGGGCACGGCCGTCCGCTCTACATGCTGGCCTATGTCGGTCTGATCGTGTTCTTCGCCTTCTTCTATACGGCGATCGTGTTCAATCCGACCGAGACCGCCGACAATCTCAAGAAGCACGGCGGCTTCATCCCCGGCATCCGCCCTGGCGAGCGTACAGCGAAATTCATCGACGATGTGCTCATGCGCATCACCGTGCTCGGCGCCGCCTATCTCGCGATCATCTGTCTTCTGCCCGAAGGGCTCATCGCCTATGCGAACCTGCCCTTCTACTTCGGCGGCACCTCGCTGCTGATCGTGGTCAGCGTCACCATGGACACGGTCGCGCAAATCCATGGCCACATGCAGGCTCAGCAGTACGAAGGCCTGATCCGGAAGACCAAGCTGAAAGGCCGCCGCAAATGAGAATCGTCCTTCTCGGGCCCCCGGGCGCCGGCAAGGGCACTCAGGCGACGCGACTGATCGAGAAGCTCGGCGTTCCGCAACTCTCGACCGGAGACATGCTTCGCGCCGCGGTCGCGGCGGGAACGCCCATCGGTCTGAAGGCCAAGGCGATCATGGACGCCGGCCAGCTGGTTCCGGACGATGTGGTGGTCGGCATCATCGACCAGCGCATTGACGCGCCGGATTGCGCCACGGGCTTCATCCTCGACGGTTTTCCGCGAACCGTCGCGCAGGCGGAGGCGCTGCGCGCCATGCTCGCCACGAAGGGTCTGAAGCTCGACGCCGTGATAGAGCTTGTCGTCGATGAAAATGCGCTCGTCGATCGCATGCGCAAGCGCGTCGCTGAAACGATCGCGGCGGGCGGAACTGTTCGCGCCGACGACAATCCAGAAAGCTTCAAGACACGGCTCGAGACCTATCGCGCGCAGACGGCGCCGGTTTCCGCCCATTATGCGGAGCGCGGCGATCTGAAACAGGTCGACGGAATGCGGTCGATCGACGAGGTGACGGCGGCGATCGGCACGGCGCTCGGCCGCTAACCGGTATTCGGGCCGGGCGCGCGGGGCGCGCCCTCCCTTGCGCCTTTTGCGCCCTCTAGCGTCGCGCGCCTTTCACCACAAGACAGAAAAGACGGATGGAAGCAAAGTCATTTTGCGGCCTCGACTTCGGCACGTCGAATTCGACGGTCGCTATCGAGGGCGCGAGCGGCGTCGAACTCGTTCCGATCGAGGGCGACAACCGGACGATCCCGAGTTCGATCTTCTTCGACTTCTCCGATGGCTCCGCGCTTTTCGGTCGAGAGGCGCTCAGGGCCTATGTCGAGGGAACCGAAGGACGGCTGATGCGCAGCCTCAAGTCCGTCCTCGGCTCGGCGCTGATGGACGAGACGACGCGCATAAAGACGAAGCGCTTCACGTTCAAGGATATCATCGGCCTCATCGTGGGCCGCCTGAAAGAGGCCGCTGATACAGCGGTGGGCGCCGATGTCACGCAGGTCGTCATGGGCCGTCCGGTTCATTTCGTCGATGACGATCCCGCCGCCGATCGCCTCGCGCAGGATGCTTTGGAGGAAATCGCCCGCGCGCAGGGATTTCGCGACGTCGCCTTTCAATACGAGCCGATTGCAGCGGCGCTCGCCTATGAGCAGACCGTGCGAGAGGAACAATATGCGCTCATCGCCGACATCGGCGGCGGCACCTCGGATTTTTCCGTCGTCCGCGTCTCGCCGGAGGGACGAAAACGGGCCGAGCGGGCGGGGGACGTTCTCGCCAGCAAGGGCGTCCACATCGGCGGCACGGATGTCGATCGCCTGTTCAGCATGAAGGCCGTGATGCCGTCGCTGGGTCAGGGCAGTGAAATGCGCGTTCCTTTCGGCGACAAGATTCTTCCCGTCGCCAACGCATTCTTCGTCGATCTCGCGACTTGGCACAGGATCAACCTGCTCTATACGCCGAAGGTCGCGCGCGAATTGAGGGAGATGGAGCGCCACTCCCTGTCGCCCATGAAAATCGCGCGTCTCGCGGAGGTCATCGAAAGCCGGCGCGGCCATTCGATCGCGCTTGCGGTCGAGAACGCCAAGATCGCTCTTTCGGCACAGGAGAGCGCCCTGATCGATCTGACCGAAATCGAGCCCGATTTTCTGATCGCCGCCACGGACAAGCTGCTGCACGAGGCCATCGTCGATCAGCTCGGGGCGCTGTCACGCACGCTTCGGGAGACGCTGAAGGCGTCGGGGCTCCCGGGTCAACGTATCGACGCGGTGTTTCTCACCGGGGGCTCGACCGCGATTCCCGCCGTTCGGGCGGCGGTCACCGCCCAAACGCCGGCTGCGAAAATCGTCGAGGGGGATTTGTTCGGCGCCGTCGGGCTTGGGCTGGGACTGGACGCGCGGCGCAAATTCGGGTGAGATGCGAATCACGGACGCAGTCTTGGAGTTCGTCGCTCAGGGGTTTATTTTACTTCCGCGCGTTTTGCGCTTGACTCCGCCGCTATCGCTCGTTATCGGCTCTCCACTGACCAAATTCAGGGAAGTTCTCTTCGGAGGGCTTCCGTTTTTGCGTTCCAGAAAGCCAACATACTGAATACCCGCAGGGGCCGGCCTCCACCGGACGCGGGGTCATCCGGCGGCGCGCGCAAGCGCCTCCCCCAAATGGAGAAAACTCGTGGCACGTATTGCAGGCGTAAATATCCCGACCAACAAGCGCGTCGTCATCGCGCTTCAGTATATTCATGGCATCGGCCCGAAGAAGGCCGAGGAAATCTGCGAGAAGGTGAACATCCCGGCCGAGCGCCGCGTGGCTCAGCTCACCGACGCGGAAGTCCTGCAGATCCGCGAGACCATCGACCGCGACTATCTCGTGGAGGGCGACCTGCGCCGCGAGGTCGCGATCAACATCAAGCGTCTGATGGACCTCGGCTGTTACCGCGGCCTGCGTCATCGCCGCCAGCTGCCGGTCCGCGGCCAGCGCACTCACACCAACGCCCGCACCCGCAAGGGCAAGGCGAAGCCGATCGCCGGCAAGAAGAAGTAATCCTCGCGCGAAAGCGCTCATCATCCCCAGCGCCTGGCGTTACGGGCGCGCTTGAAGGACCAGACTAATTATGGCCAAGGACACCACCCGCGTTCGCCGCCGCGAGCGCAAGAACATCGTTTCCGGCGTCGCGCATGTGAATTCGACGTTCAACAACACGATGATCACCATCACCGACGCGCAGGGCAACACCGTGTCCTGGTCGTCGGCCGGCTCCATGGGCTTCAAGGGCTCGCGCAAGTCGACGCCCTACGCCGCGCAGATGGCCGCGGAGGACGCCGCCCGCAAGGCCGGCGAGCACGGCGTCCGCACCCTCGAGGTCGAGGTTTCGGGTCCCGGCTCGGGCCGTGAGTCCGCGCTGCGCGCGCTGCAGGCGGCGGGCTTCACCGTCACCTCCATTCGCGACGTGACGCCGATCCCGCACAACGGTTGCCGTCCGCGCAAGCGCCGCCGCGTTTGACGACATGGGGCAAGTCCCCGTTTCATCTCGACAATATTCACACGCGACCCCGGTCTGACCGCCGGGGCCGCGTACCGGAGCTTCAAGGAAAGGCGCCCAAGTGAGCATCCAGAAGAACTGGCAGGAACTCATCAAGCCGAACAAGCTCGAAGTGACCGCCGGAGACGACCCGCGCCGTGTGGCGACGGCGGTCGCCGAGCCGCTCGAGCGCGGCTTCGGCGTGACGCTCGGCAACGCCCTGCGCCGCATCCTTCTCTCGTCGCTGCAGGGCGCGGCGATCACCTCGATCCATATCGACGGCGTGCTGCACGAGTTTTCGTCGATCCCCGGCGTGCGTGAGGACGTGACGGACATCGTCCTCAACATCAAGGACATCGCGATCAAATATCAGGGCGAGGGCGTGAAGCGCCTGACGCTCAAGAAGACCGGCCCCGGCGCCGTCACCGCCGGCGACATCCAGGCCACGGGCGACGTCCAGGTTCTCAATCCCGACCTCGTCATCTGCACGCTCGACGAAGGCGCGGAAATCCGCATCGAATTCACGGTTTCGACCGGCAAGGGCTATGTCCCGGCCGACCGCAACCGCGCCGAGGACGCGCCGATCGGCCTCATTCCGGTCGACAGCCTCTATTCGCCGGTCAAGAAGGTCAGCTACCGCGTCGAGAACACCCGCGAGGGCCAGGTTCTCGACTATGACAAGCTGACGCTGACGATCGAGACCAATGGCGCGATCACGCCCGAGGACGCGCTCGCCTTCTCGGCGCGCATCCTGCAGGACCAGCTCAACGTCTTCGTCAATTTCGAGGAGCCGCGCCGCGAAGAGGCCGCCCCGTCGATCCCGCAGCTCGCCTTCAATCCGGCGCTGCTCAAGAAGGTGGACGAGCTGGAGCTGTCGGTGCGTTCGGCGAACTGCCTGAAGAACGACAACATCGTCTATATCGGCGACCTCATCCAGAAGTCGGAAGCCGAAATGCTCCGCACGCCGAATTTCGGCCGCAAGTCGTTGAACGAGATCAAGGAAGTTCTCGCGCAGATGGGCCTGCACCTCGGCATGGAAGTGCCCGGCTGGCCGCCGGAGAACATCGACGATCTCGCGAAGCGCTTCGAGGAACATTATTGATTCCGCTCTCCCTTCTCCCGCTTGCGGGAGAAGCTGTCGCGCGAATGCGCGACGGATGAGAGCCCTAACCCAACCCTCGCTTACGCGAGGGCCCCCTCTCCTGAAAGCGGGAGAGGAAATAAGGAGACGGCCGTTCCTTGGCACGGCGGCCGCATAAACAACGGAGAGCCAGATGTATCACGGACACAAGAAGCGCCGTTTCGGCCGCACGCATGAGCACCGCAAGGCGATGTTCGCCAATATGGCGCAGGCGCTCATCAAGCATGAGCAGATCGTCACCACGCTGCCGAAGGCGAAGGACCTTCGTCCGGTCGTCGAGAAGCTCGTGACGCTCGGCAAGCGCGGCGACCTTCACGCCCGCCGTCAGGCGATCGCGCAGATCAAGGACGTCAAGCTCGTCGGCAAGCTCTTCGAGGTGCTGGGCCCGCGCTACAAGGACCGCAACGGCGGCTACACCCGCGTGCTGAAGGCGGGCTTCCGCTATGGCGACAACGCGCCGCTCGCAGTGATCGAATTCGTCGACCGCGACGTCGACGCCAAGGGCCAGGATTCGGGCCCGGTGCAGGTGCAGGAAGAAGAAGCGTAAAAATAGCGCTTTCGTTCAACGAAATCTGGAAGGCGGCTCTCTCATGGCCGCCTTTTTCATTTGCGCGCCCGTTCTCGCCGCCGCCCGAATTCCCGCCTATATTCACCGCTCGCGATTCTTTTCGGGAGCGATGGATGCGCTTGCCTTTGCGTTACATTCTTTTCGGGGCGCTCGCCTGCGCGACAGGCGTCGCGGCGGCTTATATCGAGCGCCGCGCCGAGATATCTCCCGCGCAGGCGCAGACCGCGCCAGCCGAGGCTCCCGCCGTCCCGCGAAGCCGCGCCGAGATCGCTTATTCCTTCGCGCCCGTGGTCAAGAAGGCGCAGCCCGCCGTCGTCAACGTCTTCGCCTCGCGCGTCGAGCGCATGCCGGCCAATCCTTTCCTCGACGATCCGATCTTCCGCCGCTTCTTCGGCGAGAGGGGTGGCGGCATGCCGGGACGCAACACCGCGCAGTCGCTGGGTTCCGGGGTCATCGTCGATCCAAGCGGCCTTGTCGTCACCAACAACCACGTCATCGAGGGGATGACCGACGTGAAGGTGGCGCTCGCCGACAAGCGCGAGATCCCTGCGAAAATCCTGCTGCGCGATCCGCGCACCGATCTTGCGGTGCTGAAGCTCACCGAGGGCTCGAATTTCCCGACGATGGAGCTCGGCGACTCCGACGCTCTCGAGGTCGGCGACCTGACGCTCGCCATCGGCAATCCCTTCGGCGTCGGCCAGACGGTGACGCAGGGCATCGTCTCGGCGCTGGCGCGCACCCATGTCGGCATCAGCGACTACGGCTTCTTCATCCAGACCGACGCGGCCATCAATCCCGGCAATTCCGGCGGACCGCTCGTCGACATGAACGCCCGCGTCGTCGGCATCAATTCGGCCATTTTCTCGAAGTCCGGCGGCTCGGTCGGCATCGGCTTCGCGATTCCTGTGAACATGGTCAAGAACGTCCTCGCGACAGCGCGAGGCGGCGGCAAGATGGTCAGGCGCCCGTGGCTCGGCGCGACGCTGCAGACGCTTTCGCAGGAGATCGCGGATGGCCTCGGCCTCGACCGCCCGTCCGGCGCGCTCCTTGCCGACGTCGAGGCCAGGGGGCCCGCGGCGGAGGCCGGCCTGAAGCGCGGCGACGTCATCTATTCCGTCGACGGCCAGCCCGCCGACGATCCCGAAGCGGTCGGCTATCGCCTCGCGACCAGGCCGATCGGCGGCGTGGCGACGCTGGGCGTGCTCCGAAGCGGGAAGAAGATCACCGCGCAAATCAAGCTTGCCTCCGCGCCCGAGATCCCGCCTCGCGACCCGGTGAAGCTGAAGGGGCAGTCGCCCTTCGCGGGCGCCACCGTCGTCAACATCTCGCCGGCGGTGATCGAGGAAATGTCGGTGCAGGGCGCCGCGAGCGGCGTCGTCGTCGTGGACATCGAGGATGGCTCCTTCGCCGAGCAGCTCAATCTGCAACGCGGCGATGTGGTGCTCGCGGTCAATGATCAGAAAATCGGCTCCACCCGCGACCTCGAGAAAGCGACGGCGACCCGTTCCTATTACTGGAAAATCACGCTGGCCCGCGGCGGCCAGATCTTCACGACCGTGGTCGGCGGCTGATGGGCGCCGTCGCCATTCTCGTGACGACGGTCGACGCCGAGGACAAGGCGCGCGACCTCGCCCGCGCCGCGCTCTCGGCGAAACTCGCCGCCTGCGTGCAGATACAGCCGATTCGCAGCCATTACGTCTGGAAAGGAGAGATCTGCGAGGAAGACGAATTCCTGCTGCAGATGAAGCACCGCGCGGAGGATTATCGCGCGCTCGCCGAGCTGGTACGCCGTCTCCACAGCTACGAGACGCCGGAAATCCTGCGCATCGACGTAGCCGAGGCGAATCCCACTTACGCCAGCTGGCTGCTGGAGGCGACCCGGCGTGATTGATCTATTTTCGACGCCGGGATGACAGATGTCTTTCCAACGGCCGCGTCCCGCTCTACGAAAAGACCACGAGAAAAAACAAGGGAAACGTTCATGTCGGCTCCGACGGACTATTTGATCGATCGTCGCCGCATGCGGCGAAAACTCGCCTGGTGGCGCGCGGCGGCGCTCGTCGCCTTTGGCGCTGCGGGGCTTTTCGCCGCGACGAAATTCTCCGACGGCGATTCGGCCGACAAGCTCACGCCGCACATCGCCCGCCTTTCGTTGCAGGGCATGATCACCGGCGACAGGGACACGATCGATCTGATCAAGAAGATCGGCGACTCGAACCAGGCCAGAGCGCTCCTGCTGACGATCGAAAGTCCGGGCGGCACGACGACCGGCTCGGAAAAACTCTATGAAGAGTTGCGACGCGTGAGCGAGAAAAAGCCCGTCGTCGCCGTGGTCGGCACGCTTGCCGCCTCCGGGGCCTATATAGCGGCGCTGGCCGCGGACGAGATCGTGGCGCGCGGCAATTCGCTCGTCGGGTCGATCGGCGTGCTGTTCCAGTTTCCCAATTTCTACAAGCTCCTCGACTCCTGGGGCGTGAAGGTCGAGGAGGTGAAGTCATCGCCGCTGAAGGCGACGCCGAACGGCTATGAGCCGACGAGCGAAGCGGCGAAGGCGGCGATTGCGAGCCTCGTCTCGGACTCCTACGCCTGGTTCAAGAATCTCGTGAAGGAGCGTCGAAACCTCAGCGACGAGGAACTCGCGAAGGTTTCCGACGGCCGCGTCTTCACCGCGCGGCAGGGTTTGCCGCTGAAACTCGTCGACAAGATCGGCGGCGAACGCGAGGCCGTCGCCTGGCTCGAGACCAATAAGAACATCGCCAAGGATCTGCCTGTTCGCGACTGGAAAAAGAAGACCAGTCTCGAACGCCTCAACCTCGTCGAGAGCGCTGCGAAAATGGCCCGCGCCGTCGGGTTCGACTCTTTCGCCGGAGCTCTCGAGCAGGTTGCGCGCGCCGAAAGAGGCGGCAGTCTTGACGGGTTATTGGCGATTTGGCAGGGTTTCGACGCGCAGTGACGCCGGCGCGCCCTGGCGCCCTTTCAGTTCGACAACAACTTGGATCGAGACATGATTAAGTCCGAACTCATTCAGCGGATCGCGCGTCGCAACGGCCATCTTTATCAGCGCGACGTCGAGACCATCGTCAGCACGATTCTCGACGAGATCACCGCCGCGCTCGCCCGCGGCGATCGAGTCGAATTGCGTGGCTTCGGCGCCTTCTCGGTCAAGAAGCGCGACGCCCGCACGGGGCGCAACCCGCGCACGGGCGCTCAGGTTTCCGTGCAGGAGAAGAGCGTGCCCTTCTTCAAGACGGGCAAGGAAATGCGCGAGCGCCTGAACGAAAACTACCAGGGCTGAATCGCGGATCGCGCCGCGCCCGGGGATGGGCGCGGTTGAGACATGACGCCGGGCTCCCGCGGCCGACGCGCTGTCGTTCGAGCTTCCCGCAAGCCGCCGGCCATTAGGGAGATGTCATGAAATCCGTCCTGCGCATCATCGTCTTTGTTCCGCTGGCGCTGATCATCCTTTTCTTCGCGATGGCCAATCGCGGCCAGGTGCGGATCGGCCTCGATCCATTCGCGCCCAACGACGGCTCCGGCCCGTCTTTCGAGGCGCCGATGTTCCTCGTTGTCCTCGTCTCGATGGCGATTGGCGTTCTCGCCGGCGGCGCCTCGTCCTGGCTCGGCCATCTGCCGGTGCGACGCGCCGCGCGGGTGGCGCGCGCGGAAGCGAAAAAGACCCGGCTGGAGATCGAAAAGCTGCGCCAGCAGGCGCTCGCCAGCCTGCCTTCGGAGCCGGAAACGAAGGGCGGCCGGCGATAGACGGGCGGGCGCGCGGCCGCGACGCGAGAATTCTTGTTCAAAAATCGCCGCCGGGCGGAATTCTCGACGATGCAGCCGCTTGAAAAACCCGCCGCACGCCGATAAGAGTGTCGCGCCGCGCGAAAACGATGCGAGCAACGCCGCAATAGCTCAGCTGGTAGAGCACATCATTCGTAATGATGGGGTCGGGGGTTCGAATCCCTCTTGCGGCACCAATAAAATCAATATGTTGGTTCTGGCGCCTTGCGGTCGGGAATAACATTGGTGACCAAATGGTGACCACGGAGGCCCCGTCCGTGCCGCTCGGCGCCTTCCGGGCAGACGCCCAAGGCTCTTCACCTTCACTCCATCTGCGGTATCATTTGCAGCCCTTCGACTGGCTGCTGATTGATTTGCGCCGGCAGATGGATCTGAGCTGCTTTGCTGGGTGAACCAAGCTTAGCTTAAGGCGCGAACGGTTGGAGCAAAGGGTATTGACGGGGCGCCTTTACGATTCGCTTGCGTCGTCGCAGCAATGATGGTCACTGCCTATCAAGCCAAATATTTTGCGCACGATCTCACGCGTCGGGCAGCGCTAGGCCTCGATCGCCTAACGATGTCGCTCTTTGACGCAGCGGTCGACCTAAATCCGCATCAGATCGAAGCGGCCCTCTTCGCGCTAGAGTCGCCGCTTTCCCAAGGCGTTTTGCTCGCCGACGAAGTCGGGCTTGGAAAAACCATTGAGGCTGGAATCGTCCTTTGCCAGTTCTGGGCCGAGCGGAAGCGTCGCCTGCTTGTTATCTGTCCGGCATCCCTCAGGAAACAGTGGGCTTTGGAGCTCAGCGAGAAATTCAATCTTCCCACCAAGGTCTTAGATTCGCGGTCTTTCAAGGACGATGTCGGACGTGGGGTCGCTCCGTTAAACGAAAAGGCGGTTCTGATCGTTTCGTATAATTACGCGAATGCTATCCGCGAGGAGCTGAGAGCGATCTCCTGGGATCTCGTTGTTGTCGATGAAGCGCATAAGCTTCGTAATGCCTATAGACCCAGTAACAAGGTCGGCCAGGGTATTCGCTGGGCGACCGACGGCAGCAGGAAATTGCTCCTGACGGCCACGCCGCTCCAGAACTCCTTGGTCGAACTTTATGGGCTGTCGACACTGATCGACGAGCATATTTTCGGAGAAATCAATGCTATGAACAGCGGCGGCAAAGTGTACCACTGAACCGGCTTTGGGGGCTGCTGTGACGGCGGCGCAAAAGTGTACCGGTCCTGATAGGCCGAACTCGATGTCATCGACTGGCATGGAGAGGCCGAAAGGATGTTCACAGTGGAACTCTATGCCCGGGTGAGACGCGCGGTGATGGCGGAAGGGCTGAGCCGCCGGGAAGCGGCCAGGCGCTTCGGCGTGCACCGCAATACGATCACGAAGATGCTTCAATATTCGGTTCCGCCGGGGTATCGGCGTCGGGAGCGGCCGATCTCGAAGAAGCTGGGGCCGTATATGGCCTGGATCGACAAGGTCCTGGCGGATGATCGGCTTGTTCACGCCAAGCAGCGTCATACGGCACAGCGGATATTCGAACGGCTGCGGGACGAAGAAGGGTTTTCCGGCGGCTACACGATCGTCCGGGAATATGTCGCGCAGGCGCAGTTGCGGTCGCGCGAGATGTTTATTCCACTCAGCCATCGACCGGGGAATGCGCAGGCGGATTTTGGCGAGGCGGACGCCTATATCGCCGGCAGGAAGGTCCGCTTTCATTATTTTTGCATGGACCTGCCGCATTCGGACGGCTGCTTCGTCAAGGCCTATCCGGCGGAGACGGCGGAAGCCTTCTGCGACGGCCATGTCGCGGCCTTCGCCTTCTTTGGCGGCGTCCCCCAGTCCATTCTTTACGACAATACGCGTCTCGCGGTCGCCAGGATCGTGAAGGGTGGAGAGCGTCTGCGTTCGCAAATGTTTGCGGAACTCCAGAGCCATTACCTTTTTGCTGATCGCTTTGGCCGGCCCGGCAAGGGGAATGACAAGGGCAAGGTCGAGGGGCTTGTCGGCTATGTCCGGCGCAACTTCATGACGCCACTGCCCGTGGCGGAGAGTTTCGAGGCGCTGAACGCGAGGTTCCTGGACGCCTGCACGAAACGACGGCGGGCGATCCTGCGCGGCCAGTCGACGCCGATCGGCGAACGCATGCAGGCGGATATGGCGGCATTCCTGCCGGCGCCGCCGGCTCCCTATGACGCCTGTCACAAGGTCGCGACGCGCGTGTCGTCGATGGCGCTGGTGCGCTACCGCAACAACGATTACTCGGTCCCGATGCGCTTCGGCCATCGGGAGGTGCTGGCCAAGGGCTATGTCGATCGGGTCGAGATTGTCTGCGGCGGGGAGACCATCGCCGTGCATGCGCGCAGCTACGGCAAGGCCGAGTTCATCTACAACCCGCTGCATTATCTCGCTTTACTCGAACACAAGAGCCGCGCGCTCGATCAGGCCGCGCCGCTCGACGACTGGCGGCTTGCCGACTGCGTGCATCGTCTGCGGCGGCTGATGGAGGCGCGCATGGGGAATAGCGGGCGCCGCGAGTTCATCCAGGTGCTGCGGCTGATGGAGGACTTTCATCAGCATCAGGTCGAACAGGCGGTCGCGGAGGCGCTGCGTCTTGGCGCGATCAGCTTTGACGCAGTGAAGATGCTGCTGCTGGCCAGGCTGGAGAACCGGCCCGCGCGGCTCGATCTGACATTCTACCCCTACCTGCCGGCGGCTACGGTCGGCGCGACGGATCCGCGCGCCTATCTCGGGCTCGTCGCCGGCGCGAGCGTCATCGCGGGCGTCATGGACTCGAACGCGGGGGGCCGGCATGACCATCTCGCATGAGCCAGGTTCGCAGACGATCGTCGCGCCGCAGGTGCTGCTGGGTAATCATCTCAAGGCGCTGAAGCTTCCCACCTTCGCGCGCGAATATGAGAAGGTGGCGCTGGAGTCGGCGCAGGACCGCGCCGATTACCCGCGCTATCTGCTACGCCTGTGCGAACTGGAGCGCATTGATCGCGAGCGGCGCAATGTCGAGCGCCGCATCCGGCTGGCGCGCTTTACGCAGGTCAAAAGCCTCGACACATTTGACTTTACCGCCCAGCCTTCACTCAACAAGCCGCTCGTGCTGGAGCTGGCGCGGTGCGAATGGATCGAGAAGCGACAGAACTGCATCGCCCTTGGGCCAAGCGGAACGGGGAAGACCCACGTCGCGCTCGCCCTGGGGCTCCGCCGCCTGCCAGAAGGGGTTCAGCGTCGCGTTCACGACCGCCGCGGCTCTTGTGCACGAACTGATGGAGGCGCGCGACGAGCGCCGCCTGCGCGCGCTGCAAAAGCATCTCAACACCGTCAAACTGCTGATCGTCGACGAGCTGGGCTATGCGCCGTTCACGACGGTCGGCTCAGAGCTGCTCTTCGAGGTCTTCAGCCAGCGCTACGAACGCGGCGCGACGCTGGTGACCAGCAATCTGCCCTTTGATGAATGGACGTCGGTGTTTGGCTCCGAGCGTCTCACCGGCGCATTGCTCGACCGGCTCACCCATCATGTCCACATTCTGGAAATGAACGGCGAGAGCTATCGGCTGGCGACCGCAAAGAAAGCGCAACGGCGAAACCGCGATCTCCCCGACGCGCCCGCAATCGACAAAGGAGGCGCCGACACGACGAACTGATCGCCGTCGCGCGCGTTGAACCGCGCTGCGCTACGCTCCGCGCGCCTCAACGCCCGCGTCAACTAAACTACAAGGGCCGTGCGGCCCTTTTCTCGAAACCAGACCGGTACACTTTTACCCCGCCTTCATGCACATTTTGTCCCCGCCATTGACACGGCTCCGCAGCTCGTCGGGCGTCTTCCAGAAGAACAGATCCAGGTCATTGAAGGGCCGCCCGGTCTCCAGGTCGCTGAGGACGCGGTCGGCGTCGACGGGCTGCGTCTCTCTCGTGAACCAGGACGCGAGGCGGAGCGTATCCGACGCTTGGTTCGCACCCGCGACAGCTCGGACCTCCACCGTCAGCCGGGCAAGCGCCTCGCCGAGCGCCAGACCGGTGTCGCTCTTCGCGTCGGTGGTCTGCAGATAGGACGTAAGGTCGGCGAAGGGACGTCCTACCCCGATCGGAGGCAGCTGGTTGGGGTCGCCGACCAGGATGAGCCGCTGAACGTGCGCCAGGTCGAGCGCGTCGAGCACGGCCGCGAGGTCGTCCATGGTAAGCATCGAGCACTCATCGATGACGACCGTCTTCTCCTTTCGGCGCTTCTCCTTGCCCTGGAACCGCGGACGCTGGCGGACCCGGTCGTAGCGGCCGAGCTCGTTCAGAAACTGGGCGACCGTCATCGCTTCGGCCTTGGCGGCCTTTCCGAGCCGGACGCGGGCCTTGCCGGTCGGCGCGAGCAGCAAGATCCCGTCCCGAGCGAGGGCGTCGTTGAGCAGCAGCGCGCCCATGACCGACGTTTTGCCCGTCCCGGCCCGCCCGACGAGGGTCGTCAGACACCGGGAGGTGACGCGCGCGAGCGCGGTGGCCTGCTCCTCGATGGCAAGCACGTGCCGCGCGTTCTTTGGATCGAAAGCGCCGCCCGCTCCCTTGATCGCGTCGACCAAGAGCTTCTTCCAGTCCGTGGTCACGGACGGCGCAGCCTTCCCCGCCCGCTTCGCGAGCACCGAGCGGAGCCGCTCTTCACGGGTCTTCAGGTCCGAAAGCTGGACCGCGTAAATCCCGGCGTCTTGCCCCTCGGGCGCCGGAAGCTCGATAAGCTCGACGACACCCGTCACCGCGGAGGCGTTAGTGGCGGGCCAGTCGACACCAATCAGGCAGGGGTGCGCCAGCTCGAGTGTGGCCGCCTTCTCCACGGCTTCCGTGACACTCAAGAGCGCGTCGCCGTTCTCGGAGGCGCGCCGCAGCACCGCAACGAGAACGGCCCGCAGGCGGCGCGGGTCGCCCGCGGACTGGACGCGCGAGGGTTCGGGCGCAGGGTGTTTAGCGGCGATCGTCGCGTCCGGGAGCAGGCCACGGTCAATCGTTCCGACTGAGACCGGTGATTCCTTCGCGTCACCGAGGTCAACCTCGCTCATGCGGTACGGGTTCGCGATTAGCTCGGCGTCGGTCGTCGGCGCCGTGCTCGCAGCGGCGCGTTTAGCGGGATCGAACCAACGTGCCGTTTGCGCCGGAGTGAGGGCGAAGCGCGAGAGCAGCTTCAGTAGGAACCGCCGCTCGTCAGCAAGGTTGACCCAGGTGTCGCGGACGGCCTTGAGGTCGGCGTCATAAACGGGCTGCGGCGATTTCACCTTGCCGCGCAGCAAGGCGTCAACGTGGGGCCAAGGGTCTCCATCGGACGCGACCGTTCCCGACGCCAACAGCTCAAGCGTCAGGGCCGTCCCAAGGCGCATCCCCAGCGCCTCGAGAGCCGAACCGAGGCCCGGGAAAGCCCCACGTTCTTTCCAGGCCAGCCCGATCTGAGTGTTCAACCACTCCTCGCGCCTCTCCCAGGGTCCCGTGGCGATCCCGTGAGCTCGGATTTTCCGGACCGCCTGAAGGCACCGGATCAGCGTCGATAGCGCGATGTCCGCGGGGGCGAGCTCCGCAGCGTAGGAGAAAACCCGCATATGGGCTGGGTCGGCGGGGACAGCAATCTCGGCAAGGAGCGCCGCTCGACGCGAGTCCTCGGCCGAGTCGCCGGTGGGTTCAAGGTAATCGTGGTACGGAAACAGGAAACCGTCGACGCCGTCTGGCCGGATCGAATGCCGGAGAAGGCGGTCCCACATCGGGTAAGTGTCCTTCCCGCCCGGCGCGTCATACTGCTTGACCGGCGCTATCGACTGGATGCGTCCGACGCCGACCACCAGGCGCGAGATCGTGTCCCCGAGCGGGTGGCCTTCCTTGCAATAGAAGGAGACGAGCGAACGCTCAGGCGTCAGGCGGTCGAAGACATGGTCGACGAGAGCCGTCTGGCGAGCGCGACCGAAAACCCACGGGCTCGTGAACGGCGAGGTCTCGTCCGGCGGCAAGGGCTTCGGCAGCTTCTCGTCTATCGCGTCCTGCTCGCTGCGTAGCATCCAGCCGAACGGTAACGCGAAGGCAGAGAACGGCGGAACCTTGACGACGGTCGGGTTTAGGTGGCCGTGCGTCGCTGCAGCCTTCTTAATCGACGCGTAAGGATGCTCGAAACGCCGTATCCACTCAGACTCGTTCATGAAGGCGCCCGACTCGGCTTTGCACGGCGGCAGCTGGTCTGGCGTCAGCTCATGCCAAGCCTTTCCGGCCAGAGCGTCCTCCGCGGCGTCGTTCCTTTCCTCGCGAATGCGGTCGAGCGCGACGCAAAACGCATTCGAGGACGGAGCCGGACAGACCCGCCCATTCCAGCGCGAACCGTGCCACGCCACACGCATGGTAAGATGAAACACACCCGCCCCCCTCGTCACGACGGACCCCACCGAGGCCCATCCATTCTAACAGCCGCGCTTGGCCGCGCGAGGTTTTCCGCGCCAGAGATTTCCGGCCGCGCCTCCGCGGGCAGACTAGTCTAGCCTGTGCGGGCGTCGATTCGCGCAGTGACTGGGGCCGTGGCGCCGGAGGCTCGTTCCCGAGCTGCAGGACTGTTCCCCACGGCCGCAACAGTACCGGCGCCAACGGCGAGCCCATGCCCTCGCAGTCGAGGAGGCGAATAACCGCACCTTCCGATAGCTCTTTAGTCGGACGTTGGTGGCGCTGCGGCAGGGGTGAGAAGAGTGGCCAGAACGGACATTCCCAAGGTCGTCTATGGGTCAGGAGCGATCAGGGTTTTCGATTGAAATCTCTAATTTCGCATTTCATCAGCCAGCGAAATTGTTGGTATATATGTTGGTATAAAATTTTTCAGTCCCTATGGTTCATTTATAGAATCAGTATTTTGTTGATCAAATTCGAATCCCTCTTGCGCACCAAATCACCATCCAAGACCGGGTGAAATCGTCCGAAAATTATGAACAAACAGGGTCTTGTGTTGGGATTAGCGTCCTAGAGGGTGTTATGCACCTTGGATCATGAAATCTGCTGCGCGCTTGAGCATGAGACATGCGAAGGCGACGACGTGGAGTCCTGCGAGGGTCTGAGCATAGCGCTCGTAGTCTTTGACGAGCCGCCTGCATCGCGTCGCCCAGGCGAATGAACGCTCGACCACCCAGCGCTTGGGCAGCAACACGAAGCCTTTTTTGGCCTCGGCGAGTTTGACGACGCAAAGCTCGGCGCCCTGCGCCTTTGCGGCCTCGGACGCCTTTTCGCCGGTGTAGCCCTGATCGACATAAACGAGTTCGACGCTTTCGCCTGTCACATCCTGCACGGCTGCGATGAGCTTGCCGACCTCGGCGCGGTCATCGACATTCGCCGGCGTGACATGCAACGCCAGCAAATGGCCCAATGTGTCGACTGCCATGTGCAGCTTCGAGCCGCGCTTTCGCTTCGCGCCGTCATAGCCCGCTCGTGGGCCGCTCTCAGGGGTCGAGCGCAAGGTGCGGCTGTCGATGATCGCCGCCGTCGGCTCCGCCGCCCGCCCGGAAGCGACGCGCAACTGGGCGCGCAGATCCTGCGCAAGCGCCTCGAACACGCCCGCCGACAGCCAGCGCTGCGATTGCTGATACACGGCGAACCATGGCGGCAGATCGTTGGGCATGGCGCGCCAGGCGATGCCGTAGCGCAGCACGTAACGCAGGCCGTTGAACAGCTCGCGCAGCGAATGTTGACGCTGCGGCGCGCCTTCGTCCATGAGCGTCAGATAAGGCGCAACCAGCGACCATTCTTCGTCGCTGACGTCAGACGGATAAGGTTTGCGAATCGGAGACATCCGATTCTACTAAGACAATCAATCACCAAAGTACATAACACCCTCTAGGGCGTCCCGGCGCGTCCGTTTGTATCCAACGAATCCGTTGGTATATTTGTTGGCAGACCCCGATCTGCTAACAAATATACCGACCTGCCGCTGACCGACGCCCAGATTCGCGCGGCCAAACCCGCCGAAAAGGTCTCCAAGCTCTCAGACGCGGGCGGCAGCCGTCACCCTTTATCTCGATCAAAAAAGTCCCGGCGCCAACGCTTGTCGGGAGAAGGTGAGGCGGAAAGTCGCGCCATGTTTTTCAGGAATAATGTGTTAAATCCTGATTTCGAGACTAATTTTAAGGTAGATTAGTTTGAGGAAGAAACGCGAGAGGCGAGCCATTTTGAGACTAATTGCTTGGAATCTTCTCGCTTTTTTCTGTGCGCTTTCGTGGGCAGGCAGCTTTGACTTGGCAAAAGCTCAGGAGACGGGACAGATGCCCGTCTCCCAATGTCACGCCAACGCCTGGGGCGTGTACCTCTCGCCCGGCTTCGAACCGGGGGTGCGATGGGGCGGTCATCATGTAACGATCGCCGGATTCAATCGAGAGCAAGCCTGCAGGTTCGGCAAGGGCGGCATGGAAATGGCGCTGGAGCAGACGTGGAGAAACCTGCACCAGATGAGACCGTTCCGATTCACCAATCCGGCTGATGCGCAAAACATTGTGGTCGGAGCCATGTTGGGTAAGCAGCCCGTCACCACATTCCAGAGCCCGTTGCTCAACAGGTTAGCAGACCAATTATACTCCCGGGATTTCAAACAACTGCATGGGCCAAAATACAGCGTTAAAAAAGAGCCCTGGCACGTCAGCCTCTACACGAAGACGATATATGTCGAATGGGCCAATATAAAATTAGAGCCATGGCGGCTCTTCATGGTCCGGGAGCCCAGTTGGCTTTGCGCACATAAAGGGGTCGATTGCCACAAGAAGGACTGGATAGAGGTAAACGGCCAAAGAGGAAGCCGGGCGGAAGAACCAGAAGAGCAGCCAGCGCCATATTCACGTTGAGCAGTCCCGCGAAGAACGGCGTCAGGGAGAACCTCGATGCCAGCCGATCGCACTCGCTTTATGGATTGCGAGGCGGCAAAAATGAAGATCGGGGCGCAATCGTGTTTCGTCTCCCGCACGAGCGCCCGCCAGAGTCCAGAAAACGCGCGGGAGTAGGCCGATGCCACGATTAATATGCGGCCGGGGTTTGGTTTTCACGGAAGATTGTATTTTCGATAATTGGCATATTTGCATGCAAGATATTCGCGGCTCGCGGGCGTTGCCGGCCACAACTTTCGTAATTGGAGGAAATTGCAGGATCTTTGTAGCTGAGGGGAGCCTGATGTCATGACAGAGCGTGCAGGAACGCATGAAAAAAGATGCAATCGGCAATCTTTAAAATCAGATTCGCGTCTGTCGTTCCTCGGATTGAATCTTCTGCTGTCGGCTTTGATCTGGGGTTGGGAGCCACGTTCTGTCGCCGCGGAAGAGCTAATGCGCGCTCAAAGCGCGGATCCGATGGAGGCTTCAGACGGGACGCTGAGCGACGCCGCGCGATCTGCGCTCAGGGACGGCCCTTTGCCGTTCAGCGCGGCTGATGTCGCTGGCAAGGCTGCGGCCGACGCCGCGCGCGAAGTCGCGGAGGAATCGGACCGGAGCGCCCCGCTGACGCCATTCGAGCGGATGGTCGCGGGCGAATCGGAGACGTCAAATGCTCCTTCCGTCATTGGAGGACTCAATTTCGCTGGCCTGACGGATAATAACGTGTCTCCGCCCGACACGACCGGCGCGATTGGTCCGAAGAGTTTCATCCAGATCGTCAATAGCAAGGCCGGCGTTTTTAATCGCGTGACCGGCGCGCGGATCGCGTCCGGCACGTTGAACCAGCTGACGAACGTCGCTTCGACCGTGAACAGCTTCAATCCGCAAATCGTCTGGGATCCGACGACAAATCGTTTTTACTACGTGGCGGCTTCGATCCATTCGACTGCGGATGCCCGGCTCTCCTTTGGTTTCAGCAAGTCGGATAACCCCCGCAATGTGACGGCCGACTGGTGTCACTATCAATTGCGTTTCGGAACGCGTTTCCCGGACTATCCCCGGCTCGGCGACAGCCAGTTTTTCCTGATCGTCGGCGTCAACAGTTTCGACGTTTCCGGCCGCGTCTTCCTCGGATCCGACCTCATAGGGATCAGCAAGCCTCCTGCGGGCGCGACCTGTCCCGGCGAGGCCACATTCAAGGTCGGGAAGAAGATGGATTTGCGCGACGCCAACGGCGCAAAGGTCTTTACGCCGGTTCCCGCCAACCAGACAGACACTTTCGCCATGGGCTATGTTGTCGCGCGTAATGGAGTCCTGCCGTCCGACAGGCTCTGGTTCTTCAATGTGGGCCGCAACGCAGTTACGGGGTTTCCAGTCTTCGGCGCGCCGAGAGGGGCCAAGGTAAGCCCCTATGCGCTCCCCCCCAGCGCCACACAGCCGCGCTTCTCGAAGAAGGACGCGGCCCCGACGCTGGATACGCTGGACGCGCGGCCGACTCAGGCGGTGCAGGCGATCGATCCGCGCTACGGGAGTTTCTCCTTC